>NZ_QQRR01000003.1 GCF_003439925.1 Haloprofundus halophilus
CGCCGTCGAACACGGCGACCGAGAGACGACGTTCGGTCGGTCGCACGAACTCGTCGAACTGCCGGGGACGCCCTCCGGCGAGGTGACGGGCGAACTCGTCGACATGGGCTACGGACTGCCCGAGGATTTCGAGGGCGTGGACCTCTCGAGCGACATCGCGATGGCGTCCAGTCTCACCCCCGACGACTACGGGCGGTGGGTCCACCGGTCGGAGAAGTACCACTACGCCGCCGAATCCGGTGCCGCGGCGTTCGTCTTCTACAACCACATCGAGGGAGCGCTGCCGCCGACGGGCAACATCGGCAGCGTGAACGGCCCCGGCCCGATTCCGGCCGTCGGTGTGAGCAAGGAAACCGGTGCGCGACTCCAGCGCTACTGCGACGCCGGCACCGTCGAGGCCGACCTCTCGGTCGAGGCCGAGGTCGGCCGCGGCACCTCGCGCAACATCGAGGCGACGGTCGGTCCCGACACCGACGAGGAGGTGCTGTTCACCGCGCACGTCGACGGCCACGACGTGGGGACCGCCGCCAACGACAACGGGTTCGGCACCGCAATGGTCGTCGAAGTCGGGAAGATGTTGGCACAGGTCGCGGACGAGTTGGAGACGAAAGTTCGCCTCGTCGTCTTCGGGGCCGAGGAGACCGGCCTCTACGGGTCGTACTACTGGAGCCACACCCACGACCTGGAGAACGTGAAGTGCGTCGTCAACGTCGACGGCGCGGGCTACTCGCGGAACCTCGAAATCCACAGCCACGGCTTCGAGGCGATAGCCGACGCGTTCGACGCCGTCAGCGAGGAGTACGAGATTCCCGTCCACACCGAGGACGGAATCCGACCGAACAGCGACCACTGGCCGTTCGTCCAGCGCGGCGTCCCGGGCGCTCAGGGTCGCTCGTCCTCGGACGGGAGCGGCCGCGGGTGGGGCCATACCCACGGCGACACCCTCGACAAACTCGACGTGCGCGACCTGCGCGACATGTCGATTCTCTGTGCCGCGGGCGTCGCGCGACTCGCCCGGAGCGACGTCGAGACCGACCACGTCGACGACGAGGAGATTAAACAGGCGTGTCTGGACGAGGGTTTCGACGTCGGGATGAAGGCGACGGACGCGTGGCCGTGGGGCGGGCCGAAAGACTGGCCCTGGGCGGACGAACTCTGAATCGGGGGTGACTCACCCCTCGGTTCGACTGCCGCCGTCGGAGTCGAGCACCGTTACTTCGACGCCGTTCGGTTCGTAGGCGTTCGCGGCGTATCCGCCCTCGTTCCAGGGGTAGGCGTCTTCGTCGAGCGCGTCGCGCCAGTCGTCGGGTTCCGAAATCGTCGCCGGCTGTCGTCGCCCCCGGTCGTCCGTCGCACGCGACAGCAGCGCGTGTCGGCCCGGTTCGGCGCGCCAGTCGTACCGGAACAGCCGCCACGCGCCGGCGTACTCCGGGCCGAACAGCTCCGCGTCGCTCCAACTCCGTCCGCCGTCGGTCGAAACCTCCACGCGTTCGACCGCGTCGTCGCCCGCCCACGCGACGCCACGAACTTCGACGGCGCCGTCCCGCGGCGTCACCGCGTTCTCTCCGTCCGGAGTTCCGATAACCGACTTCACGTTCCCGTCGAACGTGTACGGGTGGTCGACGGCCCCTTCGAGTTGCTCCCACGTATCGACCGTCTCCACCGATTCGTTCGCGTCGGGGTCGACACCGCGCGGGTGGATGCGGTAAGCGACCTGCTGCCAGAACGCGTGCTCACCAGAGCGGTCGAGCGAGCCTTCCGTCACCATCGAGTCCATCACTCTGAGTTCCTCGACCCACTTGACGTTGTTCACGCCGTACCAGCCGGGCACGACGAGTCGAACCGGGTAGCCGTGCTCTCGCGGGAGCGGTTCGCCGTTCATCTCGTAGGCCAGAATACAGTCGTCGAACGCCTTCGAGAGCGGAATCGACCGCGCGAACACGTCTCCGTCGTCCGAGAGGTCGCCCCCGATAGCCGTCAGCCACCCATCGCTCGGAGCGGTGACGCCGTTCGCGCGGAGAATCGAACTGACGGGGGCTCCGGTCCAGATAGCGGTGGCGGCGGCCTCGAACCCCCACTGAACGCTCCCCGTCTCCGGTCGGTGCTGCCCTCGGCCGTTGCCCGCGCACTCCATCGTGTGCGCCACTGCGACCCGCGGAAACTCCTCTTTGAGGGCTGCCACCGAGACCGCTCCCGCCAGTTGACCGGTGAGCGAGACGGTCCACGCCTCGGCGTCGATGGCCGGAATGTCGTTTCTGTGGCAGACGAAGTGCTCCTCGATTGGCGTCAACCAGTTCGCGAACGTCCGTCGTCGGGCGGCTCCGACGACGGTGTACTTGTCCGCCTCGTCTCGCGTCTCCCGCACGCCGCCGTCCTTCACCCGAAGAATCTCCGCTATCTCCCCGTGACGGGTCTTGCGCGGTCGTTCGGTAGCCATGCTATCAGTACGCACGTAGCGGGGATAATCTCTCTTACCGCGACAGGGGAAGTTCGCCGTTTTCGAGGGGTTCTACCGTCGTCGAGGCGGTTTCTGGGTCACGGTGGCGCGAATCCGGTCCCGTTATTCGTCCGCGTTCGGCGAGGGGTACACAGAATCCGTTTCTAACGTACACAAAAAAGTTATACAGTCCCTCCCCGAACCGTCAACGCGAGACGTTGTCATGGCTCAAGCGGTGTTCGATACAGCGGAGTACGACCGACGAATCGCTCGGACGAAAGAACGGATGGAGGAGGAGGGGTTAGACGCCGCCGTCGTCAGCGACCCGGCGAACATGAACTACCTCACCGGCTACGACGGGTGGTCGTTCTACGTCCACCAGGCCGTCGTCCTCACCCCCGACCGCGACGAACCCATGTGGGTCGGCCGACAGATGGACGCGACGGGCGCGCGCGCGACGACGCGGCTCTCCGAGGAGAGCATCCGCCCGTACAGCGACGACCACGTCCAGTCGCCGCGGGACCTCCACCCGATGGATTTCTTCGCCGAAATACTCTCGGAACTCGGCGTCGACGACGGCCGAATCGGGCTGGAGATGGACGCGTACTACTTCACCGCGAAGTCATACACGCGCCTCCAGAAGAACCTGCCCGAGGCCGACTTCGAGGACATCACGCTGCTCGTCAACTGGGTGCGCGTGAAGAAGTCGGAGGCGGAACTGGAGTACATGAAACAGGCCGCCCGCATCTCCGAGAACGCGATGCAGGCCGGCCTCGACGCCATCGGCGAGGGCGTCCCCGAGTACGAGGCGGCGGAGGCCATCTACTCGGCGCTCATCGACGGCACCGACGAGTACGGCGGCGACTACCCCGCCATCGTGCCGTTGATGCCGTCGGGCGACTACACCGGGACGCCGCACTTGACGTGGACCGACCGTCCCTTCCGGAACGGCGACCCGGTGCTCATCGAACTTTCGGGCTGTCGACACCGCTACCACTCGCCGCTCGCGCGGACGACGTTCGTCGGCGACCCGCCCGAGGAGGTCGAAGAGACCGCCGAGATCGTCGTCGAGGGGATGGAGGCGGCGCTCGACGCCGTCGAACCCGGCGTCACCTGCGAGTCCGTCGAGAAAGCCTGGCGCGACACCATCGCGAAGTACGGCGTCGAGAAGGCCGACCGCATCGGCTACTCGATGGGGCTCGGCTACCCGCCGGACTGGGGCGAACACACGGCGAGTCTCCGTCCCGGCGACGAGACGGTGCTCGAAGAGGGCATGACGTTCCACACCATCCCGGGACTGTGGTTCGACGACTTCGGCGTCGAACTCAGCGAGACGTTCCACGTCACGTCGAACGGAGCAGAACCGCTCGCCGACTTCCCCCGACGGCTGTTCACCGCCTGAGATGACGACGACAGAACCGACAGAGAAAACTGAACGGGCGACGGACTCCACAGAGATGACCGACTCCGAATCGACGTTGTCGAACGCCCGTCGACAACTCGAACGCGCAGCCGCCAACGTCGACATCGACGCGGGTGTCGTCGAGCGGCTGAAACACCCGACCCGAGTCCAGCAAGTCTCCATCCCGCTGCGCCGCGACGACGGGACGCTCGAGGTGTTCACCGGTTTCCGGGCCCAACACGACGACGTGCGCGGGCCGTACAAGGGCGGCCTGCGCTATCACCCGGAGGTCAACGCCGAGGAGTGCATCGGCCTCTCGATGTGGATGACCTGGAAGTGCGCCGTGATGGACCTCCCCTTCGGCGGCGGGAAAGGCGGCGTCGCCGTCGACCCGAAGACGCTCTCCGACCGGGAGCGCGAACGGCTCACCCGGCGCTTCGCCGAGGAGATACGCGACGTCATCGGGCCGAAAAAGGACGTTCCGGCGCCGGACATGGGAACGGACCCACAGACGATGGCGTGGTTCATGGACGCCTACTCGATGCAGGAGGGCGAGACGACACCCGGAATCGTCACCGGTAAGCCACCGTCCATCGGCGGCAGTCACGGCCGCGAGGAGGCACCCGGCCGGAGCGTCGCCATCGTCACGCGCGAGGCCATCGACTACTACGACTGGGACGTCGAGGAGACGACCGTCGCCGTCCAGGGCTTCGGCAGCGTCGGTGCGAACGCCGCCCGCCTCCTCGACGAGTGGGGCGCGAAGGTCGTCGCCGTCAGCGACGTCAACGGCGCCATCTACGACCCCGACGGCCTCGACACGAACGACGTCGAGGGACACGACGAGCGCCCGGGTATGGTGTCGGGCTACGACGCGCCGGAGTCGCTCACGAACGCGGAACTCCTCGAACTCGACGTCGACGTGCTTATTCCGGCGGCCGTCAGCAACGCCATCACCGCCGACAACGTCGACGATCTGCAGGCGAAGCTCGTCGTCGAGGGCGCGAACGGACCGACGACGTTCGCCGCCGACACGATTCTCGAAGAGCGGGAGATTCCCGTGATACCGGACATCCTCGCCAACGCCGGCGGCGTCACCGTCTCGTACTTCGAGTGGCTCCAGGACATCAACCGCCGAACGTGGCCGCTCGACCGCGTCCACGAGGAACTGGAGACGGAGATGCTGAAGGCGTGGAACGCCGTCCGTACCGAGGTCGACGAGCGCGACCTGACGTGGCGCGACGGCGCCTACGCGGTCGCGCTATCGCGCATCGGCGAAGCGAAGGCGACGCGCGGGCTGTGGCCCTGATACGGCGTTCGCGCTGACCGTTCGACCGCTCTCTATTTTTGTGGCCCTAGGATTGTCGCGTCAGCGCCCGACCGCCTCGGCGACTTTCTCGATGGGGTGGGGCGGTTCCGGTGCCGACTCGTCGCGGTCGCCGAGTTGGGTCCGACAGGACGCGCCGGGTGCGACGACGGTTTCGCCGCCGCTCTCCTCGACCTGGTCGAACAGAATCTCGCCGATAGCTCTGCTCATCGAGTAGTGTTCGGCCTCGTAGCCGAAGCTCCCGGCCATCCCGCAACAGCCCGAGTCCAGCGGGTCGACCTCGTAGCCAACGCGCCGCAGGACGCCGACGGCGTGGTGGTCTTTCCGCGTCGCCTTCTGGTGGCAGTGGCCGTGGTACGTCAGCGACTCGGCGGGTGCCGACGGCGATAGCGCCTCGTCGAGGCGGAACGCGTCGAGATACTCCATCACGCCGTAGGTGTTTGCCGCGACGGCTTCGACGTCCGCGACGGGGACTGCTCGACCCGCGTCGCCCTCCTTCGACGACCCGCCGAGCAGGTCGAGGTAGTCCGACTGCAGCATCACCGCGTCCGACGGTTCCACGAGCACGACGTCCCAGCCGTCGGCGACGCGGGGGGCCAGCGCCGCAACGTTCGTCTCGGCGCGCTCCCGCGAGCGGTCGAGAAAGCCCTTCGAGTGGGCGGGCCGGCCGGTCGAGGTGACGCCGTCGGGGAGCGCGACGTGGACGCCCGCCGCTTCGAGCACGCGAACGGCCGCCTTCCCGGCCTCGGGGTGGTTGTAGTTCGTGTACGTGTCGGGGAACAGGAGAACCCGCCTGTCGGCCGACGACGCCGGAACGCGGGAGCCGCCGCGCTCGTCGAACCAGTCGACGAACGTCTCGCGGTGGAACGTCGGCAGCGACCGTTCCCGCGCGATACCGACGGTCTTCTCCAGTACCGTCCGCGCGCCCGGGAGCTTCGGTGCGAGGTTCGCGACGGGAGCGAGCGCCGACCCGAGGGCGTTGAGGCGGTCGACCTCCGAGAACAGGCGGTCGCGCAGGCTCGCACCGTGGCGCTCGTGGTGGGCGTGTTCGACCTCGGCTTTGAGCTTCGCCATGTCGACTTCGCTCGGGCAGTCGCGCGCACAGCCCTTGCAGCCGACGCAGAGGTCGACGATTTCGCGCATGAACTCGACGTCGTGACTCGATTCGGAGAGCTCGCCGCTCATCGCCTGTCGGAGCATGTTCGCCCGCCCGCGGGTCGAGAGGCTCTCCTCGTCGGCGGCGCGGTACGTCGGACACATCACGCCGCCCGTCGTGTCCTGTTCCCCGCGGCAGCCGCCGCAGCCGTGACAGAGTTCGGCCATCCCCTGGAAACCGTTCGCGTTCTCCCACTCGAGTGCGGGGTCGAAGTCGGGGTCGAACTCGTAGTCGGGGTCGAACCGCAGGTTCTCGGTCATCGAGACGACGTTCGCCCGCGGGGGTACGTCCGCCGGCGGCGTCTCCGACTCGTCGTAGCCGCAGACCTGACCGGGATTCAACAGCCAGTCGGGGTCGAACGCGGTCTTCAGGTCGCGGAACGCCCGCCAGAGGCGGTCGCCGTACAGTCTCCGGTTCCACTGCGAGCGCGCTCGGCCGTCGCCGTGCTCGCCCGACACCGAGCCGCCGAACTCGACGACGAACTCCGTCACCGCGTCGGCGATACGCTCGAACGCCGCCAGCCCCTCGACGGTCTTCGTGTTGACGAGCGGACGGACGTGGAGGACGCCCGGCCCGGCGTGGGCGTAGAAGCTCGTGTTCGCGTCGTACTCGTCGATGACCTCGCGGAACCGGTCGACGTACTCCGGGAGTCGTTCGGCGGGCACCGCGCAGTCCTCGATGAACGAGATGTGTTTCTCGTCGGTCGTCCGCGACAGCAGAATCGGCGCGGCCGCCTTTCGCATCTTCCAGAGCCCGGCGCGCTCCTCGGCGTCGTGCGCTTCCAGCGCCGCGAACGCGCGGGCGTCGTCGGCGAGTTCGGCCCCCGCAGACGGCGTCGTCTCGGGCGTCGCCGATGGAACGCGCGAGGCGAGGAGGTCGGCGACCTGCTGGCGGCCGTCAGCCTCGGAGTCGGCGTAGAACTCGACGAGCAGCGCGCCGCGCGTCCCCTCCGGGAGCGACGCGGCCACGTCGCGGAACTCGGCGGTTTCGAGCGCGAGGTCGATGAGCACGTCGTCGATGAGTTCGACGGCGGCGGGGCCGTGTTCGAGGATGGGCGCGACGTCGGCGGCGGCGTCGTAGACGTCCTCGTAGGTCAGGAGCGCGACCGCCTTCGTCTCGGGAATCGGTTCGAGCGAGACGGTCGCCTCGGTGACGACCGCGAGCGTCCCCTCGCTGCCCGCGAGCAGGCGCGCGAGGTTCACGGTTCCCGCCTCACTGTCGGGGTCGACTCCCGAGTCGTCGGGTGTCCGACGCTCGCCGCGGGCTTCGTCGACGAGCATGTCGAGGTTGTATCCCGAGACGTTGCGCTTCAGTTCGGGGTAGCGCTCGTCTATCTCGTCGGCTTCCTCGTCGAGGATGCGAATGACCTCGGCGTAAATTCGGGGGAGAAGGTCGCTCTCCGGTTCCGTGTCGCCCCACGCGCTCGACTCGGGGTCGGCTTTCTCGCGGAGTTCCGACACCTCGATTTCGCCGAACGTCGTCACGGTGCCGTCGGCGAGGACGACCTCCGCTTCCTCGACGTAGTAGTCGGTCTTCCCGTACTTCAGCGAGTGCGCACCGGTCGAGTTGTTGCCGATAGCGCCGCCGAGGACGCTCCGGTCGCCCGCCGCCGGGTCGGGTGCGAACTTCAGTCCGTGGGGGGCGACGCGCTCGTTCAGGTCCGCGAGAACCGTCCCGGCCTGCGCGGTCGCTCTCTCCTCGTCGGGGTCGATATCGACGACGCCGTCCATGTACCGGGAGAAATCGAGGACGACCGCCTCGTTGACGGCTTGCCCGGCGAGACTCGTACCCCCGCCGCGTGGGAGAACCGGAATCCCACGCCGGGCGCAGTAGTCGACGACTGCCGAAACGTCGGCCGTCGACGTGGGGAAGACGACGCCGATGGGGACGACCTCGTAGGCGGAGGCGTCGGTCGCGTACAGTTGCCGAGTGTACTCGTCGAAACGCACGTCGCCGTCGACGCGCGACTGGAGGTCGCGGACGAGACCGGGGCGGGCCACGTCGCCGCCGACGTAATCGTACTCCGCGCGCGGGTCGACGGCGGGGTCGGTCGCGGGTGAGTCGGCCGAAGAATCGGTCGCGGTCGGGTCGGCTGAGGGGTCTGTCGCGGTCATCGACGACGCTCAGGCCGACTCCGGCGCGAGCAGTTGGTTCACCAGTTCGTCGCCCGCGTCGAGGCGGTCGACGTTCTCGGCGACGATGTCGGCGAGGCGGTCCCAGTGTTTCGGCGTGTGACCGCCCGTGTGCGGCGTGATGAGGCAGTTTTCGAGGTCCCACAGCGGGTGGTCGGCCGGTAGCGGTTCGGGGTCGGTCACGTCGAGCGCCGCGCCGCGAATCTTGTTCCAGCGAAGCGCCGAGACGAGCGCGTCGGTGTCGACGATGCCGCCGCGAGCGGTGTTGACGAGCACCGCATCGGGTCGCATCGTCGCGAACTCGTCCTCGCCGACGAGGCCGCGGGTCAGGTCGTTGAGCGGACAGGCGAGGACGACGTACTCGCTGCGCGAGAGCGCGTCGTGAATCGCGTCCTCGTCGAAGCCGACGACCTCGTCGGTCGGTCCGCCCTTCTCGGGCGTGTAGCGGACGCCGATGGTGTCGACCTCGAACCCCTGCAGGCGCTGGACGAGCGCCTCACCGATGGAGCCGAGTCCGACGACGGTGACCGTGCTGTCGGCGAACTCGTGCGACTGGAAGTGACGCCACTCCGAACGCTGCTTCCGTCGCCACCCCTCGTGGAGCCGACGGGTGAAGGTGAGCATGTTTCCGATGGCCTGTTCGGCGATACCGGGCGCGTGGATGCCGCCCGCGTTGGTGACGGCGACGCCGTGCTCTTCGAGCGCGTCCATCGGCAGGTGGTCGGTGCCGGCGAACGTGCAGGCGAACAGTTCGAGGCGTTCGGCGCGCGCGAGCTGCTCCTCGTCGATGCCGATTCCGGTGACGACTCGCGCCTCCGCCACGAGTTCGCGTTCCTGTTTCGGCGTTCGGGCGAGCGCGACCGTCCGGTCGGGGAGGCGTTCGCGCAACAGCTCGGCGTACGGTTCCATCGAGAGTCCTTCCGTCCCCTCGCGGAGGACGACGACGTCGGGGTTCGTGGTCATCTGAGTGTTTCCTCTGCCGGACAGCGGCGGTCGGACTGGCCGTCACTCCCGACCCGCGCATCCGTCCGGCGCGTATGGTCGTACCATTGTTAGAGTGCGACTTAGTGTTTTTGTGTAACCGCCATCAACGAAAATCGTTCACAGTTAAGTGCGTGGTCACTGTCACACTAGCGCATGGCCGAGTCTGTACGAGCGCGACTGAGCGAGTTGCGACGAGAGCTCCACCGGTATCCGGAACCCGGCTGGTGCGAGTTCCGGACGACCGCCCGGCTGGTCGAGGAACTCCGGGACATCGGCGTCGACGAACTCGCGGTCGGACCGGAGGCGTACGACCCCGGCGACCGGATGGCCGTTCCGCCCGAGGACCGCTTGGAGACGTGGTACGAACGCGCCCGAGAGCGCGGCGTCGACGACGACCTGCTGGAGAAGATGGCCGGCGGCAACACGGGCGCCGTCGCCGTTCTCGACCGCGGCGAGGGACCGACGGTCGGTCTCCGCGTCGACATCGACGGGCTGTTCATCGAGGAGTCCGACGACGGCGACCACCTCCCGGTCGCGGAGGGGTTCCGCTCGGAGACCGGCGAGACGATGCACGCCTGCGGCCACGACGCCCACATGACCTGGGGGCTCGCCACCGTCGAAGCGATAGCGAACAGCGATTTCGAGGGCCGACTCGTCGCGTTCTTCCAGCCCGCCGAGGAGATCTCCGGCGGCGGCTGTCCGATGGCGAAAAGCGAGTACGCCGAGGAACTCGACTACCTGTTCGCCGTCCACGTCGGTCTCGACCACCCGACCGGCGAGGTCGTCGCCGGCATCGAGCGACCGCTGGCGATGTGTCACGTCGAGGTCGACATCGACGGGACCTCCGCGCACGCCGGCAAAGCGCCGCAGGACGGCGACAACGCGATTCAGGCGCTCGGAACCGCCATCCAGAACGTCTACGGCATCCCGCGGCACGCCGACGGGATGACCCGCATCAACGTCGGGCGAATCGAGGGCGGAACGGCGAGCAACATCGTCGCCGAGGACGTGGAGGCGGTCGCCGAGGCTCGCGGCGAGACGACGGCGCTGATGGAGTACGCCAAGGAAGAGCTCACCCGGACGTTCGAGACGGCCGCGGAGATGCACGGCTGCGAGGCCGACGTCACCGTCGCGAGCGAGAGCCCCCGCGCCGACAGCGACCCCGAACTCGTCGACGTCGTCGCCGACGTCGCCCGGGGGGTCGACGGCGTCGACACCGTCGTCCCGACCGCCGACTTCGGCGCGAGCGAGGACGCGACGTTCCTCATGCAGCGCGTCCAACGAGAGGGCGGCCTCGCGTCGTATCTCATCGTCGGCACCGACCACCCGACGAGTCACCACACGCCGACGTTCGACGTCGACGAGCGAAGCCTCGAAACCGGCGTCGAACTGCTCACGGAGTCCATTCTCGCCGTCGCGGAGGACGGACCGTGAGCTCGCCCTCCGGAGATTCAGGAGGTTCCGGCGACCCGGAAGGCTCCGGCGACCCGGAAGGCTCCGGAGAGTCCGACGATTCCGGGTCGTCGGGCGACGTACCGTCCGCCGACGAAGTCGTCACCGCTGCCGACGTCGAAGCCGCCCGCGAACGACTCGAAGAGGTCGTCCACCGGACGCCGCTCGACGGGTCGACGACGTTCGCCGAGCGCAGCGGCGCCGACGCGGTCGGGCTCAAACTGGAGAACGTCCAGCGGACGGGGTCGTTCAAGATTCGCGGCGCGTACAACGCGATGGCCCAACTCTCCGAAGCGGAGACGGAGACCGGTGTGGTCGCCGCCAGCGCCGGCAACCACGCACAGGGCGTCGCCCTCGCCGGACGGTTGCTCGACATCGACGCGACCATCGTCGTTCCGGAGGTGACGCCGGCGGCGAAGATCGACGCGACGCGCGGCTACGGGGCCGAGGTCGTCGTCGAAGGCGGCGACTACGAACGGTCGTACGAGCACGCGTTGGAACTCGCCGAGGCGGAGAATCTGACGTTCGTCCACCCCTTCGACGACGAGCGCGTCATCGCCGGCCAGGGGACCGTCGGCCTCGAACTCGTCGAACAGATGCCCGATGTGGACACCGTCCTCGTCTCCATCGGCGGCGGCGGACTGATTTCGGGTATCGCGACGGCGGTGAAAGCCGATAATCCGAACGTTCGCGTCGTCGGCGTCCAACCCGAGGGGGCCGCCCACGCCAAACCCTCGCTCGAACGCGACGAGATACACACGCTCTCGGAGGTCGACACCGTCGCGGAGGGTATCGCCGACGCCCGGCTGCTGGAGAAGACGTTCGCCGCCGTCCGCGAGCGCGTCGACGACGTCGTCTCGGTGACCGACGGAGATATCGCCGTCGCCACGGCGCTCCTCGCCGAGCGAGCAAAAACGGTCGCCGAGGCGGCGGGAGCCGCTCCGGTCGCGGCGCTTCTCTCGGGAGCCGTCGACGTCGAGGGCGAGCGAGTCGTCGCGGTGGTCTCCGGCGGGAACGCGAATCTCGCCGACCACGCCGAACTCTGTCGGGTCGGTCTGGAGCGACTCGGCCGCTCCGCCGAACTCCGTCTGGAACTCGCGGAGTGGCCGACGGCTCTCGGCGACGTGACCGACGTCGTCGAGCGGGAGGGTGCGGAACTCGACGCGCTGGAACGCACCCGGCGCACGGCGGCCGACGACCTCAATCGGACGCCGGTCCGCCTCGGTGTCGCGGGGAGCGGCCCCGACCACCTGCGCGACGTGGTGGCCGAACTCGAGGCGTTGGACGGCGTCAGCGTCGCGAGGCACAGCCTCGACAGGGACGTATAGCGAAGCACGAGTATAGCTGACGGTTCGACGCCGTCACGCGTTTTTGCGCTGTTTCCTTCCGGTCGCTCTTTGAGCGGCTCCGACCGTCTCAGGCCGGGAACTTCGAGTGGCTCCCGACCGTCTCAGGCTGGCGCCTTCGAGGCGACGTCGTCAATCGCCTCGTTGAAGATGCCGATACCCATCTCGATTTCGCGCTCCGTCGAATCCAGCGGCGGGAGCAGGCGAATTGTCTTCTTCCCGCAGCCGAGGGTGAGCAGACCGCGTTTCAGCGCCGCTCGAACCACGGCGTCGCGGCGCTCCTTGGTGTCGAACTCGACGGCGAGCATCAGACCCTTGCCGCGGATGTCGTCGACGTACTCGCGCGCGTTGTCGCGCAGCAGTTCTTTGGCCTGACGGCCGCGCTCGGTCGCGTTCTCCAGGAGGTCGTGTTCCTCGATGGCGTCGAGCGTGAACGCCCCCTGCATCGAGGCGAGGAGGTCGCCGCCGCCGAACGTCGACCCGAGTCGGTTCTTCTCGGCGGGGAATATCTCGCTCTTCGAGATGGTCGCGCCGACGCGTAGCGCCTTCGCGCTCGCGATGACGTCCGGTTCGATGGGGTAGTGGTCCGAGGCCCACATCTCGCCGGTCCGGCCGACGCCCGACTGTATCTCGTCGACGACGAGCGGGATGTCGTACGTCTCGCAGACGTCGCCCACCTCGGCCATGAACGCCTCGTTCGGGAAGCGGTAGCCGCCGACGCCCTGGATGGGTTCGAGGACGGCGAAGGCGACCTCGTCGGGGTCGACGTGGCCGCCCTCGGGTTCGAGCGAGTCGCGCAACTGCGAGCCGTTCGCGCCGACGAAGCCGCAGTCACAGTCGTCCGCGTCGGCACAGTCGCAGAACGGTATCGTTTTGACGCCCGAGATTTCGGGGTAGTGACGGGTGTACACCGACTTCGAGAACGTCAGCGACAGCGTCCCGAGAGTGCGGCCGTGGAAACTCCCGTCGAACGCGTAGGCGTACTTCGCGGCCGGGTTGTGGTCGTGCGTTATCTTCACCGCGTTCTCGACGGCCTCAGCGCCCGAGTTCGAGAGGAACACCGTGTCCATCCCGTACTGACTCGACACGTCGACGAGCTTCTCCATCAGGTGGCTCGCGCCGGGAAACTCGGCGGTTTCGGGGTCAGCCCCCGCACCGAAGTACATGTCCTGGCCGGCTATCTTCATCGGCTCGACGAGGTCGAACTCGCGGAGTTTCGAGACGATTTTCTCGTTGTTGTAGCCGAGCGGGGCCGCGCCGATGTGACACGTGAAGTCGAGGAGAACGTTGCCGTCGACGTCGGTGACGAACGGGCCGTCGGCCTCGGCGGTCACGTCCCAGACGAACTCGTGGGAGTACTCGCTCGGCGCCGCGTGTTCGGTGTGGAACTCGATCCAGTCGCGCGCGTTGGGTCCGGGAAGCGTAGCTGTGTCGGGCTCCGCGGTATCCCTGTCCATACACAAAGAACGTGTATGGCATACATTAAAACTTGTTATGGTCTGACAGCGTCGGCGACCCCGTAGCGGCCGCTGACCTCGACGAAAGGCGGTCGAGAGGTGGCGGTCGACGACTGCCGGTCAGTCGTCGTCGGCCGCGGGCTTCTTGCGCGCCGACGTCTGGTCGGCGTCGCCCGGCGAGCCGAACAGCGTCGTCCGCTCTTGGAGCACCACGCGGCCGTGGTTCGACCCGAACTCCTTGATGAGTCCGAGCAGTGCGAGCAGACAGACGAACGCGAACGGCGCGCCCGTGATGATGACCGCCGACTGCAGCGCGTTGACGCCGCCGAGAGTCATCAGAATCGCGGCGAACATCCCGAGGACGACGCCCCAGAAGATTCGGTTGATGCTCGAGGGGCTGGCCTTCCCGCCGGTCGTCATCATCGACACCGCGAGCGTCGAGGAGTCCGCCGACGTGATGAAGAACGTCGTCACGAGTATCATGAACGCGATCATGAACACCGAGCCGAAGGGGAACGCCTCGAACAGCGCGTAGCCCGCGACGGCCTCGCCGTGCGTGCCGATGGGACCGAGCAGGTCCGTGACGCCGTTGTGCTGGGCCCAGACGGCCGAGCCGCCGACGACGGTGAACCACGGGATGGTCGCCGCCGACGTGGCGATGATGCCGGTGAACGCGACCTCGCGGACGGTCCGACCCTTCGAGATGCGCGCGATGAACAGCCCCGCGAACGGCGACCACGAGAGCGCCCACGCCCAGTAGAAGACGGTCCAGGCGTTCATCCACTCCGTGGCCTCGGGGTTCCCCGCGCCCATCGCGCCGGCACCGGTGAAGAGGCTCATCGAGACGAAGTCCGTGATCATCCCGCCGACCGCCTGCGTGCCGAGCAGCACGAGAAACACCGACGGACCGACGATGAACGTCGTCACCGTGAGGAGTCCGAACAGAATCATGTTGAAGTTCGAGAGCCGACGGATGCCCTTGTCGACCCCGAGCACCATCGACAGCGTGAACATCAGCGTCATCGCCGTCACGACCAGGATGACGCCGGTGCTCCCGAGGTCGATACCCCACTGGTAGTCGAGGCCGGTGATGAACTGGCTGCCGATGAACCCCAGCGACGTCGCCACGCCGCCGATGGTCGCGAAGACGGCGATGATGTCGACGACCTTCGCCCCGACGCCGTCGAGGTTGTCCTTGCCGAGAACCGGTGCGAGCGCCGAGGAGACCCGCAGCGGGATGTGCTCGTAGTTGTAGGTGAAGTAGCCGATGGCGATGCCCATGATGGTGAACACCGCGAGCTGCGGGAGCGCCCAGTGGAACAGCGTCTGCTGGACCGCGACGACCATCGCCTCCGGCGAGCCGGCCGACACATCGAACAGCGGCGACGGGCTGTCGTAGTAGAACAGCGCCTCGGTCGGTCCCCAGAAGACGACGCCCGCGGCGAACCCGGCGGAGTACAGCATCGCGAAGAACGAGAAGAAGCTGTACTCCGGCGGTTCGTCGCCGAGTGTGGCGCTACCCCACGGACCGACGATGAGGAACAGCAGGAAGACGACGACGAGGAAGACGATCAGCAACAGCGCCCAGTTGAGATACTGGTTCATGATGCCGTTGGCGATGTCGATGCCGGTCTGGACGCCGCTCGGGTTGATGAAGTACAGCGCTATCAGGCCGACCGTCAGGGTCGCACCGAAGAGGAACACCACCGGGTCCAGCTCCTCTCGGAAGCGACCGAACGGTCCCAGGTCGTCGGACGCGCTCATCTGTTACCACCCTCCCGCCGAACGGGAGCTCCGTCGTTTGGACGCTGCGACCCACCGGAATCGGGCGGTGTCTTGTCGTTCGCACACTGTGCGTCGTTTCGTTCGCCGCGTGGATGATATCTTGGATGCATGAGCCTGTCCCCTGTCAACGCTCACTGTGCTATGCGGTGTCGCACGTCATGGCTATCAACAATGAAACAGTTAAACATTACGGTTACTGAAACCGCTGGATACGGTATTCGTTTACTATTCTCTGAATTTAACGACGGTTAGGTCCGCTGTGACCTCCGGTCCGCTGCGGCCACCGAACGCGAGAGGGGCGTTCCCGACATTCCCGGCGTTCACGTCCGAGTCGACGGTCGATAAGCAGGCCGAGGAGCGAGAACGGCAACCGAAACGAGAGTTCGAACGCCCTAGTACACAGATTCTGAGGGGTGCCTCTATCCTCCGATAACGAATAAAACGAGTCTGTACGGTCGCTGATGGTCGTAATACTTACTTTCACCCGTCCACACGAACTGTGTATGGAGAACACCCCCGACGAGACGGACGCCCCCGGAAACGCGGAGACGCGAGGCGGCCTCGCCTACTCGGCGGACCGCGGGCGCGGCATCCTCACCCCCAGCGACAGAGAGTACCTCCTGGGTCGGAAGACCGACTACACCGAACACTCGAAGAAGCAGAAACGGAACCGAATCCGTCGCCGACTGCGCAACGCCGTCCTCGACTTCACCATCCTCTTCGAACATCTCGAAGACAGAGACCGAGAGACGGTGTTCAACCCCGACGACGACGCCCGCGACGCGTACACGCAGGGTATCACCGACATGCTCGCGTTCCTCCACCTCGGGACGATGGGCTACTACACGCCGTTCAAGGATATGCTCGCGCAGGGCGTCAACAAGGCCGAACAGGAGCTCGCCGGCTCCGACTACCGGATGGTGACCGTCGACTTCAACGTCGAACCGGTCGGCCGAATCGACGTCGACGAAGTCGTCGACAAACTGGAGTACGGCGAGTTCGCCGACCTGACCGACGAGGAGCTGCGCGCGTTCACCAGACTGCTCGCCGACTCCGACGAGTTCTCGGCGGCCGACGTCCGCTCGGAGATGAAAGCGCAGATGTCGGCGTTCATCGAGCAGATCGACACTGCGACCGAACGACGCGACCGACGATTAGAAGAACTGAACGACTGAAGGGCGGTTGCCGGTCGGCTGTTCCTATCCGAGATACGCGACGGCGTCCATCTCGACGCGGACGTCCCCCGGAAGGCGGGAGACTTCGACGCAGACGCGCGCCGGCGGGTCGCCGGAGAACTTCGCGCCGTAGGCTTCGTTGACCCGGTCGTAGTCGTCGAGGTCCGTCAGGTAGACGGTCACCTTGACGACGTCGTCGAGGCCGTCACCGCCCGCTTCGTCGACGACGGCGGCGACGTTGTCGAGCACTCGCCCGGTCTGGTCCTGTACGTCGCCGTCGACTTCTTCGCCTGTCTCCGGGTCGACGGGACCGTAACCGGAGACGTACAGCGTGTCGCCGGCGGTGACGCCCTGCGAGTAGGGGTTGTCGTTGCGCGGTGCTTCGTCCGTGACGATTCGTTGGGTCGGCATCTTCTGTGGATTCTTCGGGTCGGGTGTGGTCGGAAATCGGTCCGGTCGAAATCAGTCGAAACCGGTCGCGGTCGAGAGTCGGTTCAGACGCGCTGTTTCTCGGCCGTGACGGTCTCTATCGCGTCGACGATGACGTCGAGCGCCGTTTCGGCCAGCTCTTCCGTGAGCACGAGCGGCGGCAACAGTCGAAGCACGTTGCCGTGGCGGCCGGCCTTCCAGACGAGCACGCCGTGCTCGAAGCAGTAATCCTGGACGGCGTCGGCCGCGTCGTCGTCGGGGCGTCCCTGCTCGTCGACGAGCGCCGCGCCGATGAACAGCCCCTTGCCGCGAACTTCGCCGACTCGGGGATTGCTCTCGCCGACTTCCTCGAGCCGTGTGCGGATGTAGTCGCCGAGGTCGCGAGCGTGCGCCAGCAGGTCGTGTTCCTGGATGTACTCGATGGCGCGGGTCCCCGCCCGCATCGCCACGACGTGGCCGCGGTACGTCCCGGCGTGGTCGCCCGACCCCCACGTGTCGAGGTCCTCGTGGTACATCGTCGCCGACAGCGGGAAGCCCGTGCCGCCGAGCGCTTTCGCGGAGGTCATCACGTCGGGCGTCACATCGTACCACTCGCTGGCCCACCACTGCCCGGAGCGGCCGAGGCCGCTCTGTATCTCGTCGAACACGAGGGGCACCTCGTTGTCGTCGGCGATGTCCCGGAGGCCCTTCAGGAACCCTTTCGGCGGAGCGACGACGCCGCCCTCGCCCTGGATGGGTTCGACGAAGATGCCCGCCGGGTTCGCGAGGCCGCCGTACGGGTCCTCGAAGATGGCCTGTACCTCTTCGAGCGCGTGGTCGACCGACTCCTGCGGGCTCTTGCCCTGCTCGAAGGGGTTCGGGTACGGCGCGTGGACCACGTCGGCGAGAAGCGGGGTGTAGTTGCCTTTGAACCCCTTGTTGCCGGTGAGACTCATCGCGCCGCTGGTCGCGCCGTGGTACGCGCCGCGGAAGGCGACGAGTCCAGTCCCCTCCGTGTTGTACTTCGCGAGTTTGATGGACGCCTCGATGGCGTCGCTGCCGGTCGGGCCGCCGAAGACGACTTTGCTGTTGCCGCTGAGGCTACCGGGGGCGATCTCGTCGAGTTTCTCGATGAGTTCGAGGCGGGCCTCGGTCGGGAAGTCGACGGTGTGGACGAGTTTGTCCGCCTGCTCGTGGACGGCTTCGAGAACGTAGGGGTTCGCGTGGCCGACGTTCAACACGCCGATACCGGCGAACATGTCGATGAACGTGTTGCCGTCGACGTCGCGGACGGTCGCGCCTTTCCCCTCCTCGAAGGCGACGGGGATATCCTCGGGATACGCCACCGCACTGCTGTCGATCTCGCGCTGTTTCTCCAGCAGCGCTCGGGAGTTCGGTCCCGGAACGGAGTCGACGTTCGGTGCATCGTCGTAGTGCAGTTCGGCTATCGGTGGCCCTGCGGTCATGGTCGAGACCATGAGGAACAGTCATAAAAATGTTGTCCACGGTTCCCATGGAAGACGTACACAGTATCCGTAACCACTTTGGCGGTGCGCGAGCGACAATCACGGTAATGTTGCACACAGTTGGACCGCTCCTGACGGTCGACGTCGGGGCCCGAGAGAGCCGAACCGAGAACGTCGACGACGTCCTCGAATCGTACATCGGCGGCCGCGGCGTCGCGACGAAACTCGCCCACGACCGGATTCCGTTCGACGTCGACCCGTTCGGCGCGGAGAATCGCCTGTTCTTCACGACGGGGCCGATGCAGGTGTCGAACATGAGCTTCACCGGCCGGATGAACTGTACCGGCGTCTCGCCGCTCACCGACGGGTTGGTCTCGTCGAACGCCGGCGGGTTCATGTCCAGAAACTTCGCCGATACGGGGTACGCCGCGGTCGAACTCGTCGGCGCGAGCGACGAACTACTCGCCGTCCACGTCACCGACGAGAGCGTCGAGTTCGAGGCGGTGCCCGAGCTTGAAGGGGCGACCGTCTCCGAGGTGGGTGCGTACATGGAGGACGAGCACGGACTCGGCGTCGAGAACCTCGCCGTCGCCGGCCCGGCGGGCGAGAATCACGTCCGCTTCGCCTCCATCATGACGAGCGACGAGCGCGCGTTTGGCCGCGGCGGACTCGGTGCGGTGCTGGGCTCGAAGAACGTCAAGGCGATCAGCTTCGAGGGCGACTCCGCGCCCGACATCGAGGTCCCGTCCGGACAGATGGAGATTCACCGCGAGGCGGCGACCGACGACCACATCATGAAACGCCAGGGGACCGTCGCGGTGATGGACCTCGCAAACGAGATCGGCGGCCTGCCCTCGTACTACTTCTCCGAGCAGCAGTTCGAGGGCGTCGAAGGTATCAACGGCGACGCTGTCGAGTCGAAGAAGTACAAGAAAGGGACCTGTTCGGCCTGCGCGTTCGCCTGTAAGCTTCCGACGAGAGACGAGGAGCGCGGCGTCGAGACGGAGGGGCCGGAGTTCGAGGTGGCGATGGCGTTCGGGTCGAACTCCGGTGTCGACGACATCGTCGACGTGATGAAGTCCAACGAACTCTGCGACGAACTCGGACTGGACGCCATCTCGGCGGGCAACACCGTCGCCGCGTACCTCGCGAGCGAAGACGAGTTCGGCAACCGGGAGCTCATCTGGGACCTCGTCGAGAAGATCGCCCATCGGGAGGGCGTCGGCGACGACCTCGCCGAAGGAATCGACCGCGTCCACGACGAACTCGGCGTCGAGAACTGGACGGTGAAGGGGCTCGACTTCGCCGCCCACGAGGGGCGCGTCCTCCACGGACAGGGGCTGTCGTACGCAGTGGCGAACCGCGGCGCGGACCACATGTACGCCGTCTTCTACTCGCAGGAGTACCCGCTCGTCCCCGAGGACGACGCGATGGACCCGACCGGACTCGACGGCAAGCCCCGGCGCCTCATCGAGAAGGAGAACCAGATGGCGCTCAACGACAGCGGCGTCGTCTGCAAGTTCTCCCGTGACTACATGACGCCCGAGCGGTACGAGATGCTGTTCGGCGCCGAGTTCGAGGAACTGCTCGAGGTGGGTGATCGGGTCGTCGCGCTGGAACGCCACTTCAACAACCAGCGTGGCTTCGACCGCTCTGACGACGTGCTCCCGTACGACCTCCCCGACTTCGAGACGGCGCTCGACGAGTACTACGAACGCCGCGGATGGACGAACGACGGTGTGGTTCCGGACGACGCGGTCCCGGCGTAATCCGTCGACGATTCGCCGACAGCACCGTTTTCTCGGTTCGCCGGTCAGGCACCCTCCCCGCCAGATGTCGCGCCGTACATCTCCGACACCTCCCGCTCGAACGTCGCTACCGCCTTGTTTAGCAACTCGACCTGTGCTGCCTTCGTCTCGTCGTCGATAGCGTAGGACGGACCGGAGAGGTTCAACGAACCGTACACCTCCCCGCGGGGAGATTTCACCGCCTTGCCGACGGCCCAGAGACCTTCGATACCCTCCCCGTCGCTCTCGGCGTACCCCTGCTCTCGGACCTGTCGGAGTTCTTCGAACAGCGCCTCCTCCGTCGAAATCGAGCGCTCCGTCGCCGCAGGAAGCCCCCATCGGTCGACGATCTCCCGGACCCGCTCTCGCGGGTACTCGGCGACGATCGCCTTTCCGGAGGCGGTCGTATGGATGTGGAAGGGGCTCCCGTCGACGAGAAACTGCGGGAAGTTCGTGAAGTCGAGGTCACCGTACATCGAGACGATCCGGCCGTTCTCCTCGACGGCGAAATCCGCCTCCAACGCCGACTCCTGCGAGAGGTGAGCGATCGCTTCCTCGGCGATGCGGCGATACTCCTTTCGGGTTCTGACGTAGTCGCCGAGGTGGCAGAACTTCGCGCCGAGATGGTACCGGTTGTCCTCGCTGATAACGTATCCGTGCTTCGCGAGCGTGTTGAGGTGACTGTGGACGGTGCTCTTCGCGAGCCCCGATGCCTCCGCGAGTTCGGCCAGACTCGCCCCCTCCAGTTCGAGGATGTGCTCGACCAACTGAAGGGAGAGCGCGGTCGTCTGGAGCACCCGTCCCGTGTCCCGGTTCGTCATAGCCATCGGTCGGACGGAACCACCAAAACTGTTTGTGACTGCACTCGCGCCGCCGCTTCGCGGTCTTATCCACTCTCCAGCCTCTCTCGTCCCGACTCAGGTGCTCCGTACCACACACCCCGACGGGAGAAACGACCTGACGATGATCTACCGTTCCCGAAGCGCGAACAGTTATTACGAACTCTGTCTCGGAACCCCGGCGGAAGTATATCGTTGGACCGTTGCACGTCGAGGTAAGAAGTACGAAAACCACGGATATCCCGTCACAGAGAAGTGGCCGACGAACCGAGTCGCGTCGGTACATTACCGCTCGGCCGCACGTCCCCAGTTCGCGACGCGCGAACGTTTTTATAGCCCGACGGTCTGGTAACGCCCCGTTGCCATCACAGAACTAATTCTGTTATTTCGCGTGGTAGTCGGTGACGTAGGACGAGAGTCGACCCAGGTTCGACCGACCGCTTCCTTTTGGACCGACGACCGTGAGGGAAGAAAACTAGGCGATGCCGCGGGCAACACTCCTGAACCACCGGTAGTTGATAAGCGTTCACACGACACGAACGGCGTCGGATTCGGTTCTCCCCGAGAGCTGTCGCCGCCGTTCGTCTTCGAGAGGCGGAACAGCTGCGTCACTGGACGGATCCGTTCGCCGTGACCGCGTGGAGCGAACGCTCGTCGGTCGAACTCGGACGATACACGTCGAAGGCGTGCTGATGTTCGCCACATAGAATTGCATATTACAAACACTACCATTCAATCAAACGCGTGAGCTTTCGTCACCGCACTATTTACACGTACGGTCCCTGTCTCGTTCTATCACTGCTATAATAGGTAGCTCTCCGATGTTAGGATCGCGTTTTTACAATACTGTTAACGTCCATCGAGATGTCGCGTACCACTGCTCCTACGTTTCTCACTCGCCGGTCCTGTTACTGTGTTTACCCCTTCGTAAGGTGAACAGCCAACCAACCGCGTCTCCTCGTGAGTTTCATCGACGGCGCCCGACCAATATGGGTATTGCATTGCTCACACACTATTCGTGGTTTTGGCGGCAGACGCTCGGTTTCCCGCGTGGTCGGCGGAACGAGTTCGGCGTCGCTCCTGTCTCGGGTGCTCTGCGCGCGGTTCGAGCGGTCACTAAACTCTTTCTTCACTGATTTCGTACCGACTGTAGGTTCTGTTCATGAAACGAGACACGCCGACCTCGGCGACGCAGTTGGGTGAGTGTATCATCAGAGGCGCGACTGTCGCCGTGTTCGTCGAGGGAATCCGGCAACGAAACCCGAACGCCGTCGCGAACACCGCGTTCATGTTTTTGGGCACGTATCTCCCGAGTGTCGTCGAACGAGTGTACGGCGTCGAATACCAACCGTGGCAGCGGGTGTACACCGAGTGCACGATGCTCGCTCACGCTGTCGGCATGCTCGACCTCTACGACGAGACGTGGTGGTGGGACCACCTCACCCACGTCCTCTCTGCCACGCTTCTCGGGGGGTTCGTCCACGTCGCATCCCGTCACCGCGGTCGCAATCCCACCCGAGACGTCCTCGCCTCCATCGTCGTTGGTGGTCTGTTCTGGGAGGCGATGGAGTTTCTCATCCATCGGGTGTCGAGAGCCCTCGGAGTCGAACCGATGCTCGTCTACTACGGTCGCCGCGATACGGTGGGCGACCTCGTGTTCAACCTCGTCGGGGCGGTTCTCGTCTTCGTGTTCGGCGATCGACTCCTCCAGAACTTCATCCAGAACGCCGACTGACTATCCCCGAATCGGTCGACTCGCACACGTTCGAGGGAACCTACGACTTCAATCGTGAACGGACGACGGCTCACATCAATCGTGGGCGGACGACGCCTCACCACGCGCCGTTTCTGACGAGCGCGTACGACCGGAGCGCTTTCGTCGCTCAGGCCCAAATCAGTGGTATGGACGAGGGGAACATCGTAATCGAGTGTCGTGATTGCACGCTCGTAGAATCGTTCGCAAATCTGGGTCGTGCACGCGTTGCCCTCGACGACCACGAGTCGGAGACCGGCCACAGCGTCGACTGGCAGATAAACCGCGTCGCGGCCGGCGTCGAACGGGCGGGTGCCGACGCCGGCGTCTGTGGTCTCTCCGGCTGCGTGAACGCGGACTCTCCGCTTCTCGACTGGCGTCTCTCTGACGAGTGCGAGTAGCGCGCGAATCTCTCGACGGCGAGTGCCAAGTGTTATTCCTCGCAGTCACCGAAGCCAGATATGGAGCTTTCTGTCGTCGATTTGTCCCCCGTACCCCGTGGCGGCACTGCGGCTGATGCGTACGCGAACACGATAACGACCGCCCGACAGGCGGAGCGTCTCGGGTACTCTCGGTTCTGGGTGGCCGAACATCACGGGATGGGAGAGACGCTCGCGGGAACGACACCCGAGGTCTTACTCGGGCGTCTCGCCGGCGAGACCGAGTCGATTCGACTCGGGTCTGGCGCGGTACTGCTGAACCACTACAGCCCGTTCAAAGTCGCCGAGCAGTTCGGTGCGTTGGACGCGCTCGCGCCTGGACGTATCGACGCTGGACTCGGACGGGCGAACGGATCGCCGGCGGCCGACCGAGCGCTCGGAACCGACCGATACGTCGAGAACCCCGACGAGGACCACGCGGAGAAGATCGAGGCTGTCGTCAACCATCTCTACGACCAGTACCCCGACGGACACCCTTACAGCAAACTGCAGATTCCCGCCTCGGGCAACGGTCCGCCCGTCCCGTGGGTGCTCGGGTCGAGCCCGTCGAGTGCGGCGCTCGCAGGAAAGTTAGGACTTCGGTACTGCTTTGCGGCGTTCATCCGACCGCAGTTCGCCACCGAGGCGTTCGAGGAGTATCGCAACCAGTTCACGCCGTCACGGCTGGCTGGGAGCGTCGAGGAGCCGGAGGGGATAGTCGCGGTGAACGCGGTTTGTGCGCCGACCGACGAGGAGGCCGCACGGCTGCGAGCGGTGGCCGAGGCGTCGTTCCAGCGACTCCAACGTGGAGTCGTCGGTACGAGACCGTCAGTCGAAACGGCTATCGACGAACTGGGTGGTGTCCCCGAACCGACGCCCGCCACCCTGGATGCCGGAGAGTGGCCGCGAGCGATTTCCGGAAGTCCCGAAACCCTCGCGGGGCTTTTAGAGCAGCTGTCGGACCGTGTCGGCGTCGACGAACTGATGATTCAGCACGTCGTCGACGAACACGAAAAGGGGCTTCGGTCGCACGAGCTCTTAGCCGAGGGTGTCGGACTACAGCCTCGAATTCAAAACTAGTGGCTACGAGCCACTTCGACCAGCGTTGCTAGATACAGGGCGCATATTCATCACCATCGGTGCGGCACTCTCACGTGACAATGTTGCGCAAAATCCTCACCGCAGTCTGTATCGTAGAACTCGTTTCGCCGAAAGCGCTCATCGCTGCCGCAGAACAGATTGCCCTCGAGAACCCCGGCGAATGTGAGTACGAACCGTGGGTCGTTCCGGGTGCCCGAATCGAGGGTCTGCTCTTCTTAGTTCTCATGTGGCGCTCTGACGCCTCCTACTCCGGTTTCAAGAAGCTGCTCGGTTTTATCGGAGTGCTGGCTTTCCTGTTCCCGAGGGCGTACGTCGACTACGGCTCTGAGTTGGCGTACGCGGATGCGACCGACTGCGAGTGGCGGTCGTGGGTGTATCCCGGAACTCGAGCCGTCGGTCTCCTCTATCTGAGTATCGCGCTCAGAGAATCGCTTAGAAAGTGACGACAGGACCGGTTCGTCTCGGGTTTTATCGGACCGTCCCGGCGACCTCGAACCACCCGCGTACGATTGGTTCGCCCCCGGCCAATCACTCCCGGTAGCCGAGCAGGCGAAGCCCGTTCAGCGAGACGAGGACGGTCGAACCCTCGTGGCCGACGACTGCGAGCGGGAGAGGGATGCCCCGGAGGAGGATCGTGGAAACCATCAGTGCGATTGCACCGAAGGCGATGGCGAGGTTGACGACGAGCGTCCGGCGGGTCTTTCGCCCCAAACCGAGGACGTACGGAATCTTGCTGAGGTCGTCGCCCATCAACACGACGTCGGCGGTTTCGAGCGCGACGTCGGTCCCCGCTCCGCCCATCGCGATACCGAGCGTTGCCGTGGCGAGCGCGGGCGCGTCGTTGACGCCGTCGCCGACCATCGCCACGTTCTCGTACCGCGCGACCAGGTCCTCGATAGTTGCCACTTTCTCCTCTGGAAGCAGTTCAGCCTGTACCTCGTCGATACCGACTTCGTCGGCGATTCGTCGCGCGACGCGCTCGTTGTCGCCCGTCAGCATGACGACGTGCTCCACCCCGAGCGAGCGGAGATTGGCGATCATCTCCGCAGCATCGGGGCGGACCGTGTCGGTGAAGGCGAGCCACCCCAACACGGCGACGTCGTCATCGTCCTCCCGGGCGACGAGAACGCTCGTTTTTCCCTCTGCTTCCAGCGTTCGAAGTCGCTCCAAGCCCGGTTCGAGACCGTCGACTGCTGTGTCTCCGAGCACGGTCTCGAAGTAACTACGGTTCCCGATGTGGACGGTTCCGTCCTCGACGTCGGCTCGGACTCCTTTCCCGGCAACTGACTGAAACCGCCGTGCGGCGGGGACGCCGAGTGATCGATCTTCTGCTGCCGTCACTGTCGCGCGAGCGAGGTGATGCTCCGAACGGGCTTGCACTGCGGCCGCGAGCGAGAGCAGACCGTCGTCGGTGAGCGCCCCGTCTGCTACGTCGCCACGGACGGAGACATCGGTCAACTGCGTATCGCCCCGCGTGAGCGTCCCGGTCTTGTCGAACGCGACTGCGTCGATGCTCGCCGCCGTCTCGACGTGTTCGCCGCCCTTGAACAGAACTCCCTGTTTGCCGCCGGATGCGATCGCCGAGAGGACCGCCGCCGGCGTCGAGATGATGACCGCGCACGGCGAGGCGGCGACCATGAGGGTCATCGCCCGGTAGAACGTGCTAGTGAACTCGTCGCCGAGTGCGAGCGGAATCCCGATCGCTGCGACTGTGAGGGCGAACACACCGAGGACGTACGGTTGTTCGAGGCGGTCGATGAGTCGCTGGGTGGGGGCCTTCTCGCTCTGTGCGCGCTCGACCATGTGGATGAGGCGGGTGATAGCCGATTCGTGGGCCCGTCGCGTGACCTCGATTTCGAGGCTCCCGCTCTCGTTTATCGTCCCGCCGAACACCTCGTCGCCGGGTGCCTTCGGTACGGGCACCGACTCGCCGGTGAGCGAGGCTTGGTCGACAGTCCCTTCACCGGCCGCAACGACGCCGTCGAGCGGGATTCGATCACCGGGACGGACGACGAACACGTCTCCGATATCCACCTCGTCGATTGGGACGGTGACCTCCTCACCATCACGCAGGAGTTGTGCCTCGTCCGGCCGCATCTCGACGAGGGATTTGATCGCGCGGCGGGAGCGCCCGATGGCGTAGTGTTGTAACGTGTTCGACAGCGAGAAGAGGAAAAGGAGCATCGCCCCCTCGAATGGTGCCCCTATCGAAAGCGCCCCGAGCGCGGCAACAATCATCAACAGGTCGATATCGACTGCGCGGTGGCGGAGCGTCTCGATTGCGCCTTCGAGTCCGTACCATCCGCCGAAGACGTACGCAACGCCGTACCCGACCCACATAAGGAGCGGCGGGCCGTTGAGCCACCCCGTCACAAAGCCGGTTACCATGCCGACGAGCGTCAGGCCGACGAACACTGCCTCCCGTCTGAGTTCTGAGCGAGTGCCTACGTCGTCCGTCGGTGTCTCGGAATCATCTCGGAGCGAGACGTCACGGTCACGGACTGCTTGTCTAAGTGCTTGCTCGGAAGTGATGCTCCCGTCGTAGGTAATCTGTGCGCTCCCTTTTCGGAACGATACGTCGACATCACGGACACCAGGTATGTCCTGGAGGTGTCGTTCGAGTGTCCGCGCACCCGCTTTGCCACGACCACCTCGTCGTTCAATCTGGAGAGTACACGTCGATAGCGAGGATGGCTCAGTGACGGTCACGTATTCGACACCTAGAACTGTGTGAATTTGACGGTTTTGATATGGTACCGAGTCGCAACCTTATCTAGACCGGTGGAGCGTTCGAGACTTTCGAGTTCAGCTTACGTTCCCCGTCGTCGAGGATTTCATCCACCTCGTCCCACGAGTGCACACGAACGCGTTCGCCACAACCTACACCTCCGTTTAACGCCGAGAGACGGACACAGATGCCAGGATTTTCCTCGTCCTTCTGGGGGAACGGTGACGACGAACTGTTCGACGATTACGACGACTTCGTTCCGGAACACATCCCCGTTCCGGGGGCGTTTCTCGGCGGCCATCGGGTGCTCGAAGACGACGAACACGTGGCGTTTCACCGCGTGACGCGGGATCTGTTCGACGAACGGGGCGTCTACGATATGACGTTCGGCTACAACCTCGCGCAGTTGAATCTCGACGCCCGCCACCCGGACTCGGGGTATCGCTACGCGGCCGACGCCGACGACCCGACCGTCCTTCTGGCGGAGTTCACGCCGACAACGCCATTTTGCCCGCAGAGCGACACCTTGACCAAGGGCTCGTTCCGCGCGTGGAACGATTTGCTCGACCGCCACGACTACGACCTCGTCCGCGTGCGCGTCGACGAGATGCATCACCGCCACGACGAGATCAACGCTCAACTCGAGTATCTCGAAACGAAGTTCCTCGAGACGGGCAGCGTTACGCACGTCCCACCTGACGAGGGATTCGGATACGGATCCGGTGCGAGCGACGACTCGGAGCGGGGGCGAGGTTCGCAGTCGCCGTTCTGAACAGACCCATTTTAGCTCCGGTCAGCAAAATCGGGCAGCGAGGTGACACGCGTCTACACCGCCTGCGACGGATTGGCAGGCGTGAGGACACGGAGTGCGAACGCGGGCGTTCAGCCGCTCGATACCCGCTATCGGGAGCGCGTACGCGAGGTCGTAAGCGACGTCCGATTCCAGCGGAGCTCCGGTTTCGCGACAGAAGAACGTCTCTACGACGCACTGCCGCCACGCGAGTCTCTGCGCAAGCCGTTCGCCGCGCTCGGTCAACTCGACGCCGTCGTACCGTTCGTATCGCACGAACCCCGCATCGGTGAGTTTCGCGAACATCTCCGTGACGCTCGCCGGAGCGACGCCGAGGCGGCAGCTCACGTCTCCGGTTCGGACCCGACCATCCGTCGCTGTCGTCGCCCAGTAGATCGCCACGAGATACCGCCCAGTACCTCTCTCAACCGCGGCAGTGGAACTCTCGAACGTCTCCTGTCGTCCGGTCTCGGCCGATGCTGGTTGCATCGAGTAGAGCAGAGAGGCGAATCGTCGAAAGTCCCGTCCCGAACCGGTTCGGGGTCGATTTCGGCCGTTCCGAGGCGGACGTTTGTCCGGGTCGGACTCGGCCCGTACGAAACGCCAACACGCTCGATTCCCACGCACACCGCAGAAGCTCAACAGCAGAATATGAACGGATACATGAGCGCGACCCGGTCACCGTCCGACAGTTCTGTGTCCAACCCGTCTAGGTGCTCGTTGAACCGACCGTTTACGCAGACGCGAGCGAACGCCCGCGTCTGCTCGCCCTCGGGGTTCTTCCGCCAGGCTCCGGGGAGTTTTTCGGGCGGTTTGGCCCACCCGTGAGCCGTCGCGTCCGCTACCGTCTCTGCGATCAGCATCTCCTCCACGTCGTACTCCTCGAAGAGCGCCGCGAGGAACTCTCGGAGCGTCTCCCCCTCGAACGTGTACTCGAAGGACGGCTCCCCGATAGCGGTACGCACGTGTCCGGTCGGTCGAACGTGAACGGTCGTCAGACGCTGTCTCCCGAGTGAACCACTCTCGGCTGCTTGCTTGCTCATGAGAGATAGTAGAGCGTTCAACGCCGAGAAGGATGCCCCGAACGTGTTCGGCGAATCTCTCTCTACGACTGGCGTCGTACTCGAAACTGATGACATCAGTCACTCACGACGAGGTCGAACCCATCACGGACCGCGTCCACCACAACTCGTGGTCGGCGAACCTCGAGAAGCCGCAGCACGCCGCCGACCGCGAACTCGTGGTCGCTCAGGCGAAGGACGCAGTCGAGCATACGGCCTCGGACCACCACGTGAATCTGGTGACGCATGGCGACCACGGGCATCCGGAGACGTACCTGTTCGCGGAACTGGAAGCTGCGTTTGGAGACGACGCGACGTGGGAGTACGTCGAGCAGTGCGGGTGCGGCGGGCACGTGACGCGCGTCCACGTCCAGTAGGCCGTCCGAGTTCCGACTACTCACCGCGAGTCGGAGGCTCCCGACTCCGGTGTCGCTGCCGACTCCACCATCTCCTGGTCGGCACCCTCTGACGGAACGAACACGCCAACGAGCGAGTTCGGTGCGTGGTTTTTCACGACGCGAGCGAGGTTCGCCGCGAACAATCCAAACCCGACCAGTGCAACTGTGCCGCCGGCGACGACGACAGTAGACGGCAGACCGAGCGGTGCATCGAGCGCGACGACGGCGCTCCCGAACAGAATCGTCCAGAAGTCGGCAGCTGCGATGCGGTGGTCGTAGAGGTCGTCTATCATTGGCACTTTTTCGAACCCGAGACGGTCGCTGTACCGGTGGACCCAGACGATGAACGGGACGATGTGGTACAGCGAACCCATGACGACGAATCCGATTACGCCGACGAGGAGCAGATGAGACGCGCCTTCGGGTCCGAAGAGAGCCGCGGGGGACACCGGATTCCGAAGCCACGTCGGGACGGTGACGAGAGCCCACAGCGCCATCGCGGCGGCGACGACGGCGTACCGAGAGAGCATAGGCGTCCGTTCGACCCTCGTCTCGTAGAGCCGTCGTCCGAGGATGACGCCGAACGAGAGAATCCCGGCCAGCACGAGCGCCGCTCCCGCGCGAGCGACGCCGAGGTTCCCGAACAGCCGCCCCGTCGCGAGTAGCAACACGCCGAGAGGGTAGCCGGTCTCCTCGAAACGACGGAGGTAGTGGTCGACGCCGCGGAGCTCCGTCTGCGTGAACATCGTGCCGAGTTGGTAGAGCGCGCCGAGGACAGTCGTCAGCACGGCGCCGAATACCGCGAGCGTAGCGTGGGCAGCGAGCAGTTGCGAGTGGGTAACGCCGGCGATCGGAAGAATCGGCGTGGCAAAGTTGAGCGCGAGCAGCAAGCCGGCGGCCGTGACGAGGACGAAAAAGCCGAGCGCGAGCGCGAAGTGGCGCTCGGTCACGTCGAGACTCTCGACCGTGGCGAGCGTCCGACCCAGATTGTAGACGAACGTCCAGAAGCCGCAGAGCATGAGGAACCCAAAGACGGGCAGAACGGAGACCCGAGAGGAGACGAACGCGCCGGCGACTCCGAGAACGCCCGCGGTGACGAGCCACAGTTGCGCCGAAGCGAGGCGCCGAGAGTAAAGCGGGACGTTCGACCAGACGGGGACGAACTGCGTCATCGCACCCATTATCGTGACGCACACCCACCCGGCGAGCAACAGGTGAACGTGCGCGAGTCTGACGAGTCCGAGGGGGACGCCCGCGGCGGCCGACACGCCGGCCAGACCGCCGAGAAGGAGCAACGCAAGCCCCACGAGGAAGTGTCGAAGCGGAATCGTCATCGGCGGCTGTTGGTCGGTGTCGATGGTTCCCGGAACGACGCTCATACTACGCGGATACGAAACCGGGCACCCTCCAGTTAGTCGCGAATATGTTCGGAGATGCTCTCGAACGCGTGACGACGGGTGTTCTCCTCGCTCGTACTCTCTCGGGTCGTCAGGCGGCGTCCGACGGCGCGTTCCACTGGGGAATCCTCTCGGCGAACTGTTTGATGACTTTCTCCTCGGCGCGATGGAGCGACTCGCTGACCGTCGATTTCGCGGCTCCGACTTCCTCGGCGAGTTCGGTGAGGGTGCAGGTGCGGGGCGTGTCGTAGTACCCGTTCCGGAGCGCGGCGACCAGCAGTTCTCGCTGTCGCTCGGTCAGAAGCTGTTCCGAGTCGACCGACTCGTAGAGGTAGACGACGTCGAACGACATGCCGAACTGTTCGAACTGCGTGCGTAGCATCGACAGCTGTTCGTGCGGTGCGACCACCTCGAGCGTAGCCCGCCCCGCTTCGATGTCGATGGGTAGCTCGAACGGGAGTCCAACCTCTCGCAGCGAGAGGAGCAAGAGCGGCTGCGTCGTCGAGAACTGCACGAGGACCGATCGCTCGGTGCTCTCGAGCGGTTCGATATCGGTGACGCCGTCCAACGACTCCATCTCTCGGATAGTTCCCGCGAGGTCGGAGCCGACCACTTCGAGTAGACCGACTCCGCTCTCGTCGCCGGGGAGCGCGGCGAGAACCCGGAACGTCGTCTCGGGGAGGTCGCGCGAAAGGTCGCTGATCCAGACACCGTCCGGGAGTTTGACGTCGAGTTTTGCTCGGGGCATGGAGTGAATATGTTCGGACGTAGTCGCGACTACTACAAGAGTTCTTCCCGAACTTGTTCGGGAAAAGGCTCGGGGCCGTTCGCCGTGTCCGAGAGAGTATGAACGGGAAATCCGGTTGGCTCGACCCGCTCAGCGACACGAGTGCTCCACTCGACGGACCGTACGAGGTGCTCGACGTTCGGGAACTCGGACCGCCTCACCCGCTCAAGCAAACACTCGAACGTCTCGCGGAACTGGACGGCGACATCGTACTCGTACAGGTCAACGACCGCGCCCCGCAACACCTGTTTCCGAGGCTTCGGAAGCGCGGATACGAGTTCGTCACCGTCGACGACGGAGACGCCGTCGTGACTGCGATCTGGCGTCTCCCCGCGGAGTCGGACTCCGCTCCAGTTCGGACGGTATCCGAACATAATCGGCACTAACGCTACCGGCTAGCATCTGATACTCGCAGGTGATGAGTACAGATACTCCGGCCGACGCGACCCGACGACTCGACGTGCGAACCATCGACGGTGAACCGTTCAGCGACATCATGAGTGCGCTCTCCGGTCTCGACGACGACGAGACTCTCCTCTTGGTCAACAGCTTCGAGCCGAAGCCGCTCTACGTAGTCTTGAAAAACAAGGGGTTCGACTACGAATCGAATCAGATTGGACCCGAGGAGTGGCACGTCAGAATCACACGGACGTGAGGCGGAACCCCACGATTTCACCCGTGGGTGACTGACACGGGCGAACTGACGGTTGCGAGTTCCCCTCGATGCCGAACTACGCGTAGTGAATCGGAAACCGAACGGGTTCGGGGAAACCTACGTTCTTCGAACCAACGTAGTCGGGGTCGCATGACGACACTCGACGTTCGTGACGTGCCGCCGGCCGAGCGCCACCCGAAGATTCTGCACGCGTTTGCCGCGCTCGAACCCGGTGAGGCGCTCGAACTGGTGAACGACCACGAACCGAAGCCGCTGTTTTACGAGATGCAGGCCGAGGTGGCGGAGTTCGACGCCGCCGGCTACGAATCGGAACAACGAAGCCCGGAGGAGTGGGTCGCCCGGTTCCCGAAGAAGCCCGCGACCCGGGTTCGCTCGCTCGACGAGTTGGAGAGCACCCCGCACGCGAACGTCTTTCCGGGCGAGGAGCCGAAGACGGTCCGGCTCCGTCTCGCCGCGGGCGAGCGCGTGCCGGCGCACAGCCATCCCGACCGCCAGATCGTCGTCTACCTCGTCTCCGGTCGCTTGGCTCTGGATCTCGACGAGGAGACGCTCGGACTCGAACCGGGTGACGTCGTTCGGTTCGACGGCGACCGCGAGGTGTCACCGCGCGCGGTGACCGACTCCACCGCCCTGCTCGTGCTCGCTACGCGGAGTTCCGAAGACGGCTGAGCTCAACCGCGAGCCCGGGAGAAAACACGGGTTTCGAACGGGTTCGACGCCGGAGCGTGCGGTCTCGCCTCACTCCTCGGGGTCGAACAGTTCGTCGTTCGCCGGACCCTCCGCGCTGAGTACCGCGAGCGCACCCTTTCGAGCCACCCGCGAGAGCGCGTGGTCGACGAGCTTGTAGTCGCCGGGCACCGGGAACTGAGCCGTAACCACGGCGGCGCTGCCGGCCAGAACGGGCGTCGTCTGAACGTAGCGCTGCGGTTCTGAGGCGAGTGCGCCCTGCGCGTACACCTCGTCCCAGACGCCGCCGATGGCGTGGAAACTGCTGAAGAGGTTCGGTCCGCCGACGGCGTAGTAGATGCGTACCGTCTCGTCGGTGCGAACGCGCATCTCGTCGTAGTTCTGCGGGCCGATGGCCTGCTTCTCGCCGTTGATGAGGACGTACGTCGGATTTTCGGCGGCCATCTTCTCGAAGTCGAACTCGTGGTGGCCCTCGTCACCGGCGGTCCCGTTCGTGTACACCTCCATCTGTCCGAGGTAGAACTCCCGGTCGACCTCGGGCAGCCCCTCCTCGGGTTCGACGAGGATCAGGCCGAACATCCCCGACGAGATGTGGTAATCGACGTTCGCCACGGCGCAGTGGTAGACGAACGCACCCGGGAAGGTCACCTTGAACCGCAGGTGCTTCTCCTCGCCGGGGTTGACCGTCGTCGCCTCCGCCCCGCCGCCCGGACCGCGGACGGCGTGGAAGTCGACGTTGTGCGCCATCGTGCTGCTCTCGTGGTTTCGGACGGTTAGCTCGACCGTGTCGCCGACGCGCGTCCGGATGAACGGGCCGGGGACCTGGTCGTTGAACGTCATGTACGTGAACGTGACGCCGGGTTCGATCTCCGCGACGACCTCCCGAGTCTCCAGTTCCACGGGTATCGTCGCCGGCTCCGACCGAGTGATCGGCTTCGGGACGTCCCGCGGGTCGGCGGCGACGCGGTCGACGTCGACTGGCTTCGCGGCCCCGAGTGACGGCTCGTCGATACCGACGTCGAGCGGCCCCGATACCTGCAAGTCGTTCGTCGGCGAGCCGACGGTACAACCCGCGAGTGCGCCGGCGGTACCGACGGCCATCCCTTGCAATACGCGGCGTCGAGTGGTGGTGTACGTCATCGTTTTTGCTCCGGTATATCAGGCTTCGAGTCGGATTTCTATATAAAAAGAGGCTGATTCCCACTCACCGAGAATTGGATAGTTTATTTAACTTGTTACGGCGGCTCTCTCCATCTATGACCACAAGTGCAGCGAATCAGACTCCCGCTTGCAGCCGACGGACGCTCCTTCGGGCCGGCGCCGGAGTGACGCTCGGAGCCGCCGCCCTCGGCGCGGTCTCGGAACCGGCGAGAGCCGCGAGCGACCCCGACGAGTTCGAGGCGTGGTTCGAAAACGTCGACAACTACGACGGAATCGTCGACGAGCGGGGCAACTCCACCGTCACGGTCACCGTCGGAGCGCCGGGCAACGGCGGTGACTTCGCGTACGAACCCGCGGCCGTGCGCGTCGACCCCGGAGCGACGGTGGTCTGGGAGTGGACCGGAGCGGGCGGCGTCCACAACGTGCTCGCCGAGGACGACGCCTACGAGAGCGAGATGCTCGACGAGGCGGGCGCGACGTTCGAGCAGACGTTCGACAACGAGGGAATCAGCCGCTACTCGTGTCTCCCGCACGTGTCGATGGGGATGAAAGGCGCCGTCGTCGTCGGCGGCGTCGGCGCCGGCGACGCGCCGCCGGAGGTCGACTACGGAGACTGGTTCGACCGTGTCGATAACTTCGACGGGACGGTCGATATGACCGGCCAGGACGCGGTTCGTATCGCGGTCGGGGCGGCGGGCAACGGCGGTAACTTCGCGTTCGAGCCGGCGGCGGTCCGCATCGACCCCGGGACGACGGTCGTCTGGGAGTGGACAGGGGAAGGCGACGCACACAGCCTCGCGTCCGTCGACGGAAACTTCGAGGCCGACCTGGTGGAGGCGGCGGGGTCGACGTTCGCGCTCCGATTCGACGGCGTCGGCATCAGCAAGTACACCTGTCCATCTCACGCCCCGGAGGCGATGCGCGGCGCCATCGTCGTCGGGGATCCGATGGCGGGCCTCGTCGACGTTCCGATGACGACCGCGCTCACAGGTGCCGGCATCCTCGGCGCTGCGCTCTCGCCGCTGGCGTTCGCGGCGTTTCTCGCACTTCGGGGAACTGGGGAGGACCCGTCAGAAGAGACGGTAAACTCGGACCGTCGGTAAGGGGTCGAAACCGTCGCGGACGAGCGACCGCTGTTTCTCGGACTCCTCCCCGTACTGCGACGGTTCCGCGGTAAATCGCGCCCGAACGGCCGCTCTCTACGGCCGCTGCGTCCGTGCCATCCACGTCTCCGGATTCTGTCGTTTCACCTGGAACGACTCCAGTTCGCCCTCCTCGCCGATCACCTTCTGCAGATACTCTCGCACTGGTGTCGGATCGCGGTCGCTGATGACGAAGAACTGTTCGCCGGTCTGCACGCCCTCGAACGCCTCTCTCACGCGCTCACGGCGTTTCTCCGGCGGCACACCGCGCAGATCGACGGCCCCCGTTGGCACGTCCACGGACCAGATCTCTTCGATTCGGTCCTGCACTGCGGTCCCCAACTCCCGCGCGTACTCGGTCACTCCATCCGGCGTCGGTCGCGGCGTCTCCTGCATCGTCGGCGTAAACGGAATCTCCGCGAGCACCGGCACCTCCAAGGCCGCTACTGGATCCGCACCCTCGAACAGCTCGTGGGGGTGGCCACACTCCTCGCAGACGAACTCGCCCATGTTCACGACGACGCCGAGCACCGGGACGTCGTTCTCCTCGAACAATTGGAGGGAGCGATGCGTATCGGATACAGCGGCGTGGAACGGCGTCGTAACGAAGACGACACCGTCGACGGGGACGTCCTGAAGCGTCGTGAGCGCGACGTCTCCGGTCCCCGGCGGTAGGTCCAGCACGACGGTGTCGGGCTCCGACCAAGCGGTCTCCTCGAATAGTTCCGAGAGGGCGTCGTGGGCCATCGCCCCGCGCCAGGCCAGCGGTGCGCTCGAAGACAACAGCCCGACGCTCATCACTTCGAGGCCGTCGGCGTCGACCGGAATCGGGTTGCCGTCCTCGTCGGAGTAGACCGGCCCACTGACCGACAGTAACTCCGGAACGTTCGGGCCGTGGATATCCGCGTCGAACAGCCCGACGTCTCGGCCGTCCGCTGCGAGGGCACAGGCCAGCGACGTTGCGACGGTCGTCTTGCCGACGCCGCCTTTCGCGCTGGCGACGGCGATTACGCGATCCGCAGTACCGATGCCGACCGCTCGGCCCTCCATCTCCGGCCGCGACTTGACGTGCTCGACGTGGGCGCGCGCGACGCCGGGCACGTCCGAGACCGCGCGCATCAACGTCTCTGTCACCGACTGGGCTTCCTGGGGCGGGAAGTCGCTCAGGTCGGCATCGATGGTGAGGTGGCCGTCGTGTGCCCGGATGTCGTCTATCAGGCCGGCCTCGAAGACGGTCACGTCGGCCTCCGGGTCGCGGACCTGCCGCAACGCAGTCTCGACCTCGTCCACGTCGATAGATGTGATTTCTTCGCTATCCTGGTCGTCCGTTTCGTCGGTGCGTTGGTCGTCCTGTGCCATGTTAGAGGTCCGGTCGCCGGTTGAGCCGGCTCTCGCCGGGCAGGTCCGCGCTGTCGTTCTCTATGCCGCCGGTGAACTGTCGCCGGAACTTGCCGGCGTCGATGTCCAGCGACCGCATCGCGGTGCTTCGGACGACCTTCGGTTCGTCCTCGTTGGCGGCTATCTCCTCCAGTCGCCGTTCCGCTCGCTCGTCGTCGACGCCGGCCAGCAGGTGGGCGGCCCACTCTCGCACTCGCTCGCTGTCGTCGTACGAGAGGTCGAGCAGCGTCTCTAACGTGTCCGCACCGTGAATCTTGAACAGAGAGATGGCCGCGTTCCGCCGAACGGCGTGGTGGTCGTCCTCGAGTAACGTTTCGAGGTGTTGCTCGTGGGCGATTCGGTCGATACGATCCAGCGCCACTGTCGCCTCCGCACGGACCCAGGGGTCCTCGTCAGCGAGGGCTTGTCGGGCGGCCCTTCCGGAGCGCTCGCTCACCTTCTCGCTCGCACCGTCGCCGCCGAGATTGCCGAGGGACTCGACGGCGAACTGCCTGACGTCGCTATCCTCGTCCGCGAGTCCGATCTCGACGAGCGCGTCCAAGACGCCCGTCGACGGTCGCTCCTCGCCCAGCGCGAGCGCCGCTCGTCGACGCTCGACGCGGTCGCCCGACGCCAGTTCCTCGATCAGTTCCGCGGCGGAGTGGTCGGCGACCGGCCCCAGATCCGTCGCCTGAAGTTCCCGCGGCGTCGCCTCGCCCAGCGTCACGTCCCTGCTCACCTCGATGTCCGCCAACCCACCGGGTTCCTCGCCGAAGCCCGGGCTCTGCTCCGGGTGGACGCGGGGATCCGTCGGACCGTCGGTCGCCTCGTCGGGGTCTCTCATTCCGGACCACCCTTCGCGTTCCACTCACGTGAATCCTCGCCGGCGAGCCGACCGGTCGAGGTGAGCGCCAGCGTCGCACCTAGCAGCACCGCCGTCGCTCGCGGCAGCGTCGCCGGGACGCCCGCGAGCAGGAGGAGCCCGGTACCCGTCGCCGAGCCGTACTCACGGCGGCGGAGCCCGCCGACCGCCGCGGCCGTCCCCCCACCGAGTGCGAGTGCGACGAACAGGTGAGGCACGTCGACGACGGCGAACCCCACCAGCAGGCCGCTCCCGACGGCGAACGGTCGCGTAACGCTCGCGTAGACGACGAGGGCGACCGCCAGACCCCCGGCGAGGAGCGCGACCCGGTCGCCCTCAGCACGGACGCCGAGGGCCGCGAGGCCACCGAGCGCGAGGAGCCCCCCGACCCCGCGGAACCCCGCCCCGAGCACGCCGGTGTTGCTCGCCAACGAGACGGCAATGCCGGCGATGACGAGCGCTCCGATGACGACTCGACGCCCCTCGCGATAGGTCGCGGGCCGGCCGAGGGCCCCGAACAACGCGAGGGCGCCGCCGAAGACGACGGCGGCGACCGCCGGCAGGGTCGCGCCCTCGCCGACCGTCGCCAACAGCCCGAACACGCCGGCGAAGAGGAATCCGACGCGGACTTCGTCCCGTCGGGTGGCCAGTGCGACCGCGACGAGGGCCACCGCGACGACGACGGGCGTCCCGTCGACCGCAAGCGAGTGGAGGGGCCCCGGGACGGCGAGCGGTCGAGCGGGTAAGTTCCGAACGACGCCGATGGTCGTCGCGAACGCGACCGTCCCAAGCGCTGCGACGCTGGCTGCGAGGACGAGACGGTCACGACCGACGGCACTACGCGGCCAGTCCCGGTTGCGGCTACTCTGCGAGTTTGTTCGTACGGTCGCTCCGGGCTCTTCGCCCGTGCTCGGCCGCTCGCTAGACGGTTCGTTGCTCACGTCCCTTCCTCCCGGTCGCCCACGTCGGCGGCCAAGTCGTCCACGTCGGCGGCCAAGTCGTCCACGTCGGCGGCGGTGAACCGGTCGAGAAAATCGCCGAGGCGGCCGTACAGGCCGGTCCCTGGCTCCGACCCGAGGGTCTCGACCACTCCCTCGGCGAACACCCGGAGGTGACGGTCGTGGAACTCAAGACGCGCGGCCGTGACAACGGGGTCGACGGCGGCTTCGCGGCGACAGAGATACCCCATGAACTCCAGTTCGAGTCGCAGGTGGTCGTGGTTGCGACGAACCTCCTGGTCGACCCTGCAGCCGAAGTACTCGTACGCCCGCGCCAGGTCGAGGTTGACGTCGTTCCAGGAGACGTTCGGCCGGTAGTCGGACTCGTACAGCGAGACGGGGGGTCCCTCGTTGTAGACGGTACCGTCCGTCTTGTCGACGACCTCCGAGTAGCCGACGACGAACAGGTCGTTGTACCGCGCCGAGAGGTCCGCCCGGTCCTCTTCGACGGTGAGGTCCGGCGGCTCGACGTCGAGAGCCGTCCGGTCGAGGAGCGCGGCGACCTCGGCGGTGACCGTCCCGTCGGAGAGCGCGGCGTACAACTCCTCGTCGGCCTCGGTGAACAGCCGCGCCAGCAGCGCGTAGATGGCCCCGCGAGCGCCGATGTCGACGTCGAGGTCGTCGGCCAGTTCGCCCGTCCGGGCGACGCCCCCGATTCGGTCGTCGTCGTCGGTCGCCACGGTCACTCACCCCTCGTTCGGCGGATTCCCTCGATGGTGACCAGCGTCGTGAAGACCATCCCGAGGCCGGCGACGAGCCAGAGAATCGTCTCGTACGGCGGCCCCTCTGGACCCGGCCCGAGCGCGAGATAGTACCACTCGCTGGTGGCTTTCGCGCCGGAGCGCTCCATGCTCGAACCGTTCCAGACGGCGACGGCGACGTCGACGTCCCGTTCGGTGGAGAAGGTCGTCCGGTCGTCACTGGAGTCGGTCAGCGGCCGCGACAGCACCACGTACCAGCGACCGTCGCGGTACGTCGCGTTGCTCTCTAAGTCGCTGTCGTCGAGGACCGTGGTCGTCCCCGGTCCCCCGGCCAGCAGTTCCTGGCTGACGTTCAGCCCGTTCCAGTACCAGACGTTGACCCGGTTGTCGGTGCTACCCATGGCGATCGGCGGCCGCGCGCTCTCGTTGACGGGCACCTGGACGGCGACCGCGTCGGCGAACTGGCGCACGTCGCCGGCGGCGGTATCCCGCGTCGGGTCGGCCCAGGACACGCGGAGGTACAGCCGTTCGTCGGTCCGCGCACTGGCGACGCGTACCTCGTCGACCGTACTCTCGTCACCGCCGGGGACGGCCGCACCGGAACTGCTGAGGGGCACGCCGGCGGACGGGGCTTGGGTCCATTCCTCGCCGTCGGCCGTGTCCAGCGTGGCTCCGTCGTCTACGTCCGCCACCGGGATCTCGTAGGCCGGCCGGGCCGACACCAGCGCCGGCGCGGCGAGCGTCGTAACCACGAGGCTGGCGGCGAGCAACGCCGCCAAGAGCGCCGGTCTACGTTCCATCTGCTCTCCCCCAGCACGGCGTCGCCGCCGTCAGACGCGTCTGCGGACTGTCGGACCCCATCAGTCGAACACCTCCAGTCGGTACTGGTCCGTGGTGTCGGTCGTCGTCAGCAGCTCCATGACCTCGCTCTCCTCGCCGCGCTCGACTTTCGCGCGCTCTCGCTCGATGGTGTTCAGTGCCTCGTGGACGTCGGGACCGAACAGCTCCTCGAGGTAGTTTCGCGGGATGCGCTCGGATTCGATGGACTCGCCGCTCTCGGAGTGCTGTGGCGGTGCGAACGGCGGGATGTAGTAGACGTTCGGTTCCGTGCGGTACTCGGGGTGGAGCCGCACGGCGACCTCGTGTTCGTTGACGAGCTTGTGGATCGGACCCTCCTCGTCGTCGAGGTAGCCGACCAGCCGGAGCTGGGGTGGGCAGTCCTCCGCACAGGACGGCGGCAGAACCTCGCCCTCCGGCCCCTCGCCCTCGATGCGCGGGTAGCAGAAGATGCACTTCTCGGAGGTCTTCTTCATCGCGTTGTAGTACACCTTTTTATAGGGGCACCCCTCGACGCAGTAGCGGTAACCGCGGCAGCGGTCCTGGTCGACGAGGACGATGCCGTCCTCCTCGCGCTTGTACAGCGCCGAGCGCGGACAGGCCTCGACGCAGGAGGGGTGGGTGCAGTGGTTGCAGATTCTGGGGAGGTAGAAGTAGTAGGAGTTGGGATACTCGCCGGCGCCCTCGTCCTCGTCGAAGTTCGGCCCCCAGTCGGGCTGTTCCATCGGCCGCAGGGGCTCGTCGCTCCCCTCGTACATCACCTGCTCGTGGTTGAACTCCCAGGCGCGGCCGTACGCCTCCTTGTCCTGCAACTCGCCGGGCGTGCGCTCCTCGCCGTCCTCGTCCCAGCCGCCGCCCATCTCCTCCCAGTCGCGCGGATAGCCCGAACCGGGCTTGGTCTCGACGTTGTTCCAGTACATGTACTCGCGGCCGCCGCCGTCGGTCCAGTTAGTCTTACAGGCGATGGTGCAGGTCTGACAGCCGATGCACTTGTTCAGGTCCATCACCATCGCGACCTGGTGGTCGATGCCGTCGGCGAGGCGGACGTCGGTGCCGTCGTCGGTCTGGCTCATCGGTCGTCACCTTCCGTCGGACCGGCGACGCCGTCGAGCTGACTGTCCGACTCGTTGGCTGTCGTGTTTCCGTCGCTGGTTTCGTTCTCGGTGCCGTCGTCTTCGCCGTCTGCGGCCGGTCTCTCGGACTCCTCGTCGGCGTTGGCGTCGGCGCTCTCTCCGATCCGTTCGATCTCGACGCGGACGTCGCTGTTGACGCCGGTCGGGCCCCAGTAGTTCGGGCGGAACGAGAGGTGTTCGCCGGTGTCTTCGGGATACTGGACGAGCTGGGTGGGTTTCATGTACATGGATACGAGCGAGTTGAAGTTGTTGCGGTCGGGGAACTGGAACCGCTCCCAGGCGAAGTACATCCGAGCCGTTCCGGGTTCGCCGCTCGGGTAGCGCTTGGCCTGAATCTCCAGTTCGCCGACGTCGTTGTACAGCCGAACGGTGTCTCCGTCCTGGATGTCCCGTTCGTCCATGTCCTCAGGGTTGAGGTAGACGACGGGTTCGCCGCGCTGGAGTCGGAGCATCTTCGTCGAGTCCCGCCAGGTCGAGTGGATCGACCACCGGCCGTGGGGCGTGTTGTACCGGAGGGGGTACTCCTCGCGGTCCTGCAGCGTCGGCGACTCCTTGTGGGTCGGGAGCTGCTCGCCGAGTTCGAGGAACCAGTCGTGGTCGACGTAGTACTGCTGGCGGCCCGTGAAGGTCGGCCAGGGCTGTTTGTCCTGGACGTACCGCTGCCAGGCGGTGAACGGTTCCCCTTCCTCGATATCCGAGGTCCAGTGCTCGCCGACCGAGAGGAAGCGCCGCGGTTGCTCGTCGATATCGTCGAACGTGATCTGCTCGTCGGTCCCCTCCGGGTTCGTCTCCTCGGAGTTCTCGAGGATGAACTCGCAGGCGGCCCGGTCCTCCGCGAGGGCGCCGTCCTCGCCCGTCAACCAGTCTCGGACGTAGTCGTCGTGGACCGACTGGAGGTTTATCTCGCGGTTCCGACCCCGGTCCTCGACTGGGCCGACGTTTCGGTCCGTGGCGACCTCCTGAATCTTCGCGGCCAGTTCGCGGAAGATCTGCCAGTCGGTCTTCGACTCGCCTAGCGGTTCGACCGCCGGCGTGAACGGATGGACGTAGCTGTGCATGTCCGTCATCGAGAGGTCGTGTTTCTCGTAGTGGCTAGCCGTCGGCAGGACGATGTCCGAGTACAGCGCCGAGGAGTCCATCCGGAAGTTGATGTCGACTATCAGGTCGAGTTTCGGCCACAGCTGCTCCTCGATGGCGACGTTGCCCTTGGACTGGTTGAAGTAGTTCCCCCGCCACATGAACAGGACGCTGGGGTCGGGGCGGGTGCCGTCGTCGCGCTCGGCAGGGTACACCGGCATCCACTCGCGGTCGATCGACTCTTGAATCATCTGGGCCGTTCTCTCGTCGACGTTCTCGAGGATGTCGCAGTGGAAGTACGTCCACAGCGTCGTCGGGACGGAACGGACGTCGCCGGTCGGATACGAGAGGTCCCGCCAGCCGCTGTACGTCCAGATCTTCTCCTGGCCGACGTAGTGGTCGAACCCGGTGCCCCGCCGGCCGAGGTTCCCCGTCAGCGTCACGAGCAACTGGATCGCGCGGTTACCCAGGTCGTTGTGGTACCAGTCGTTGACGCCTTTGCCGTGGATGATCTTCCCCCGCTCGACGGTCGCGAACTCGCGGGCGACCTCCTGGTGGGTCTGGCGGCCGACGCCGGTGATCTCGTTGACGCGCTCGGGCGTGTATTGGGCGAGTTCGTCCCGGAGGTTCTCCCAGACCGAGCGAACCGCCACTTGGCCGCCGCCAGCCGTCGAGACGGACGTGTCGACCGAGAGCTGCGGGTCGAAGTCGAGTTCGATGCTCGCCGTCTCGTCGTGCTGGCCGTCGCGGTTGCCCAGAGATGCCGGTGCGACCCGCAGAGTACCGCTCCCGTCCTGCATCACGAACACCTTCTCGGGGTCGTCGACTCCCCCGCCGAGGCCGGCGACCTCGCTGGCCCGCAGGAACTTGCCGGTGTCCTCTCTGACCAGCAACGGCATGTCGCTCTGTTCCTTCAGGTGGGCCTCGTCGTACAGTCCCTCCTCGACGATCGTTCGGGCCATACCCAGCGCCAGCGCGGGGTCGCTGCCGGGTTCGGGACTCAGCCAGTCGTCACAGTGAATCGCCGTCTGGGAGTAGTCCGTGAAGACGCCGACCCGTTTCGTGTCGTTGTAGGCTGCCTCGAGGAAGTACTTCGCGTCGGGGATGCGCGTGACGTTGATGTTCGAACCCCAGGCGATGATGTAGTCGGCGTGGTACCAGTCGGCACTCTCGGCGTTGTCCGTCTGAGTGCCCCACGTGATGGGTTCGCCCGGCGGCAGGTCGGAGTACCAGTCGTAGAACGACATCGTCACGCCGCCGAGCAGGTCGAGCAGTCGGCTCCCGGAGGCGAAGGAGACCGGACTCATCGCGGGAATCGGTGTGAAACCGTTGACGGCGTCGTACTCCCCCGCCCGAACCGTCTCCACCACCTTCTCGGCGATCTCCGTCAGCGCCTCGTCCCAGGAGATGCGTTCCCACTTGCCCTCGCCGCGCTCACCGGTACGCCGCAAGGGGTGAAGCACCCGGTGGTCGGCGTTGACGTAGTCGGAGTAGCAGGCGCCTTTCTGACACCCGCGCGGGTTGGGGTCCGGCGCGCTCTCGTCGAACTGGGGGTAGTCGCCGGCTTGCGACTCCCGCCAGACCTGGCCGTTGCGGACGTACACCTCCCACGAGCAGCTCCCGGTGCAGTTGACGCTGTGCGTCGAGCGGGCCGTCGAGTCCCAATCCCACCGCTCGCGGTAGAGGTCCTCCCAGTCGCGGTAAGGGTAGTCGCCGATCGGGTCGTCGACGACCTGGAGCGTATCCATCTCTCCGTGCTGGTCGGCGAGACCGACGCCGGTGATGCCCAGCGCCGCACCGAGGCCGATTCCCTTCAGGAAGTCACGGCGGGCCGTGTCGATGTCTGTGGTAGCCGATTCCGAGTCGTCGTGGAAGTCGTTACTGTTGCTCATTGTCGATCGATGATCACTGTCAGCAGTCCGAAGACGACGCCCAGCCCCGCGACGGTGAGGCCGGTCGCCGTCCCGCCGCCGACGTGGAGCCCGGCGCCGATCAGGGCGACCCCGAGTAGTTTGCTCACCCGATCCACCCACCGGTACTTGCGCTCGGACAGCGTTCGATTCCAGCCCCCGTGGTGGTCACTCATCGGTACCCTCTGGTCGGTTGCCGCCCTCGTCGGCGGTCGATGACATCTCGTCCGGTGCGTCGCCGGCTCCAGTTTCGACGCCACCCCGACCGCTGCCCCCGTCGCTAACGGCCGGGCCGCCGGCCCGTCCGTCGTCGCCGAAGCCGCCGAGGACGGCGTAGGTCGCGAGACCGGCGAGGACGGGACCGACGAGTAACATCGCCGTCAGGTACGGCCTGATCGCCGCCGTCGTCGACCCGACGAGGTCGGCGACGATGACGTCCATGCCGGCGATCGAAGCCAGCATCACGAAGACGACCCCCGTGATGCCGACTGCAGTGGGGAAGGGTCGCTCCAGGGGGTTGGCTCCGAAGTGAGTCGGCTCCGACTCGTAGTCGACGAACGGCCAGACGGCGACGGCGACGAACACCAGCCCGGGCAGAAAGAGCCCGCCGACGAACTCGGAACTGACGTGGACGCCGAACAGGTCGAAACTCATCCAGGCCGGTGTGAGCTTCAGGAAGCCGTACCCCCACATCAGGAACCAGTCGGGCATCACCAGAGAGGGCGTACTCGCCGGGTCGGTCGGGCCGTACTCCGCGATGTTGTGGACGGGGAGGAACCCGGCCAGCAACGACAGCACCGCCAACGTCAGGAAGAAGACGACGGCGCTGACCGCGGCCTGATTGGGTACCATCGGGAGCCCGACCACGACGCTATCGTCGTCCCGGTCGACGTGCTCGCGCCCGCTCACGTCCCCGTCACGCGGAGCCTCCGTGTGCTTCTGGCGTATCAGTATGGCGAAGTGCAAGCCGAGTAGCCCGGCGATCAGCAGGGGTATCACGAGCACGTGGAGGAAGAAGAGTCTGGGCACCGTCGCACTCGAGGGGAAATCACCCCCGAAGACGATCTGGCCGACGGATTCGCCGACCAACGGTATCGATATGGCGATGTTGTAGCCGATAGACACCGCGGTACTGGCGAACTCGTCGAAGGGTAGCGCGTAACCGGTGTAGGCCGCCCCCATCGAGAGGCCGGCGAGTCCGGTCCCGACGAGCCAGTTGATTTCGCGGGGGTTGCGATACGCGCCCGTGAAGAACACCCGTAACATGTGCAACCCGATGGAGGCGATGAACAGGTGGGCCGCCCAGTGGTGTATCCGCCTGATGAACATGCCGAAGGGCACGTCGTAGGTGATGTTGAGGACGCTGACGAACGCCTCGGGCATCTCCTCGCCCTGGAACTCGGCGACGCTCCCTTCGTACTCGACGTCCGTGGTACTCGGCTCGAAGAAGAAGCCGAGGAAGATGCCCGTCAGCACCAACAGCAGGAAACAGAAGGCGGCGACCTCCCCGAGCAGGTACGAATCCTCCGCGGGGAACGCCTTTCCGAGGAACGTCTGGGCCTCACCGAGACCGAGCCGGTCGTCGAACCAACCGTAGAGGCGGTCGAGTCGGTTCATCTCACTCCCCTCCCCCGGCTCCGACGGGTTCTTCGAAATCCCCGACGGCGATGAGTTCCCCGTCGCCCGAGATGGTGATCGGGAGCTGTGGGAGCGGGCGCGGCGGCGGGCCGCCGGTCACGTCGGCACCCGAGAGTGGGTCGAACCGGCCCGAGTGACACGGACAGACCAACGTATCGCCGTCGCGGTCGGCGACCATACAGCCTGCGTGCGTGCAGACCTTTGAGTAGGCGGCGTAGCCGCCGGCGGTGAACTCGAGTCTGGTCGTGCCGCCGTAGGCGTTCTCCGGAAACCGGACGAGTAGCGTCGGAGCCCGGTCGATGCCCGGTCGCGGCTCCGGAAAGACGGTCATATGTTCGCCCTCAGCCAGTCGCCCTTCCTCGATTCGTGTACCCTCGTCGTCGACGAGGGCGACGCCGTCGGAGTAGACCGGGCCGGTGTAGGAACGCTCGAAGACGCGGGTCAACCCCGCGAGTGGCGCGACGAGGCTGCCGATGGCGGCCAGGCCACCGATGGTCGCCAGCGCCTTCGCATAGTCCCGCCGTTCCATCGCCGCCCGATTGTTTCGCCAAAAGTCCTCGTAGATGCTCGGCGTTTCGGCCGGTTTCGACCCGGAACAGGGACAGCCGCCATCGGCGCTCCGTGCCGTATCGTCCCGGTCCGTCTCCGCGCCCCCCTCGGAGTCTGCCGTCGGAGACGGTCGTAGATCGCTTTCGTGTCTCGTGTGTTCGTCCATCAGTGATCCCTCCGCTCGGCCACTTCGACGTGCGGCATAAACCAGGCGTAGTAGGAGACGGTCAGACCCGTCAACGACATGAACATACCGAAGGTGTAGATGCCGAAGAACTGGGTCCGGGCCAACGTGAGGTACTCGCCGACGATCAACGCCGCGAAGGTGATGGTCAACACGGTGAGTCCGCCCATGGCGATCAGTCCCTCGGCGGCGTCGCTCGCCGGGTGGTACGCGACGATCCACCGGTCCTCGGTCTCGATCCAGGGCGCCGTGAGGCCGCTCCCGTCGGTTCGGGGCGCGTCCGCTTCGTCGGTGGGCCTCGCGGCGCGGTCCATGAATCGGTGGAAGAACGCCGTCACGCCGACGAGGCCGAAGAGCGCGACCCAGACGATCACCCCTACCTGACTCGGGGAGAGCTTGTTCGGGGTATCGACAAACCCGTCCAGCGGTCGAAACTCGCTGACGCTGTGGTCGATCTGAATCTCCTCCGACGGCGGTTCGCCCTGTAGCCCGACGAACCACATCGGAAGCAGGACGGCGAGGACGATGCCGATTACGACGATAGCTCGACGGTCCATGAATTAATTGTGATTTACTCAGTACGTTTACAAAATTTTGACGTGTTTATTCGGTCGCTTATTCCCTATGTCTTGGTATGACAAGGCACGGGTTATTAAATATTGTCCCCTACCTTCAGCTAACTCCGAAACTGCCTAATGCCTGCTTCACTGGCGGTGGCATTCTGCACAAAACAGGAAGTTTGATTTCAGCCCGGATCTCTGTTCGTCCGCGTCCGACCCGCCGTCAGTTCCACTCGGAGTCGAGGGCTTCGGCGAGCGAGTCGACCTCCTGTGCCGTGTTCACGGCGTGGATCGACGCGCGGACCGCGCTCGGCTCGGACAGCGATCTGATCACGACGTTCTCGTCCGCGAGGCGCTCGACTGTTGCCGCCGGATTGTCGACGTCGACAGTCACCAACCCCGACTCCGGCGTCGCCGGACTACGGAGTCTGTCGGCGGGCACGGATTCGACGAATCTCTCGACGAGCCGCCGAATCCGGTCTCGGACCTCGTCGACGCCGACCTCGTCGATCAGATCGACAGCCTCCCGGAGGGCGACGTGGGGGACGGGGTTCGCCGAGCCGACCTCGAAGCGACGTGCGCCCGGCGCGTACTCGTAGGGGTCCGCGCTCGGCGCTTCGACGCTCCGGTACCCGACTGTCCGGGGGGCGAGACTCTCGGCCGCATCCCGGTCGACGTAGAGGAACCCGCTGCCCCACAGCCCCAGCAGCCACTTGTGTCCGGCCGCTGCGACGGCGTCGGCGCCCCACTCACCGACGTCCATCGGTAACTGACCCGGCACCTGCACGGCGTCGACGAGTGCGAACGCGTTCGCGTCGTGGGTGGCTTCCACCAGCTCCGCCACGGGCAGCCGTGTCCCGTGGGTCCACGTCACGGCGCTGAAGCAGGCGAGCTTCGCGTCGGCGACGGCCTCGGCGAACGCGTCCACGTCGATTCGCCCCGCCTCCGTCTCGACGACGCGAACCTCGACGCCGTCTCGCTCCAGCCGCTGCCAGGGGAGTCGCCCCGCCGGGTGTTCGAGGTCGGTCCGGACGACGACGTCACCGGGCTCCCAGTCGATGGCGTTCGAGATAGCGTTGATTCCGGCGGTGGTACTCTCGGTGAGCGCGATCTCGTCGGGGTCGGCGCCGACGAAGGCGGCGAGTCGCTCGCGGGTACGGTCGTACTCGTCGAAGGCCGCCTCGTAAGGGTCGCTTTCCACCGGGACCTCGTACTCGTGAGATCGGACGAATTCGTCGGCCGCGTCGACGACACGGCGCGGACTGGGTCCGTGCGCACCGAAGTTCATGTAGGTTCCTTCCTGCAGCGCCGGTACGTCGGCCCGGAGTTCGGACACACCCGTCGTCCCGGCATCGGCGGTCTCCGCGTCTGCTGCGCGATCTCTGTGGGTCATCGTCCGACGATAAGCGCCACACGTGTTAATAGTATGGTGCTAAAATACCAACACTGCTATCGGCGCGACCGACTGCCGTCAGCGGCGGGCGAAGCAGCGGTCGTCAGAGCTGCCGCCCGTGAACGGCCGACGTCGCGGCAGTCGACTCGACTACTTCTCGACGTCGAATCGGCACGCGCCGCGCATCCGGCCGCCGAGAGTCGGCAACGCCGGGTCCAGCGACGACGAGGTCTCGGGTTTCGTCGCTTATCTATTCGGTGTAGCTCTCGATCAGTTCCCGTAGCTGGTCGGCACCGCGTACCCCGACCACCTTTTCGACCGGTTCACCGTCTGCGAACAGGACGAGCGTCGGAACGCCCCTGACGCCGTACGCCCCGGCGAGCTGCTGGTTAGCGTCGACGTCGACTTTCGCGACGGTGGCGTCGGTGTCGGCGGCCAACGTCTCGACGATGGGGTCGAGCATCTGACACGGTCCGCACCAGTCGGCGTAGAAGTCCGCGAGGACGACGCCGCCGCCGGCGACGAGGTCGTTCAGTTCGGCCTGTCCGTCGACGTAGACCGGTTCGTTGCGAGTGCCCGTTTCGGAGGTGGACTCTGCTGTCATCACTCGTCGTTACGAGACGGTAGATGTTAAGAGTTTTGGAAATACTCCACAATACTGTGGCTGGCGAACGGACGACCACCTGTATCAGTTCTGTCGAAGGCGAATCGAGGGGTTAGGGGAAGGCGAAAGAGGGCGAAAGAGGGCGAAAGAGGGTGAGAGCAGACGAGAGAACGGGGGCCAACCCGCCGAGAGCGCCGCTCAGCCTTCGACGGAGACCGTCGTGTCGGTCTCTTCGTACTTCGTCTCGAACTCCTGGATGAGCTGACCCATCTTGGCGTACCAGTCGTTGAGCATCCGCTGCATCTCCCTCGAAATCTCCGTGGACTCCGTCGGCGAGTAGACGTGGTAGTAGCCACCCTGTTCGTAGTTGACCTGCTCCTTCTGGATGAAGCCGGCCTGCAACAGGCGTTGGACCGCGCGGTAGGCCGTCGAGCGCTCGCGCTCGATCTCCGCGGCAATCTCGTCCACCGTGAGCGGATCCGTCGACCGAACCAGAGTCTGGAAGCAGTCCTTGTCGAGCTGTTTGAGGCCGTGGAAGCACTCGAGCAGACCCTCGCACTCCATGTCCCGTCGGAGTTGTTCTGACATCGAATCTGGCATCGTTATCACCCTAGGTAGACGACGGACCGGTAAAAGGGTTGTGTATATGACGTACAATTCTGCGCTCGTCAGTTTCACGAGTCAGAAAGTGCCGCGGGAAAACGAACGTCCACGGTGACGGCCGACCGACGCGTTCGGTCGGGCGGTTAGTCGCTGCTCGATACCGTCGGTCCAGCCTCTTCTTCGCGGAGGTTCTTGATGCTCGAGTACACGACGGCTCCGCTGACCAGGAGCGCCGAGAGTATGATCAGGGCGAAGCTCGCGGTGTTGAGCACTTCCATGCCGAGGTAGCCGCTCAGCTGGCGGAACGCGACTGCGACCGCGCCACCGAGGAGCATCAGACCGAAGTAGATCTTGATCTCGCTCTCGTGGACGATGCTGGTCGCCGCGGAGCCGAGTCGAGCGCCCAGTGCGCTCCCGGCCAAAAGCGGTACTACGATGTCGAGTTTCACCCCGCCGGTCGAGGCGTACAGGTAGGTGCCGATACCGCCGGAGAACACGATCTCGAAGAGGTCGGTCCCGACGGCGATGGGAACCGGCACGCCGATGATGTAGAACAGCGCGGGCATGCGGATGAAGCCGCCGCCGACGCCGAGGAACCCCGAGAGCAGCCCGGTCACGAACGCCACCGCCAGGATGACCCACAGCGACACCTGCACGCCGCCGCGCAGGTTCAACATCGGCGGGATGTGGTACGACTGAATCTTCTTGGCGATGTCGGGGATGTCGTCGGCGTCGGCTTCGACGTCACCGTCGGCGTCGTGACTGACGCCGCCGTCAGTATCGTCGTTGCCGGTCAGTTCTTGATAGGTGAAGAACGCGCCGATACCGCCGAGCAGCACCACGTAGATGACGCTGATGAGCGCGTCGGCGCTCCCCTGTGCCTGTAAGCCGACGACCAGTTCCTTGCCGATTTCGAGACCGATGGTGGTCCCGATAATCATCGACACGCCGAGTTTGTAGTCGACCTGTCCGAGGTCACGGTGTTTGAGCGTCGCGATGACGGAGGTCCCGAACACGAACGCGAGACCGCTCCCGACGGCGACCGTCGGCTCGTAGCCCATCACGAGCAAGACGGGCGTCACGAGGAACGACCCGCCCATGCCGAAGAAGCCGAACAGGACGCCGATCATGAGTCCGAAGACGACGAACAGCGCGAGCAACGCCACGCTGATTCCGAAGACGTCCACGATTACTCCTCACCCGTGATGATGTCGGTTACGGCCGGGCCGACCGCCTTCTCCAGCGCGCCGTATCCTACGTAGAGGATGGCCGCTTCGACGAGCACTAAGCTCACGAGTCGGATTGATTCGAAGTTGACCGTCAGTGCACCTTCGGTCGCTACCACGGGCCGTCACGACCGTTACGGTCAGGCTTCGAGCGTCCCTGATTCGTTGGTATTGTATGCATCATGCTTTTCTGTTCAGTACCCTCTATCCGACGACCCCATTTAACACTTTTGAGAGTATTGTGCAATACACTCATTTCTAATCTATTCGATAACGTATCGATATCTCATAGACGACGATAGGCGGCGAGACGAGCGGCGAGAATCTCTTCGATAGGCGTCCGGTACTCGTGCGCGACATCTCGTCGTGCGGGTCGACGACCATCAGTTACGATTGAACCTTGCACAGAATTTCAAAATTAGTGGTATATCGGTTGGGAGCCGACAGGAGAATGTCTCTCTGGCTCGAAGCAACGTGCTAACAACCGGTCGCGAGTACGAGAATCGCTACCGCCGGTCCAGTGAGTACCTGAAAGGAACGTCCGAAAAACGAACTCAGTCGCTCGGGGCGACCGCCGCATCGGAGTCGGCCTGTCGAGACCGCCAGTAGCCCTGCGCGTAGGCGCCGAGGAACATCCCGCCGATGGCCCAGAGGATGGGGAGATTCCCGATGCCGACGCTGGCGTAGGCGGCACCCGGACAGATACCCGAGAGCCCCCACCCGACGCCGAAGATCGAACCGCCGACGACGACGTTGCGGTCGAACTCTTTGACGCGGCGAACGTACGAACTGCCGGTCAGCGGCGCGGTACGGTCGCTACGCGTCGCAATCGCGAACACGATGCCCGTCACGATGGCGGCACCGCCCATCACGAACAACAGCCCGAAATCCTCGAACTGGAGGAAGTCGAGCACGACTTCGGGTTTCGCCATCCCGCTGATGGCCAGACCGAATCCGAAGATGAGCCCGCCGACGTAGATTATCGGCAGGAACCACGGGCTGCGGCTCTCCGAGCTCACGGCGACACCCCCAGCGCCTGCACTAACTGCGCGGTACCGATAGCGACGGCGAGGAACGTCGCGACGTTGACGAACGACGTGTTCGACAGCGACCCGACGCCGCAGACGCCGTGGCCCGACGTACAGCCTTTCCCGAGGCGCGTCCCGACGCCGACGAGGAAGCCGCCGAAGAGCAGCCGCCACCACTGAACGTCGGTCGTCCACATACCCTCACCGGAGACGAGGACGTAGACGGCGGCGCCGCTGACGATGCCCGCAGTGAAGACGAGTCGCCATCCGCGCGACTGGACGTACTTGAAGCGGTTGAACCGCGGCACGTCCGAGACGTACGAGAGCGTCGATTCGAGGAACGTGCTCGCGCCCGCGATGATACCCGTCGAGAGGTAGATCGTCGCGGCTCCCAGCCCGACGAGCAATCCGCCGATGAGATACGGCAAGATCCCTCGCGGGAAGAAGTCGGCGAGCGCGAGCAGCGGAACGAGTTCGCTCATCTTAGTTGGTCATTGCCTCTTCGCTGGCGGCGCAGTTGTTCGGGCCGAGTTCCAGCTCGAACGCGGCCTTGTCATCGGGCGTTTCCTGGCCGAGGTTCGCGGCGATGATCTCCTCGTAGTTGGCCGGGCGCGGCGGCATGTCGGCGACGACGAACTCGACGAACTCGTCTTCGTCCATCGACAGCGCGGCCATCGTCTCCTTCAGTTCGCCGAGTTCGGCCGTGTACGTACCGTCTTCCTGGGCCGTCGCAGCGTCGCTGAAGTGCGCGGGCGCGATAATCGTCTCGTCGGGCAGCGGCAGCACCTTCTCGGTGAGGCTCTCGTAGAGCGTCTTCGCGGCCCGTTTCGCGGCTTCAGGATCTTCGAGGTCCGGACGGGCGACGCTCTCGGTGAAGAGGCCGTCGCCGGTGAACAGCACGTCGCCGACCCTGTAGGCGGTCATACCCGTCGTGTGGCCGGGCGTGTGGATAACTTCGATTTCGACGTTCCCGACCGCGAGCGTCTCGCCGTCGGTGACTCTCTCGAAGTCGATGTCGTAGTCGACACCGCGCTCGGCCGCGGCGGCGGGCAGTACAGCGGTCGCGTCCGTGTCGTCCGCGAGCGTGCGAATACCGGAGATGTGGTCGGCGTGTACGTGCGTGTCGATGGCGTAGGTGAGCTCCGCACCGAGGGTCCGCAGGTCCTGGACGTACTCGTTCGTGAACGCACGAAGCGGGTCGACGACCGCGGCCTCGCCGTCGGAGACGACGAGGTAGGCCAGACAGCCGCTGGAGGGACGGCGGTACTGGGCGATGGTCGCGTCGACATCGACGTCGAGTTCGGCGTACTCGTAGATACGCGCCCAACCGTTCATCCCGTCTTCGAGGTGATTGACGTCGTAGCCTTCCTCCTGGACGAACTCTGCGATCATCTCGCTGGAGCCGCCTTTCGCACAGAGCACGGTGATCGTGCGGTCGTCGGGAAGTTCCGCGAGGAGGTCTTCGGGAACCCCGTCGAGCAGCTCGAAGTAGGGGTAGTTCACGCTCTCGACGGTCTCACCGTCGATGCGCCACTCGTCGTAGTTGTCCTCCGAACGCACGTCGAGGAGGAATACGTCCTCGCCGTCGTCGATGCGCGCCTTCAGCTCGCTCGGGGTGACCGACTCGACCGATTCCTCGTCAATCGATGTGTTTTCGCTGGTCATCGTCGTTTCTCAGTATCGGTGGGCTACCAATAAATCTTTGCATAGTATTCCAACTACTCCACAATACTCTTCCCGCTGGAGGCCCTCGAGAACGACGAAAGAACGGATGAAATCTCATCACCGGTAGTGGTTGTGCCTGAGCAGAACACGACTACCAATATCCTTATTAGGACGCATCCAATATTGGGAAATGAAGTCAATATCATGACTCAGTACGAAGTTAGCGAAACGCTGGACGTGAAAGGACAGAACTGCCCGATGCCGGTAGTGAAGACGAAGCAGGCCGTCGACGGCCTCGGCGTCGGCGACGTACTCGAGGTCCTGGCGACGGACCCCGGGAGCACGAGCGACCTCGGCGGCTGGGCCGACACCACCGACGGCGTCGAGCTCCTCGACCAGCAGGAAAGCGACGACGTCTACAAACACTACGTGCGCAAGACGGAGTAATCGATGAGCACCGACGCAAACGAACCCGGGGACGCGACCGCGTCCACCGACTCGCTCGACCGCGAGGAACTGGAAACCCGCATCGAGGAACTCGAAGAGCGGCTGAGTTCCGTCGAGGCCGACTCCGGAGACGGGTCGAAGAAGATGTCGATCATCGCGACGAAAGGCACGCTCGACATGGCGTACCCGCCGCTCATCCTCGCGAGCACCGCCGCCGCCTTCGGCTACGAGGTGACAGTCTTCCACACGTTCTGGGGCCTGGATATCCTCCACGAGGAGCGCTCGAAGAACCTGAAACTGAGTGCCGTCGGCAACCCGAACATGCCGGTGCCGAATCTCGTCGGCTCGCTACCGGGGATGGACCGCGTGACGACGAAGATGATGAACAAGCAGATTCGGGACAACGACACGGCGACTATCGAGGAACTCATCGAGACGTCGCTCGACATGGGCGTGGAGTTCCAGGCGTGTCAGATGACCATCGACCTCATGGACTACGACGAGGACGACTTCTACGACGGCGTCACCACCGGCGTCGGCGCCGCCACAGCGATTCAAGACATGGCTGATGCCGACATCCAGTTGTTGGTCTGAGCCGCCCCTGAACAGCAATCACTCGGTCGCTCAGCCTCTCGAAGTGGCGCTCTCACGGGCCGCTCGCTCGTCGTCTCCCATCCCGATTAGTTCGTGGCTCGCTCGGATGCTGATACCGAGAAAGTTCGCGAAGATGCGTACGACGAGTTCGTGTACCGGGCACCGAATCGACGTGGCGACGTGAGCGTCGGGTACTGACAGACCTCCCTCGAACCGAGAAACGAGGATACTACGGAAGTTTTCGCTCGATGTGACGAATCAACACTATATCGGCGTATAACCAAATTTGTAGTCAAATATCCACTGACGCATCTTGTTGCGTGATATTCGTAGCGCAAATTTGTGTAATTAGAGACGAATGCCAAGACTTAACCGTGTGGCAGAATTTGATTTGGTTGCAATGGCAAACGGTAAAGTTGATTTCTTCAACGACACTGGCGGCTACGGTTTCATCTCGACGGACGACTCTGACGACGACGTGTTCTTCCACATGGAAGACGTTGGCGGCGAGGATCTGGCGGAAGGAACTGAGATCGAATTCGACATCGAACAGGCCCCGAAAGGCCCGCGCGCGACCAACGTCGTCCGCTCTAACTAACTTTCCACGCAGTCGCCACGCGGCGACACAGCGTACTTCCGTTTCTTTCGACGTCTCCCTCCGTCTGGAATGGCGATTGTATCCCCAATACGGTGAGGGAAGCGAACTCTCCCTCTCTCCGAGATGTCGAAGAAGGGGCCGAGCTGATGTAGCGCGCGCTCGTTTCGCGAACTTGAATGTCAGCACCGGGAGCAGACGGCGACGTCGACGAGACGGTTCGTATCCATTCGCCCACCAAAACGCGGAGGATCCTGGGGACGTCCGTCAGCGGTTCGCTGTCCGACTTCATCGCGCGGCTAACCACCGCCGAGGAACTCGCGAACATCGGCTTCGACGGAGGAGTCACGGCCGACGGTACCTGTCACAGGCGTCGCGATAGATGCTCAGGACTCATCGCGCTCCTCCCACTCCGGACGCGGTGTTGGCGACGGGAGCTCGGCAACTGCAGTTCGGAGCTCTTCCTCCGTCGTCCAGGGGAAGCACCGGTCGTGTAATTCGAATTTGCGGAGCTTGCTAAGGTGGACCCAACTGTACGCCGCTGGTTCTTCCACCTCGTCCGACCGCTCGTCGATTGCGTTCCAGACATCGTCTTCGGCGATGTCGATGCCGGTGGCTCGTGCGCGCTCGAGGAGCGAATCGATTTTGGATTCGGTTTCATCCTCCGTCAGATCGTCCGTAAACGCAATCTCGAGAGCAGCCTGAGTGACGTGGTGCTTCGACTCGAGGTTCGCGTCGGTAACCCACGAGTAGTCGCGCGGGAACACGTACGATTTCTCGAAATACGGCGGGTCGTCGATCTCGCCTAACTCCGGCGCTTCGCCGCCGCTTTCCTTCTCGAAGACAGCGACGATGTAGTCGCTGTACGTCGCCAACAAGGAGAACATGATATCGAACGTGTTGAGCCGCTCGGTCGGAAGTTCGACGAGATCACCCATACTGAACGGGTAGGCACCGAGTTGCTTCGTGAGTTCGTTCTGCACAGCGCGGAGTCGACGGATGTAGGGGTCGCGATAGCTGCCAAGGATGAAGTACGACGTCCGCTGACTCCAGAGATACGGCAACTCCCGTCGGACAAAGCGCCAAATTTCTCGCTTCTCCGCCGGTTCGAGTTCGAGGCCCCCAACGGCCTCGTTTACCACCGTCATAATGTCGGCAGCGTCTGGCGGTGGACTTGGATCGCTCATCGCTCACCGGTTCAAACTACGACGCCTTATCGCTTCTGAACCAGTTCGGGATTTTCGATGATAACCAGTTTGAATCACCCTAACTGTTATAGCGCCGCTGGACGTAGGGACGTATATGAGCGAGAGTCACAGCGGAACGGCCGATGCGGGGCCGTTCGCGGAGCAGCAGCGACTGTTCGAGCTGCTGTCTCAGGATACGCGCCACCTTATCATCCAGGAACTTCTCGGCCATCCCGCCCACCTCATGTCGCTCGCCGAACTCGAGTACATGACCGGAAAGAGCCAAGCAGCCATCAAAGACCAGCTTGAGACGCTGACCGAGGCCGGGCTCTTGGCACGCTATACGTACGAACCGAGCGAGGGGAAACGCGACCTCCCCTCGAAGTTCTACGGCTTCACGGAACGAGGTGTCGAAATTCTGCACAATTACAAGTATTTGCGCGGTCTCCCAGTCGCCCGCGCGCTCTACGAAAACACCCGTAAAACCGAAAAGATCGAACGCCACGAATCGGCACCGCGCCCGGAGCTGCCAGCAGCTGTTGTGGAGGCACTCGAGTTTGACGAGCCCGACCTCGACGCTGTTGATGGCTAAGGACTGCATTAGCTCGAGATTCAAAGGGGGGTCCTAGAGCGTGGCGAGGCGAACCAGCTACTACCCTGGTGGACTCATAAAGGGCGAGGCTGCCTCGGCTGTCCTCCGACCCCGAAAGCACCGCAGGCACGAGGCGCGCAGCGGCGTTCTCGTGAGCGAAGCGAACGAGGGCCAGCGAGACGAAGTCTCGCGTGGTCGCGGGATGCCGAGCGGCCGAGGGCTTTCTACAGAGAACGCAAGGCGAGTGCCTCGGGGCTTGACCCCGAGGCGGTTCACTGAGGCTTTCAACAGAGCCGACGGACTGCTTCAATCTTTGCCTGTGAAGGGCCCATACTGACTTTTCAGTCGTCCCGTCCAAGGACACGGTATGGACGACGTTCAAATCGACGATGTGGACCGGAGCATCCTGCACCAACTCCAACTTAACGCCCGCCAGACCGATACGGAGATCGCCGAGAAGGTGGATGTGACCTCCACGACGGTCCGGAATCGCCTCGACAAACTCGAAGACGGGGGTGTGATCCGAGGCTATCACCCCGAGATCAACTACGAGCAAGCGGGCTACCCCCTCCACGTCATGTTTGTCTGCACGGTCAACCCGAATAAGCTGGAAACAATGGCCGAACAGATTCTCGACGTTCGCGGTGTGGTGACCACCCGCGATTTGCTTGGGGGCGAACGGAATGTCCACATCGAGGTCGTCGCCGACACGGTCAGGGAAATCGAAGAGATCCGCAACGAACTGGCGGACTTGGGCTTGACAATCAACAGTTCTGAGATCATCTCCGAGACGCAGGTCCAATCATGGGACCACTTCTATCCACGGCCGGCCCCCGACGCGCGCCAGGACGACGACACCGACGATGGGTCGGTCACCGATCAAGGATAGCCGGGGACTCGCTTGAAAAATTCAAATCCATTCGCGTTTGTGTCTCACTCACCCACATTTCTGCTTCAATATATCCACCAATAACATGTTTAGGTTGTATTTTTCAATTATAACAATTTTATTATAAAAAGGAGTTATTCGTTAGTACGTCCTCACCACAGTATGGCCCAGTCAACCGAGGCGGTAACCAATACACTCAGCATATTGGTAGATCCCGTTCGTCGGTACGTCCTGTACTACCTCGACGAGCAGGAGACTTCAGTCTCCTTCGACCGCCTCGCCACTCGGGTTGCTGCCTGGCACACCGACAGCGACCCGGACGCCGTCGACGACGCCACCCTCACCGAGATACACACAGCCCTGTATCACGTTCATCTGCCCAAATTCTCCGAGGCAGGCTATATCGCGTGGGATACGGACTCCCGCACGATTCGGCGGGGGCCCAGCTTCGACGAGAACGCGTCGTTATTCCGGTTTGTGGCCGACCATGAAGACGTACTGCCCGCGGAAGGGCCGTAACCCATGAGCCGGCTCCACACATGGCTCTCCCGACTCAGTGGGCGCACACAGGCTGAGACACTGCCCACTCGCGACGATTCTGAGGACGAAGTCACCACGGCCCTGTTTTCGTGGCCTGTTTGCGAGAGGACGTACGTCAGCAAAGCGATGGACGCCTGCCCGAAGTGTGGAGAGTCAGTCACCAAAATCCCGTCCGAGCGTGAATTAGCCCTCTCAACCAGTCGGCAATGACAGGACAACTTAATGACGGCTGAGCAACGTAAAGCCGAGACGGTGAGTCTGTTGCAGGACCTCGGACTGAAGGAGTACGAGGCGCGGAGTTTCCTGGCATTGACCCAACTCTCGACGGGGACCGCCAAGGAAATCAGCAATATCTCGGAGGTTCCGCGAACCCGGGTGTACGACGCCGTCCGAGTGCTGGAGTCAAAGGGGCTGGTCGAAGTACAGCATTCGAACCCCCAGCAGTTTCGCGCGGTCAGTATCGAGGAGGCAACCGCGACCTTGCGGCAGCAGTACGACACGCGGATCGACACCCTCCAGTCACACCTCGAAGCGCTTGATCTCCAACCTAAGGTCGACGACAGCGACCGAATGCAGGAGGTATGGACACTGTCCGGCCACGACGGCATCGAGGCCCGGACACACACGCTGCTGGAGGACGCCGACTCGGAGATCGTCCTGCTGATCGTCGAGGAGGAACTTCTGACGGAGGCATTGTACGAGCGGCTCCACGACGCGGTCGACCGCGGCGTCGACGTGATCATCGGTGGTGAAACGGATGCGATCATCGACAAACTCGGTACAGAGATGCCATCCGTGAAGGTGTTCGAAACCGAACTGGACTGGCTTCTGGGACCGGCGAGCGACGACGAGATTGCCATCAGCCGCCTGCTGTTGGTCGACCGCACGACGTTACTGGTCAGTTCCTTCTACCCGGACGCCGACCACGACGACTCACACGAGCAGGCGATCTTCGCCAACGGCCTGGAGAACGGTATCGTTGTCCTCCTTCGCCGGATAATCTCCTCGGGTCTGCTCCCTGTGGCGACCCCGGCGAGGTAGCCGGTCAGCGGTTCCCGGGCCAGACTGCACGAACAGCGTGCTGACTACAGGCTCTCTAGTCAGCACGACCTCAGCGAACCGTCAGCGGTTGAGAATTCCAACAGAGCCGCTTTGATTGCATCCAATGAGAGTGTCACAAAAAGGCCCACAGGCAATTTATTTCAATCTGATTTGATTGGATCACCCGGTGAGTGGATGTGCGTACCGATCGCTGAGGCTTCTGCCAGTTCTGATAGTTGTTCAAGTAGTCGTGCAAGCCCAAAGCGCGCATTCAGCAGCAAATCGATTACAGGACCAGGTTACTCGTCATGACCGTCATCGATCTGTTCAAGAAACCGACGTACCTCGTCGAATTTCATTCCTCGCCGTACCTTGTCGTCGAACCTGTCGAACTCGACGAACCCTTCATCCGATAATTCGGGAAGTAGGACGTGATGGAGTTCGTAACAAATCGTGAGGTACTCCCCTGAGTTGAGAGTCTCTCCCTTACGAAGAATCGGGTCAGCAGACATCGAACTCTCGTCGAGGAGCGCACGTAATACTCGCCGCTGTTGCGCTGAGAGTACCCGTTTGATGCGATCTTGGTTACAGCGTTCGTCACTCACAGGTCAAGTAGTTGCTATCGATCCGGCCACGCTCGAAGTCGTTCACTCCGAATGCTCGTTCTTTTCGACTTCCGTGACGATCACGTCCCAGTCAGGATGCTCGACCCCATTCCGACATTCGAATCCGCCTTCCACATCGATTCCACTCTCGTATGCCCTGCGAAGGAGTGCTTTCAACTCCGCGTTCAATTCCTCCTTTGACGTAAGCGAGGCCTCTTCAGACGTCATCTTCCCTCGCCCCTTTCGTATTTCTCCGCTGTGAGCTCGTGTTCTGGTGTGATGGCGACCATACCGTAGCTGTGCACGGTTATCGCGTGCCCCTCGTGCGTGAACGTAACGTGGGTATCTCCGTTCGCCCCGTTGCGAACTCGGACGAGCGAATCTAACTCTTCGGGGTCAACAGTGGACTGGAGCGGGGTCAGATCAACCGGATCAGTGTCTCTTACATCTGCCAACGTTGCGATAACAGCCATACTTGCAGGTGTCTTCTCCTGATTGAACTGGGTGCGAACAGTCCCAGATTCCTGAGCGTACTCAACCGCTTCTACTCCAACCCCAGATATCGTTGTACCCATCTAGCCTGATTCTAGCCGTCTGAGTCGGTTCAACAGGGCTACTGATAATACAGCAGATTTAAAAGTCGGACCGTCCGAGCGGTCACGAAGAACTGCTGAGTGTCGCTCCAATGAGGCGTCGATGCCCGCGTCGAAGGCGTGACGAGAGCGATTGCTGGGTGATGCCGAGCTCGTCGGCGATCTCTTCGAGCGACGACTCGCGTGGGGAGTCGAAGTAGCCCCGTTCGTAGGCTAGTACCAGCGCCTCGCGTTGGGTCTCGGTCAACTCGTAGCCCTCTCCCTGGATCGGAAGCATGGCGTGGACGGCGGTGATCGATATCTGAATGTCGTTTTCCTGGCAGTACTCTCGAAACTCAGCGAGCGTCTCCTGACTCTCACCGCGTACCTCGAACCGCCATTCCTCTTTCGTTCCAATCCCGGAAAGCACGACGACGTTGGCCTTGGCAAGCGCACTCAGGATGCCGAAGTACTCTGACTCCCACTCGGCACGCATGAGATACTCGTCTTCGACGCTATCGACCACCCGAATGTTGCTCACGCCGGAATGTGCCTCGAACGCAGCTTCGATATCCTCCGTTTCTACATCGCGCACCCAGAAGTACGGGATAATCAGCGTCTCGTGTGGAATCAATCGCTCCAGTTCAACGGTCACACCCGGCAGGTTCTCGAACACACTTCCCAGCGGAAACTCCGCTACCGGACTCGTAAACTCCATCACAGTCGCCATGCGGAAGCCTTCGTCTGGCAGATGAATAACCGGCATGGGTGGTGTATCATGGCTTCGAGACGAGTCAACGCACCGTTGTTGGCCGGGATAGTGTATGCTGCAATCGGGGAGTCCGTTTGACACCCCGGAAGCCATGGTACACCATGCTATCTCCTTTTGTACGACCGGGCAATCTACTCGCACAAGCGAGCATGAGTGTAATAACGGAGATTCGCATCCCATCCGATGCTTTTGAACTCGGGCAAATCCTCAGTATAGAGGATGCGTCGGCAATCGAACTCGAAACGCTCGTCCCGAGTGGGGACGTCACCGTGCCGCTCTTCTGGGTCTACGAACCGATCGAAAACGGCTTTCTCGAGACCGTCGAATGCTACCCAACTGTCAACAGCGTGACAGAGGTGGACGTGTTCGACGACAGGACGCTAATCAGGCTCGACTGGGATGCGAGCCAAGACCACCTTTTTCAGTGCATTTTGGAACACGACGGGCAGATACTGGGTGCGACTGGATCGCCGGAAGGGTGGAATTTCGAGATACGGTTCTCAGACCGCGAGGCATTGAGTCAGTGCCAGGACTGCTGTGAGGCCGCGCACATCTCCCTGGAGTTATCCCGCATATATAATCCGACGGACCCTGAGGCCGGTCCGTGGTACGGCCTGAGTGAGCCCCAACGTGAAGCGTTGACGCTTGCCATTCGAAGGGGATACTACGACATTCCACGAGGGTGTACGACCGCAGAGTTAGCTGACGAACTCGGAATTTCCGATCAAGCAGTGACGGAGCGACTGCGTCGTGCCATTGGGACGTTCGGGAGGTACGCACTTCTCACGCCCGAGTCAGCAGCGGAAATAGACTGACTGTTTCCATTATGCACCATGGGACAGAGCCAGGCAGATGGGACTACGCTATGTGGGTATGGATGAGAGTCGAGAGCTGGGGACACGTGATATACTGTCAATTAATGAGGGTACCAGTTCTTCGGAGCGTGAGAGATCGATCTCCCCCGATACGATTCTGTCGGCAGTAGCGAACGAACACCGACGCGCCACCCTCAACGCATTGGACAACGCTTCTGAGAAGACACTGGAATATGATGTGCTCGTAGATCGCGTTGCAAATCGGGTTCGAGACGAACACGTGGACCGGGTGTCCGACGAACACCGACAACGCGTCCGGATTGTACTTCACCATACACATCTCCCGAAATTGGAAGAGGCCCAGATAATCGACTACGAGGCTGAAACGGGGCACGTCGAGTTTGTTGGTGGTGAATTGGAACGAGATCTCCTGACGCTGATTGGACCGTACGACGTCCGCGAGTGAGAGACGAGTGTGATTGACGATTCCAAATCCTTCCGAGACTGTGCGTTCAGTACACCCCCAAGAATGTGTCCAAAACACGGTTTCGAGCACTGTCCGGTCGATTATCACTCAATATGAACTCCGAACATCTTCACCTCTAGGATCTGGGGTGGAACAAAGATAACCGTCCAGCCCCCCTCCCACTAGAGAGTTACACCATGGATATCTCTGAGATTCTCTCGACGGAGTTCACTGAGTTTGACATCGGAACCCCGCTCTCGAAGGTCGCCGGGGCGTTCAAGAACCAGGAACTCGATGCCGTCGTCGTGACGGACGGCGACGAGTACCGCGGTGTCGTCAGCCGCCGACAGCTGGCGTCGTCGTCCAACCAGCCGTCGGCGAAGGTTGGCTCACAGGCACAGCACGTCCCGACGGTCGACCGCACCGAGGACGTTCGCGACGTTGCGCGGCTCATGATTGGTAGCGATGCCAAAACCCTCCCAGTACTCGATGACGACCGTGTTGTCGGTGTGGTGACCGGCGATGCTGTCCTCGAGGCAGTCCGTCCGTTTCTCGACGCCGCCACTGTCGAAGATGCCTACACGGCGGAGTTGGTCAGTGCGACCCCTGAAACCACGATCGGGAAATCGCTCAATATGCTTCGAGAAGCCGGTATCGCCCATCTCCCAGTCGTCGACGGGGACGACCTCGTGGGAATGCTGAGCCTGTACGACGTCATCGAGTTCACGACGCGGAGCGGAAATAAGAGCCAGGGTGGTTCCTCGAGCGGCTTCGGTAGCCGCGGTGGCGGGGGGCAGAACCGTGGGGGGTTCGGCGCGCGCGAGGGCGATGCCGACCGGATGCTCGACCTGCCGGTACGGAACCTGATGTCCGACGCAGTCGCGACGGTTGAGCGAAGCGCACCGCTCGACGAGGTCGTCGAGACGATGTTCGAGCGGGAAATCTCCTCGCTCGTCGTCACGGCCGACGACACCGACGAGCCGACCGGTATCATCACGAAAACGGACGTCATCGAGGCGCTCACCTGGGAGCGCGATGATCGGAACGCCGTGCAGGTGTTCGGGCTCGACCTGCTGGAGGGGATGGACTACGACGACGTCTCCGCGCTGATCGAGGGCATGACCTCGAAGTACGGTGAGATGAGCGTGATCAAGGCCAGCATCGAACTGCAGGAGCACAAGGAACAAAGTCGGGGTGTGCCGCTGGTACTGGCACGGATCAGACTAGTCACTGATCGCGGTTACTTCATGGCCGATGGGGAGGGCTACGGTGCCTCTCACGCCCTTCGACTTGCCGCGAACGCGGTCGAACGTCAGCTGCTTAAGGGGAAGACCTACGGCGACTCGAAGAAGCATCCCGACACTGACGAGCAGGCACAGCTCTATGGCTGGTGGCTTGGCGGGTAAACAGAGAGGAGACAGACAATAGTGGATACCGAGACGACAGTGGTTATCGATGTATTAGTCCCAGTATCCGACTTCTAACGTCGTCAGCGGAATCGTACGTTTGATTATCGGTTTGGGCAAGCACTTCTTCGAGGGATTCCGTCCCGCCTTGCGTTTCGATCTCGTAGTCACCATAGGCCTCGACCAATTTATCCGTCGTGGTTGGATACTCTTGGGCTTCAAGTACCTCATCAAGGTCACCAAGTCTTCCACCAGGGTCACCGCTCATCGCTCGGTCTTCACGGACGCGGTCGCGTACGTCCTCTCGCTTCCGCTCTGGCTGTTGTCGCTGGTCGTCGTCCATGTTCTCGTCTCGGCCTCGTTTGTCGTCTGGCATCCTTTGAACTAGACGCCCAATTCGGATAACTGTGTGGACGTTCGTCAGTATGAACTCCTCAGGGATATTGTTGAGTGGATGTCATCTTTCTCGAACCTACTCAGTATCCTCCATCTTCCGAGACGAACGACGATTCGTCACTTCGTCAGTTTTCGTCGCCTATCGTTCTTTGATAGTCTTCGAACCCCTCGTCAGTAAAGAACGTTACTCGTCCGTCCTCTTCACTGAGCGTGATCGCCGCAACCACTTCCTCGCGGGTCGCGGTTTCCAGCGCGCTCATGTGGCGGGTACCCATCCATCCCGCATAGGGAAGTTCGTCGATCCGTGTTCGTTCAGCCGTTGATAACTGGCTGACTCGGACCATCTCCTCCTAAATCGTCCCGTCGTTGTGGATGACGACTGCGCCGTCGCAGGAAAAGGCAACTTCTCGTGCTGCCTTAAGGAGTGCATCAGTTTTATCAAATACACTCGCACAGTCCTCGACTGGCCAGCGGTTCGCTCCCAGTGGGTCCACGAACCCGGCTACTGAATCACGCACGACGACGAAATAGAGGCCCGGTCCCCGGGCGTAGGGGTCGCCCCATCGTTCAAACCCATGACTGATTTCCTCGACGCAACCATCAATCCTGTCAAGCACCGCGGTAATGTCCGAGGATTCGTGTTCCAAAGCCGGTGTTCTCATACTCTCTACAAAATTGGTCATTTACCGGTGAGTAGGGCCCTCAGGTGGATAGTGTCCTCGAATTTTATAACGAGATGGATTTTGATCATTCGGGTGAAGAACTCACGAGTTTTGATCGCCTAGCCTTACCAGCCAATTGCTGGCGACTGATTACCGGGAGTCCACATCAAAGCCACCGAAAGACGCTTTGCGTCTTTCGAGGCCTCGGCAGAGCATCGCTCTGCCGGTGGCCCCACCCTCAAGGACCGAGGCGCGTAGTCGTTCGAGACGGCTTCGCCGTCTCGTGATGACGAGAGAGCGAAGCTCTCTCGGACCACGCCGAGGGAGTAGGGTGGGGTAGTTCATACGGGCGTACAACCCAGCTGGAAGCCACGCAAGCCCCGTCCTCACCCCGCCGTAGGCGGTTAGGACGGGTAATTGACAGATGGCCCGATTCTGCACACACACAAATAATGAATGAAGGGATCATTATATCATATATGACTGAACAGGAAGACCGTCAGCATTGGTTTTCGGAGCATCTTGTACTGTCGATTTTGGCGATAGTGAGCGGCGTTCTCGGCCTACTTTTCGTTTTCACACAGCTTCAGTATATCTTGCTCGCGATTGTCCTCGCATACGTTCTCGCACCCGTACAACGGAAACTCGAGCGCCACACGAGCGCAGTTACAGCTGCTCTCACCCTCATTTTACTTTCGGTATTTGTACTCTTCATCCCGGTCGCGTATCTTCTCACAATCGCAATTCAGCAGGGGCTGGGACTGCTAACCGCCCTCGAAGAAGGAGGACTCAGTCTGGACATCATTCAGGACCGAATCGAAACTATTGGCTATGTAATCGACTTCGATCTGTTGTATGCGACATATCAAGAGCCAATCGCTACCGGGTTGCAGCGTCTCGCAACCGGCGCGGTAACCGTCATCGGCGGTCTCCCTGGTGTGCTGATCGGACTCACCGTGACGGTCTTCGTACTCTTTGCGTTACTGCGAGATGGTGAACAGTTCGTCACATGGCTGCAGTCAATTGTCCCCCTCTCTGATCGTGTGGAGCGGGAACTTCTTAGAGAACTTGACGGCCTCATGTGGGCGTCCGTTATCGGGAACGTCGCCGTCGCGGGGGTCCAAGCGGTACTGCTCGGCATCGGATTGGCGCTCGTTGGTATGCCCGGAGTTGTGTTCTTGACCGTGGCCACATTTGTCCTCACGTTGCTCCCACTCGTTGGGGCATTCGGTGTCTGGCTTCCGGTTTCGGGCTATCTGCTCGCAATCGGCCGCCCCACTGCAGCGGTACTGCTTTTCGTCTACGGATCGGTGGTCAGCGCCTCGGACATCTATCTTCGCCCGGCGATTATCAACCGTAGCGGAGCAATCAACGTCGCGACCATCGTCGTGGGAATCTTCGGGGGAATCGTTCTGTTTGGGGCGATTGGTCTGTTCGTCGGTCCCGTCATACTCGGCGGCTCGAAGGTCGTCCTTGACCTGTTTGCCCAGGAGCGAGCGGACTCATCCGTCCGCCGATAGGGGATCGTTTTCGCCACAACGAGGCGGGTACACTGATTCCGCCCGGCAGAGTCCTACACCAGACTTAACCAACAAATCGGGTAATACATTTTATGCTGGTTAAGCTCTTGTTCAACAGAGTATCCTACTGAGGAGTTGGTCCGTGACAAGGTGACTGACACACCTGGCACTCCCACATTGGCTGGCCAGACCACTCGGCATCTGGAAGCGACTCGAACTCTTGGAACTGATGCTCAGTTGTTCGACCTCACTTGCGACATTCAAGCCGTGTTTTCGAGGGAACACTGGGTTGACGATTCTCGGAATGGTTGTCGTCGACGGAACGCTGGAGTGCAATCGCTGGCACCAACCAGATGTCGTTCTCGGCACTCTCAAGAAGGCCTGTAAGCCGACTTTCCTCACTAACGTCGTGCCCTCCCTCATCGTAGAGGAACGTCGTGTGTGTCCCTTCACGCCGCGACTGCGTTGACTCTGTCTGCCCCGTCCGTTCACGAGCGGCTGTGAGTAGCTGTTCACCGCTTTCAGAGGTGAATCGAACTGCTTCGGGGAGCGAGGGCCACTTGTCAGTCAGCTGTGCGGCGGGCTTTGTATCAAGGTCGTAGATTAGTTGGCAGTCGTCGACCGCTGGATCTCTGTCAGCCTTCGTGAGGAGCCTAGCCGCAGCAGCACCCTTCGCGATGGCGGCGTAGAACGTCGACGCCTCGACGAGTAGATGGATGACATGGAGGAGTATCCACTCCGTATCTGAGGTGGACCTCTCGTCGCTCGTTCCATCGAGATGGTTTGAGAGGCAGAACCGACACTTGGTACGGTTCGCAGGAATCGGCGCCCTGCACGAGGAACACTCGCTCCGTGTCGATCTCGTTCGATCTGGATACAATTCCGACCTCTCTCTTCGTTGTCCCTCTGCTCGCCCAGCGTTCCCCCGTCCAGAAAGTTTGTCGTCGGGAACGCGAGTCGCTTCACCAAGTGGTCGTAGTTCCTCTAAATCAGCGTAGTGGTCAGTCATCTCTTATGGATGGCTTCCTTCGTCATGGTATTTCAACTTCAAGGGGTGTGCAACTGATTCGACACCTGGAAAAATCCACAATCAGATTGAAACTGAGGCACTGCTGCCTACTCCAGAATGTCGAACACCTCGACTGCTTTGTACTCCTTCCCACGTTCTTTTCCGGTCACTTCCTCAATGAGGCCATCCGATTCGAGGTCGTCGACGACCTTGTAGGCAGTCCGACGTGAGATGTCGAGATACTCCACAAGGTCAGGCGCCGTAAAGTACGGATACTGGAGTAGCTGCCGAGCGAACGTGTCCGTATTCGTGCTGCCTGGGTACTCTTTCTCGTAGCGCTCTTGAAGATCGCGGAGTCGGTGAGTTCGGTCGTACGACGTCTCGGCTTGACTTCGGAGTCCTTCGAGGAAGAACGTGAGCCACTCGTCCCATGCACCGTCCTCACTCACCGCACGCATCCGCTCGACGTACTCGACTTTGTGCCGATTGAAGTATGCGCTCGGGTAGATATATGGACTTTCGAGGTACCCTTCGCTCGCCAGATACAGAATGATGAGTAACCGACCGAGTCGACCGTTCCCATCCGAGAAAGGATGAACCGTCTCAAAGAAATAGTGGATGATGCCGGCGTCGACGAGGGGATGGTACTGTCCACCCATCTGAATGTATGACTCAAGTGAGTGCATGAGTCTAGTGAGTCCCTCCGGAGTCGGCGGGACGAACGGACGCTGTCCTGGCTGTGGGCTCGTGAGATGAACCATATGGTCGCGGAAGTCACCGACGACGTCACCCTCGTTTCGGACATCCTCAAGCAGTACCGAATGGAGTTCTTTGATCAGCGAGAGCGTTATCGACGCTCCGCTCTCGACTTTCTCGAGGCCGTACGTGAGCGCCGTCTCGTAATTGAGGGCCTCTTTCAGATCTTTCTCGATTGTCGTGTCACCATCACCTGCAGGGTGCTTTGTGTGGTATGCTTCGACGTCTTGATACGCGACGTCTGCCCCTTCGATACGTGCTGACTCGACGGCCTCGATACGAATGAGAGAGGTGTAGAGAACTGCGGAGAAGTCGACTGTCGAGCTGATACCGTCGACACGACCGATTTGATACGCTGCATCGGCCACCAGATTGTGTGTCTGTTCGGAGAGTTCGAGCTTCGGCTCTACTGGGAGCGGCTCCGGTGAATAGTATGGGTTCGGATGATAGGGGACGTATTTTCCCGGTGCACTATCGGGAAGCTCTTTCGTGGGCATCTCGGTGATACCACTATCTGTCCCTGTTGGTATAGCTGTTTTTATATCAAGTATACGTAGAGACTATGCGACCTCTCTCGTGGAAGATCAAGTGCGAATAGTATACGTGCGAACGCTGGCACGAGCTCTATGTATAGTGAATATATGAATGGGTATACTAATACCGTGGAATTCAGGGCTACTGTGTTACAATAGCGCTGCTGTTGCACATTTACCGATACCCATTGAGATCTTCAGGTGTCTCCTCCAGTAGGCATCTCTCGATTGTTCTCAACACGTGCTAGGGCTAGAGTGTCTCTATATGTTGCTCTATTGCCGTGAGGATGGTGGAGTATACTTCGAGTGGATGGAGCGACGACGTCGTCGACGACCTCTGCACATATCTCGACACCAGCGGTGCCCAGCGGACGGCCCGACTTCCAGGAACTGGCTGAGGAGTACGAGGTGGCGCCATGAGGGCGCGATTCGATAGCGCATCGGCCAGCAGCTGGACAACCCACTTACCGTCTTCATGATTGGGGTGGGTCGATGGCGTTTCGCGGACTCAAAACAGGCGTCGATACCGACTGGAGTGCGACGAATTCGGATGGTTTACTCGTCTTCGAGTGCGGCGTAGATCTCTGCGTGGCGGCGTCCATCAAGTTTCCCCATCTCAAGGGCGATCTGGTGGCGTTCGGCGTCACTCTCGGCTGCCTGATACCGCTCGTATAGTCGGCGAACTTCTTTATCGACCGTCGCCGAGGAATCGGTGCTGGACGCCATCTCTGTTTCGAACATACTCTGTGTGTCCCTTTATCAGTTGCGACGAGCGCACGCTCGGAAGTAGACGACTGCTGTTTCGGTGTCGACAGCAGCTTCGTTGGTCGCAAAGCGGTGAAGTAAGGCGCGAATTTCGTCGCCGTAGTCGAACGTGTGTCCGTTCAGCATGTAAAAGACAACCACCGTTCGGAGCGCCGTTCGCTTGTTCCCGTCGACAAAGGGATGGTCTGCAACGAGAAGCCGCATCAGATGTACCGCTTTTTCATGCAGTGTCTGTGGAACCTCCCCAAAGTATCCTTTAGAGACGTACTGCACTGTAGACTCGATTGCATCCTCCGATCGAATGCCGGGTTCTGTGGCGTCGCCCTCGTCAACGATCTGCTCGTGGAAATCGAGAATGAGCCCGACCGAAGGATACGCGACGTCGTCAGTCACAATTGCGACTCTTCTGCGCTAGCCAATAGTCGTTTCTTCCTTGCAGCGTCGCTCGCCGTCTGTTATATTTCTTGGCGGCCGGTACTGGCGCGTTGCTGACGGGCACGTTCGTAGCGCGTTCGCTCCTCGAGGGCAGTCGCCCAATCGCCGAAATCACCGCATACGTCGTCGATTCGAGGACGCCATCATCATGCACTTCCCTCGAGGACAAAAGCGCGGTGTCGTGGTTTCACTCGAACCAGAAGCCGGACGAGACTTGAACCAATTTACCACTGAGTGTATTCGACTTATCGACGAGTGAATTCGGGATTCAAGCACGAATGATATTACACTAGACTGTCTCTCAAAAACAAATCAGTCAGATTATATTTCTGCAATCGATAGTAAGAGATGCAGTAGCGTGCTGCATCACCGAAATCGGGCGTCGTAGTGCTGACACACCCATTACGACGATCAGAGGCACCCCCGAGATTCCCCCTTTCAATATAGCTCTCTGGAAACTCTGCGCTGTACTGCTCAAAAGTGCCTGTAGAGCGTACAAGAGTGTCGGAAAGTACTACGACCTGTAGAGAGGTTTTGCAAAAGCCGCGTACGCGGTCCCGAGGCCACCTTTTGACTCATGCGCTGTGGATGGGTGCGTCAACCTCGGGGCCGCAGGCCTACTTCTACAACGCCACCCTATAAATCTACGGCTCTGTTAAAATCGTAAATCGGCGACAGGTTTCAGAAATCGTGCTGAATACAGAGCGCGTATCAGTCTTTGACTCGACCTCCCTGTGGTTACTTGAATCGCTCGAAGGTAGCACGCTCAAAATCGTCACTCCCACATTGACAACTTCCATCAGTCCCGATTGGACGGTGATTATCATTTTCCAGTTCTTCGGCTTGATAGAGAGTGCCGCATTCGACACATTTAGCGACGACATTAGATTCACTCTCTGATTTCGAATCTTCCTTCGGCATGTTCCTTATTGGAGTTCGGGGCTACGTTGGTTGCTTTCGGAACGTTACTCTGTCCGGGTGTTACTCACATCATTACACAACGAGAAGTAATTTTTCGACAGATAAATTTCAAATCCCCCTCGCAGGTAGTCCGGCGTTGAGAAGGCGAAACAAATGAGGCCTTCAAGATGGATGCAACCTCTCTATTCAGCACGCGTCTTCTGCTCTCGGCTGAGGGTTTCAACAGAGCCAAATCTACTTTCTCGACTACCACGACAAAATGTATATAGTTTCTTTGCTGAGTTGCACTCCGCTGCAATTGATTCGGTGGTATGACATATCTGGCATTTGTTCTTCCAATTGCAGTGATGGAGCCACTGAACGACCGGCCCTCCAACACGCCGACACGACGCCAATTTTGTAAAACCAGCCTCAGTCGATGAAAGGATAGTTAGTACTGCCCGGTATAGATGTAGATACGATGAGTCTTGGATATCTTGTCCTCGGCGTTCTCTTGCTCGTGATTGCTACTGTGGATATTCTCTGGACGACGCTCTGGATTGAAGGTGGTGCTGGACCACTCACCTCACGTTTGATGGACGGCACATGGCGTACACTCCGGCGTCTTACGGACGGGAACAGCTACCTTCTTTCATTGGCTGGCCCCTTCATCCTCGTGAATAGTCTCGGCGTTTGGATTGCGTTACTGTGGACTGGTTGGACCTTTGTGTTCGCTGGCTCAGCTACCTCACTCATCAATACGACTACTGGCAGTTCGGTTTCGTGGCTCGACCAGCTCTACTTCACAGGCTATGCCATGTTCACCCTCGGAAACGGTGGATTCGCACCGAACGGTGGTATCTGGCAAATCGTGACGGTCCTTGTCACGGCGAATGGCATGCTCTTTGTAACGCTTAGCGTCACGTACGTCCTCTCTGTGTTGGGAGCAGTTACCCAGAAGCGCTCCTTTGCCATCGGCGTTACTGGGCTTGGTACTCGCGGTGGCGAAGTTATTCGAGCAGCATGGAATGGCCAGGAATTCGAAGAACTTCCTCTCCTCCTCAATACTCATATCACCGAACTAAATAGGCTTACGTCGAATCACAAAGCATATCCAATTCTTCATTATTTTCACAGTGCACGCTCTGATGCTGCAGCGATCACAAGTATCGCTGTCCTAGATGATGCGTTGACGATACTCCATGTCGGAATTCCAGACCAACATCAACCAAGTAATATCATTCTCGAGAGTGGCCGTTCGAGTATCGAAAGTTATCTCAAGACACTGCATGGTTCGTTTGTTGATCCTGAAGGACGTACGCCACCGCCGCTTAGCCTTGACTCAGTTCGCAATGCTGGTATCCCAACAGTCTCAGAAAGTGAATTCGAGACTGCTCTTGACGATCTGAAGATGCGACGGCGAACGTTACTGGAATTAGTCGAATCTGATGAACGCCAGTGGCCTACCGATCCGCCCTCATAAGTAACCCGTGAAAGCCATTACTCACGGGATGGCTTCAATTGTTATCTCCAGTGCCATCCTCGCCCGCCGTAAACGGCGGGATTCTCTCGCTGCTAAAAGATAGTATACACCCACTTCCTGTTCACTACAGTAGATGGTCCAGCAGAGATGAACCAGAAGCAGATACAAAACCAATATACAGGGCAGGCACAGCCACTAACTGAATGAGCGCCTGAGTGTGGCTATTCCGACTGTTCGAGCCTCTGTCGTTGAGCCTCGAATTCTTCGTCGGTAAGGTCACTACGGACGTACGCTGTTCGGAGTTCTTCCATTGCAGGATTCCGTAATTGTTGGGAGTCGCTCATTTGCTTGGTGAGGAGATAGCCTCCACCGAGAAGAACAAGGAGAAAGGCAAGCGGAACGAGCAGCGCAAGGAGCATCCACCAGCCACCAATTGGCCCGTAACCACCCATCATACCACCAAATTCCCTCCCGTTGTGAAAAACGGCAGTACGACGGTTGCTCCGAGAATCAAGAGGAGGATAGTCATCATGCCGAATTGATCCGATGGGATCTGATCCTCAAATCTCTGAAAGCACACGCTCAAACCGTTCGTGGACTTCGGTAGCAATCGAGTGGGTCCGAGAGGAAACCGGCTTAAGTAGACGTGCGTGTGAATGGTGGGACGTTGAACGACGAGAGCTACCGGCCAATTGCCGGCGACTGATTGCCGGTGGCCCTACCCTCAACGAGCGAACCCCGTCTTGGGTGAACGAAGTAGGGTGATTTACCTAACTTAGATTTCGACGTACTTTTCTTGAGCTTGATCCCCACCAATCACGTATATGGTCCATGATTCTTGTTTCGTTCCACCCATACCAGGTGTCCCGGCTGGCATCCCGGGGAGTGCGACGCCCTCGATTGCCGGTCTCTCTGTGAGGAGCTTTGCGATTACTTGTGCTGGAACGTGTCCTTCAACGACGTAGTCTTCTAAGACGAGCGTATGGCAGCTATGGAGGCTTTCGGGGACATTATACTTTTCTTTGATAGAAACGATATCATCCGGAACCGTCTCAGTAAGCTTCCCATCAATGTTGTTGCGTAAGTACGACGCGTACTGTTTACAGCATCCGCACCCAGGTGCATTGTACTGCTGGGCATTGGTGACTGCCGCTTTCTCTTCGAGATCCCAGTTACGTGTATTGGACGAGCCAAGGCATCCAGCAACACCGAACACACTGGCAGTTACCAATGTCTGGACTGCAGTTCGCCGTGTAAGAGGCATCAAAGGTACTATCTTGGCGAAAGATTAAAACGCCTCTTACTTTACTAGGTATTATTCCAACATTTCCATTTCCAAAATATCTTTATTTATATAGAGGTCTCTATATTTTCTGGCGTAGACTGTTAGGTCTCAGGGGCTTGGTTTGGGTGTCTCTAAACAATAGACTGTTTGTGTTGTAAGTACTCTTCTTCAATCCGTCGCTTAATACTCGGTCTTACAGAAAGTCGAGGAGAAGACCCCACGACTTTAGTCGTGGGATGAATCCGATAAACAACGACGCGAACCACGAGCAATAGCAAGCCCGAGTCTCCAACGGTAGTACGCCTCGTTCTGCATCAAAGCTGAAGAATCTAAGAAACCCGCCGTCGAAGACATCAACTCCGGGGACACCGTTGGAATTGACCTCGGCGTGTTGAACTTCGCCTACGACTCGGACGGACGCTCTGTCGGGCGACTCGACCCAAGTTATCCGGCGAGAGAGCCCCCCAAACGTGAGAAACGTTTCGCTCTCGCGCAAGTCCACGCCCGGATGTCGAACAAGAAGCGCGACTACAGGCACAAACTCGCGCACTTCTACACTATAGAGTACGACGCCGTGTTCGTTGAAGACCTCAGCGCCCGAGGAATGCTTGAGTCCTTCGAGAACGCGTGTCACGTCGTAGCCGTCCCGAAGGCGACGACCAAAATGTGCGCGACGTGCGGCGTTTGGGCCCTGGTAGCGTCGAATGGATGGAGTCGAACATGGGTGTGACCGTCAATGAGATGGCCCAGGACATGGCTGACGACGACTACAACGGCGGGATGTACGGGCAGGGCCACTGCTGACGGCCCTGACCGTTTCGATCGTTTCAACCGAATACAGAAACTCACTACCAACTCACAATCATGACGCAACCCCCCACTCACATCGGACGCACTGCTCGTCGACTCGCGATACTCGCTGTCCCGCTGCTGGTCGCAGTGACTGGAACAGCTACTGCCCACGGCGGCGGGAGCTACGGCAGCGGCATGATGGGCGGCGGCTGGGGCCTCTTCGGCGGCGCGATGGGGTTCTGGGGACTCCTCTGGATGGGGCTCCTCATCGCCGTCCCGCTCTACCTCGCCTATGCGCTCCTCAACCGAGGATCCGGTGGGAACGAAGAGCAGTCGCTGTCGGTTCTCCGTGAGCGCTACGCCCGCGGGGAGCTCTCGGATGACGAATTCGATCAACGGCGAAATCAGCTCGAACGCACCGGATGACTGGAACAGTTGCTGTTCCAGCCGGTACATCACACTCCCAACGCCCACCGTTGCGGTACCCAACCGTTAACCCCACGGACGGGGTATAATATTCCATGGAATACACAATACAGACATCAGTCACTGGCGAATTCGACGACGTCGTTAAGGCAACGAACGCTGCACTCACAGACGGGGGATTCGGCGTCCTCTGTGATATCGACATTCAGGCAACACTCAAGGAGAAGCTTGGCGAAGAGTTCCGTCAGTATCGCATCCTCGGTGCGTGTAATCCCCCGCTGGCATACGAAGGCTTGACCGAGGAAATCGAGCTCGGTGCGCTCTTACCCTGCAACGTCATCGTCTATGAGACCGATGACGGCGACATCGTGGTAAGTGCGGTCGATCCGGAGCAGTTGGTCGGGATTGCTGATAACGACGCGCTTGATTCCATCGAAACCGAGGTCACTGAGCGATTCGATCGTGTACTGGCAGCCGTTAGAAATGAGTTCGACCCTGCGTCGGAGGCCTAATCTTCGATGGCTTCATCGAATCAACTGGACACAACGACGGTGCTGCTCCTGATTCTCGGAGCGTTCATCCTCTTTCCGTTGCTCACGATGGGGATGGGGTTCGGCGGGATGATGGGATACGGGGGAATGATGGGCCAGTACGGTAGTACCGGCAGCTGGTGGCCCGTTATCGGAATGCTCGTCCCACTCGCCTTCCTCGTTGCGCTTCTCGGCGGTGGCTATCTCCTCTTTAGACAGGTGAGCGAAACACAAGCATCTCACAATCCCGCGATGGAAGAATTACGTCTGGCGTACGCCCGTGGCGATCTCACGGACGAAGAGTTCGAATCCCGCCAAAACAATCTAAAACAATCAGAGTGACCTCCCTCTAAGGTGCCAATGGCATCACACGTAGTTACCCTGTACGTCGACGGCTTCGCGCTGGTCGGGCTTGGCGGCCTCCTCGAAGGCGTACTCTTCGAACTCCTCCAGGTGTCAATCTTCGAGGCGGGATTCGTCGCAGCACTCATCACTGCGGCCGGGATGCTGTCAATCCTCTACGCCCTGTATGCCCGAACCTAAGTATTCGAGACGCCCATTTGAAAACGGCCTCTGTGCGTCATACTTGGTTCGAAGCCGATACTAATCGGACTGGTCTCGTTCTCGATAGTGGAGGGTCACAGGAGTATTATCTCCGTATTCGTCGTACCATAACGTATGATTCATAGTGCGAGCGCATACCCGCGTCTTTAGGCGCGGGAGGAGGTCAAGAATCTTACCGGAGTGTTCGGCGCGATCGTTCTCCTGTTTCCCGACCTGTATCGGAGATTTGCCACCGCGCTTCTGTACAAACGTCCGGAGTCGATAGAATGGAACGCGCGACTCCGCTCGGGTATTCGGGCAATCGGCGCAGTATATGTCTTTTTAGCGGCGAAGACGTACAGGGAGCGCCACAACAATACCTGAGCCTCTCGCCATCGACAGCTGGAGTCTCCGAGATCTGGTTCATTTCGGCCGCAGGTGTTACTTTGAATCTAAGGTTTGAGCCCCACGATACCAACATAATCGAAGGGAAAACCCGCTAAAGACAGGGGACCGTATGTATTCGTGTATGACGACAACCATCACCGTGGAAGGAATGTCGTGCGGTCACTGTGAGCAGACGGTCGGGGAGGCGCTCCAAGAGGTCTCCGGCGTGACTGACGTGACCGTCGACAGGGAGAGCGAACAGGCAAGCGTCGATGGTGAGGCGAATGTTACGGCCCTCGTAGAGGCCGTCGAAGACGCAGGGTACACCGCTCGCGCCTGAGTATATCGATTTGCGGATAGCACGGACCGCTTCGAGACACCGGCTTACCGTTGTCTTTGAAGTGTGTCTACGCAGGTCCTGCTGTACGGTTTCAGGGGCGAAGATTCAGGGAGCCGGCGGGTCCACCTGTAAAGAGGATATGATCTATGGACGACCACAAAGACACAAATGAGAATCCCCCAGGAGGGGAACACCAGCAGGACGACCGCAGTCACCAGCACGAACACGGCGAGCACGATGAAACAGCCGCCGAGGCTGACGAACAACGGGTAGAACAGGAGCTACTGGAGGACGAGGCTCACCCTGCTGCGGAGAGTGAGAGAGCGGTCCACGAGCAACACGAGCACACTGGACACGAGGGCAAAGGGCACGGCCACGGCTCCCACGAGGGGCACGGTGAGGGGCATGGCGGGATGCACGAAGGCCACGAGCAGATGTTCCGCCGGCGCTTCTTTGTCTCGACGCTCCTGTCGATTCCGGTCCTCCTGTACAGCGAAATGCTGCAGGAGTGGATCGGGTTCTCCGTCCCTGCGTTCCCGGGCAGCGAGTGGATCAACCCCGTCTTCGCGGTTATCGTCTTCGCGTACGGTGGGGTTCCGTTCCTTCAGATGGCGGTACCGGAACTGAAAGACCGGTCGCCGGGGATGATGACGCTCATCTCGATGGCGATCACCGTCGCATTCGTCTACAGCCTCGCGAGCGTGGTCTTCCCGACGCAGTCGGCGTTTTTCTGGGAGCTCGTCACGCTAATCGACATCATGCTGCTGGGGCACTGGATTGAGATGCGGTCCGTACGCCGGGCCTCGAGCGCGGTCGACGAACTGGCGAAACTAATGCCGGATACCGCCGAGCGCATCACTGACAATGGAGAGACCGAAGAGGTCCCTGTTGGTGAGCTTTCTGAAGGCGACCTCGTGCTCGTCCGACCGGGCGCAAGCGTCCCTGCTGACGGTATCGTCGAGGAAGGAGATTCGGACGTCGAGGAGTCAATGATTACCGGTGAGTCGAAACCGGTCTCGAAGGAACCCGGCGACGAGGTCATCGGCGGGACAATTAACGGCGACGGGAGCCTTCGCGTGCGCGTCGGTGCGACGGGCGAGGAGACGACGCTTGCGGGCATCATGCGCCTCGTCGAGGAGGCCCAGCAGAGCAAGTCGAAGACACAGGTGCTGGCCGACCGCGCGGCAGGCTGGCTGTTCTACGTGGCCCTCGGTGCGGCAGTCGTGACAGCGATCGCGTGGACGGTCGCGATCTCGTTCGACGCGACCGTCATCGAGCGCGTCGTGACGGTGCTTGTCATTGCCTGCCCACACGCACTTGGGCTCGCCATCCCCCTCGTGGTCGCAATCAATACATCGCTCGCCGCTCGAAACGGGATGCTGGTCCGCGACCGGATTGCAATGGAAGAAGCGAGAAATCTTGACGCGATCATCTTCGACAAGACTGGGACGCTCACCGAAGGCGAGCACGGTGTCGTCGACATGGTGACTGTCGACGGGGTTGACGAGGACGACGCACTCAGGCTCGCGGCGGCCGTCGAGAGCGACTCCGAACACATGATCGCCCGCGCCATCCGCGAGGCCGCTAACGAGCGAGACCTAACTACTCCTGGCGCGACCGATTTCGAGGCAATCAAAGGCCGAGGAGTCCGCGCGAACGTTAACGTCTCCGGCTTTGCCGGAGGCTCGTCGGACGCGTTCGACGGTGGAAACGAGGTGTACGTCGGCGGGCCGAACCTGTTGACCCAACTCGATAGCGAGATTCCCGACCACCTCCAGCACTTCGCTGACGACGCCGGCCAGAACGCCCAGACCGTGGTGTATCTCGTTCGCGAAGGAGAGTTGATCGCCGCGTTCGCGATGGCCGACGTGATCCGTGAAGAGAGTTTCCGCGTCGTCGACGCCCTCCATGACCTGGGAATTGAGGTGGCGATGCTGACTGGAGACTCCCAGGACGTCGCCGATGCCGTCGCCGACGAACTGGGTATCGACACGGTGTTCGCCGAGGTTCTCCCCGAAGACAAGGACGTGAAAGTCCAAGAGCTCCAAAACCAGGATAAGCTCGTGGGGATGGTCGGCGACGGCGTGAACGACGCGCCGGCGTTGACGCGGGCCGACGTCGGAATCGCCATCGGGAGCGGCACCGACGTCGCGGTCCAGTCGGCCGACGTCATCCTCGTCCAGAACAACCCGATGGACGTGGTTCGGCTCGTGAAACTCAGCAAGGCCAGCTACCGAAAGATGCAGGAGAATATCGTCTGGGCGGCCGGATACAACGTATTCGCAATTCCGCTTGCAGCTGGCATCCTTGCGCCGATCGGGGTTTTGCTGTCCCCCGCCGTGGGCGCCCTCCTGATGTCGCTGAGTACGGTAATTGTCGCGATCAACGCGCAGCTACTCCGACGCGTCGATCTGTCGCTCCCGAACCTCCCAGGAGTAGCATCACCTACTGACGCTCAGGCCACAGACTGAGAGTCTCTGCTTCTAAAGAATACAGCGAGAGTGTCACGGGTCGGGTGACCCGTGGTACTTTACACAGATTCGAGGAGAAAGCCCACGACCGAAGTTGTGGGTTACTAATATACACGATGAGAACTCTACTCCAGGTTGTCAGGAGAATGACTAATCATTGACCGCTCGTCTGTAAGGATGCACAATGAAAACATCAGTAGAGTCCATAGTTTACCGATCGCCACTGGGGATCTTCTTTGTATTAGCGTACGCCATCTCGTGGGCGTTTATTCTCCCCTGGTCGGTGAGCGAGAGTCGCGGTGGCTTGGAATTGTTGCCGTATACGCTGCCGGATGCGTTTGGTATCGTGATGTTTGTAATTGCACCCTTGGGGCCTCTACTCGCAGCTGTTCTCGTAACTGCAGTGATAGAGGGTTGGGTAGGCGTGCGTCGATTACTGGGAGGGATTAAACGATGGCGAGTCGGCCTTCGATGGTACGTGGTCGCTCTGTTCGGATTTATGTTTGCGTACATCGCGGGATACGTTACGATTCTTGGAACCGATCCACTCACGGCACTTCTTGAGAATTGGTCACTCTTCTTCACCGTCTTCCTTCCCCTCGTGCTACTGGGAATTTTCGTACCGTCGATTGGTGAGGAACCTGGCTGGCGCGGTTTTGCACTCCCACGGTTACAACGACAATACGGCCCAATCTGGGGGACGCTCGTTCTCGGAGTACTCGTTGGCCTGTATCACCTCCCCGCGTTTTTCACACCGTTTCTCGGGCCAATCACGCTCTCTGGGTTCGTTGCGTTCGTGCTGACCGCCATCGCGGGTTCGTTTATCTATACTTGGGTTTTCAACGGTACTGGTGGTAGCCTTCTCATCGTCATTCTCCTCCATGCTGCTGGAAACGCGGCGAGCGGACTTCTCACACCAATCTTCGGTGGCTTGGGCTATGGGGGATGGGCCGCTACTATTATCGATGGTGGTGCGTTGAATGTCATCGTCTTTGCCATAGTCGCGGTGGTCCTCATAATTCTCACCAAAGGACGCCTCGCCTACAACAGCTAGCTGCTATTGAGCTATGATCTCCCTTGATTCGCTACTCTGCTTGATAGACTGCGCAGCGTCCACCGTCGGTAAGCCTAACCAAGTATGTCGAACTGTATGCACGGCTGAGTACCTTGCTTGCCATCAACTCCGCCTCTTCGGTCGAGCAGTCACGCAGTGTCTGAATCACTTCCGTGAGTTCCACGAAGCGTTCTGTCCAGTCACACGGGATGAAGTTCTCGTTCATACCCATCAGTCAGCGAGGGCCTCAATATACCTCAGTCACGTATGGCGAAACTGAAAGCGATTGATACGCGTGGAAACATTCATTTGACTCTATTGATATTCCTGCTTAAAAAACATGACAATACACCATATTTTCTCAAATATTCCAAAAGTTTTTAAATCTATTATTGAAATCGTCCAAATAGGAACACCAAGTGCCTAGATGGCGTCTGTTGCCTTGTATTCTGTAAGGCAGGCAATGGATACCGCAGAGACTCTATCCGCGCTTTCCACGTGGATTGCTCGTCTTGAGCGGTTCTGTTCCGGAGGTACTAAAATGGGCGACACAATCACGCAGAACGGTGTCTCAAGGAATGAGCAAATACTCGTCCTTCACGTCGATGATGATCAACAAGTGAGTGAGTTGACCGCGGAGTTTCTAGAACGGATAACCGACAGTTTCGAGGTACGTACCGAAACGAATCCACGCGAGGTGCTTCACCAGTTGTCCACCACTCCCATTGACTGTATCATCAGCGACTACGAGATGCCCGAGATGGATGGAATCAAGCTTCTCAGCACTGTTCGCGAGGAGTATCCCAACATGCCGTTTATCCTGTTCACGGGGAAGGGCAGCGAGGAGATCGCCTCCGAGGCGATAGACGCAGGGGTAACGTCCTATATCCAGAAAGGCGGGACCGAAGTATACGACCAACTCGCAAACCGCATCAAGAACGCGGTCAGCCACCGTCGATCCGAACGACGAGCGCGGATCGCCCAAGACCGACTGCTTGCTCTCTACGAGCAAACCGATGGGTTCTACATTCTCAATTCGGATTGGCGAATCGCCTACTGGAATCAGACGATTGCAGACAGAACTGGCTTGACAGCTGACGAGGTTCTCGATAAGAAGTTCTGGGATGTGTTCCCTGAGGCCACTGAGACAGAGGTGTACGACTTCTTCCAGAATGCGATGTCAGCCGGCGAGCCGACAGCGTTTGAAACCTACTCTGACCTCTTCGGATACTGGACTGAAGTCCGAGCGTACCCCGTCGAGCATGGTCTTTTCGTTCACTCACGGGACATCACAAAGAAGCGAGAGCGTGATCAGGAACTGAAGCGTCGAAACCATATTCTGGAATCGTTTGCAAACACGGTTTCACACGATCTTCGAAATCCCCTCAACGTGGCTGAAGGGAGACTCCAATTGGCACAAGAGACGGGTGATTTCGAGCATCTCGAAGAAGTCACACAGGCACACAATCGAATGCGAAACCTCATTGACGAACTGCTTCGATTGGCTCGCGGAGAAGAGTTATCACTCTCAGTGGTGTCCATCCAAGAGATAGTCGAACAGGCATGGGAGACTGTCTCCTCGGAATCGACGGAATTGATCGTTGACACAGACACGGAAATCCGAGCGCACGCGTCACAGTTGCAACGACTCTTTGAGAACCTCTTCTGGAACGCCCTTGACCACGGAAACGCTTCAACGATCCGAGTCGGCTTGCTCGATAATGGCTTTTTTGTTGAGGATAACGGTCCTGGGATTCCACCAGCTGAGCGTGAGACGGTGTTTGAGTCAGGATACTCGACAGACGAAAGTAGCCCAGGCTATGGGCTCTCCATTGTGAAAGGGATCGTTGAAACTCATACATGGGAAATCGAAATCACTGAGGGCGATGAAGGTGCACGGTTCGAAATCACAGGAACCAATCGATATTGATTGACCAAAGACTACTGTTGGACTGTCCGGATGTTTATCCGTTCTGCAAGTCAGTGACCTACGAGTGAACTCGTGGGCTTCCTCCTCGAATCTGTGTGAGAGATGCATGCGGAGTTCTTCGCGTGCGTTCACGCCTGCGTCTCCTTCTGCTGGGCATCGATCTGGAGTCCTGCGTGGGCGAGTTGGTCCATTGACTTCCACCCGCGCTTCTTTGCGACGTACTGGTGCCAGTGGGTGAGTGGACGGCCGTTGAGTGGTTGGTAGTGGTTGAGGTCGCGCTCATTGTAGACGATGATGGCGTCGGCGGGCTGGTAGTAGTGATATTTTTCAAGAGTCTTGTCATTCTCACCCATAGCACCAAAAGCTAGTTCCAGTGTAAGACAAGGATATTTCAGTACTGCCTGTTCTGGTACCTGTATGGTCCCTCGACGAATTCGGATATTCCTCGTCCTCCTCATCCTCTTCAGCGGATTCTCTATTGCAGCTGGAGCACTCATCGACGCACCACCAACGCTGACAGTTGAGAACGAGGACGACACCACTTATCGCATCACCGCGTACACGACAGACGGACTCCAAGAGGCTCTGCTCATGAACTTCGCCGTCACTACAGAAGACGGCGAGCGGGCGTACCGGTTCATCACACCGAACAGACAGTGAGGAAACGACGCTGACCACTCTACACCGGGTGGGAGTGAAAGGGGCCGGGCGTTCGGCGAGCGAGCCGACACAAGGACCGCAGCGGAGCGAGGACCGCAGCGAGGTGTAGCCGTCGAGCGCCCAGGGGCTTTCAGAGGCTTTTATTCACAACTGTCGCTCCACACCTCTCGATACGGAAGTGAGCAAACACTCCGAGCACGTCGACGAGGTCGGAACGTCTCGTGTTAGTGTCTACAGACGCCATTCGACGGCACGCCAACCTCCTCATTTGGGTACCATCGTTTGACAGTCAATCTACCACCAGCCGTGATTACCAGACAGAGTGCCCACCAACTAGGAGTCCCCGGTGTTGAGAGGTCCCATTCATACTGAACCGTCGGTCCATCGGCAAGCGAGGCAGCGAGTGTATACGACCCCGGTGTCTCGGTGACTGCAGGCTGAATCGTCAACGGAAGCGATGTTTGATACGTCTGCTCAAGGATGGCCTCCCCGCTATCGTTCCGGACGGTGACGTTGACTGTCCGTCCACCTTGCTCAGGGTGCTCGTAATCGGGTTCAGTCTCGAAATCATAGATCTGCAACCGAGCAAGTGGGTCGTCACTATCGTCCGCAGTAGACGCCTGAACGACAGGCCGTTCACACCGATAGGCATTGAACGGGATTCGTCGGTGTCGCTCATTACTCACGAAGTGGGCGACACTCGAAGCGTTACGGGTTGCGCTACTCGCGGAGCTACCCGAACGGTAATAGCGGGCAGACCCTCGACATGAGGACAACACGTAGTACCCTGAGCCAGTCGTGTGGACGACAGCGACACGTGCTGGCTCAACCGTAATCTCCGTCGCTCCGCCTGAACTTCCGAATCCGCCGACGAGTTCGTTATACACGTAGCGTTGTTCGTATGTCTCAACAAACGATTGAGCAACTGCAGAGCTAGACACGTCACTCGGTTCGGGGAGTGGTTTCGTCTCAGTGAGTGTCGTCACGTCTGATGGCGGTGTTGGCTGAGACGTTGAGACCGAGTTACGGCTGTCTCTCTCGCGGGTAGCACAGCCAGCCAGCATACCTGTCCCACACGCTATCGATGCGAGCACTCTACGGCGTCGCATCAGCATCTACTCTCCCAGTTGCTGCGACAGTCGTCGTATCGGTTGGAGGGCATCGGAATGTGACCTGACTTCGTGTATTGTCAGCATATATTATTTGATATTAGACAATCCGATGTCGAGGATGAGAAATCGGAAACGCCGAGCTCACACAGCAAACAGAAGTCCAAGAAGCCAACACAATCCCAACAGTCTCGGTGGTCGCCAATAAAAACAGAGATAATGCGGCATTCGTCGACCCCGCTGACGCCGTCACAGCAAACTGCTCTGGAACTGATAGCGCAGGGTACCGATGAGGACGGGACAGTTACACACGACGCAGCTGTTGATCTCCTCACTGACGGTGGTTTTGAGCGGGCAGAGACAGAGGATCTTCTTGAGCAACTGTTGTTGAAAGGCTATCTCTACGAATCGACGGCTGGGCTTCGGCTCACCGGTTGAGCCCGTTCATACGAGTCTTTGAAACTAAGACGCAACGCGCTCGTGATGTTGTTAACCAACACTCCGTAACAATACCATTTGTGTTGGTTAACACACTAGCGAATCTGATACAGACACCACCGTTTCCGGTGTCTTGAACACAGACCTCATCGACCGATGCGTGATTGGATTCTGAGTACAGTCGTGAACGTTGTATCTGGTATCAGTATCGGACATACGTCATCGCTGTCGGTCGTGCTCCTCGGATGCCGGACCACTGAACCCACTGAGATGCGCATCAATCTTCGTGAGTGCGTCGTCGAAGCGTTCGCGTGGCGACCGGGAATCAGACGATCTGTCGGTCACACGCCGCCGAAGTTCCTCGGCGTGTTCCGGGTCGCCAACAAGGAGGATTCCCTCCTCGAAGACTGATGCAGCAACGCCTGGTGGGAGGGTGTGGATATCGACGAGGTCTACGTCATCTGTTTCGAGTGCCTCACTCAAATCTGCACTCAGACTAAAGAACGCATCATTGTACGCTGGATCCTCGCGCTGAGTCGTTTTCAACTCGACTGCGATGTCGATGTCACTCGTTGGATGGGTTGTTGCTGTCGTGTGGGAACCAAAGAAAAGTGCACACTGCACCAAGTGCTCCCGAAGAATCCCCCGAATCGTCTCAATGGGGATGGAATCGTCGATGGTAGCCGACTCAACGGGTCTCATTGTTGATTGTCGCCGCGACAGCGTTGCAGGCGAGCTCGTTTAGTGAGCTTGCGCTCCTCTTGAGCGGTCACCCAATCACGGAGGTCACTGCACACATCGTCGATTGTCCGGTCACCACTCGCCTCTGCAACAGTGGCAGCGTCAACGGCTGCCGGTGTCGACGCGTCGTACGCCGCTTCGTAGTCTGCGATTCGGGCAGTCAATTCACGAATTCGTTCTTGGAGTTCCTCGACACTGTGTTCGGTCCAGAGCTGGTCGATTCGTCGCCACTCGAAGTAGGCGTCATTGCGTTCGTAGGTAGCTGGGTCGTCGCTCGGGTTCTTCACAACACCAAGTTCTGTGAGGAAGTTGAGGTGTTCCCGTGCGGTATCCGGTGTGATGCCTGCCCGGTCTGCGATGTCAGCGACACGCAGTGGCTCCCTGAGTTGGAGGGCGACGTCGTATATCTTTTCGACCGTCGTCCGGCGCTCGAGCTCAGCCTCCCACTCGGCCACGAGATCTATCGACGGTGGCTCGCTCATGATGCTCGTGAAGAGATTCGTTTGAGAAGCTCATTAACTCACCTCTCGAAGCCGCCTTCGTGTTCCTTGAAACGCTGAACGCTCGCGGTTTTGTTAACCAACAGTACCGGTATTAGCGGCTCATGTTGGTTAACGTAAGTGACCTGTCTCAAAAACTTGAGTTCGCGCCAAGGACAGGAGCCCACTCGCGCTCTGTGCATATTCCGAGAACTCGAACACGGCCTCACCAAGAGTTAATACACTATCCATAGTACATAGATTGTGATGTCTGCCGATGACCGAATTGCAACCACGCCGAACCCTGAGGCGACATTCAATGATCTGCTCACCTACGCCGAGTTGCTGAACACGCCGCGACTCGCTCGCCTCTATAGCTACATCCTCCGGTACGGCCCCGTCGAGATTGAGGCCATCAAGACTGACCTCGACATGGCGCACTCGACGACGTACAAGTACATCGGACAACTTGAGGAAATGAGCGTGCTCACGCGGGACGAGGACGTGACGCCAGCAACGGTCACGGTTGATCCGATTCGACTCCAGCTCGACACCGAACACGGGGAAGTGCTCGCAACGCCGACGCTCGTCGATGCGATTGGACGACAACTTGATACCGAGGATATCCGCGTCTTCGTTGAGCGCCAAGGAATCGCCAAACTTGCCGCTGCACTCCACTACACGCTTCGTATCATGGCCGGTGAACTCACACAGCGGACTGCGGCAACGAAACTTGGTGTCCACCCTGTCGAAGGGATGACTGTGTTCACCGCCCTCCAAGACGTCGTCTCTGACTCTCCCTCATCATTAGTCGCTTCCAGGTGATCATCCTCGTCGACATTGCTGATACCAGAGGTTCCAGTCTGCGCAGTCTTGGCTCGGTGAGACGCTCAATTGTTGTGATGCTCTTGTACGCGCTCTCTAACCCAGTCTAGAACGCCGAAAAGCACACCGAGGTGGTGTTCATCCTCGAATGGTGAGGCTTCCACTGCAGCACTAGCATCTGGGGGCGGATGATAGTGGGCAGTCGGAGCGTTCGGTTTCGGATGCTTATCCCACCGACATTGCCACGTCTTGTCTTGAGAAATCTCCAAATAGTGCACCGAATATGCGCCGCCTTCGAACCACCGAATATCAAGCCGCACCTCCGTGACTGACGCCGGATACTGTTCGGCATCAATCTGGAGTTCTAGCACACGCGGCGATAGTGAGTCAGGTCGAAACTGCCACGTAAGAACCAGCGGATGGATTGCGGCTCGCTGTGCCAGTAACTCCAGTGTCGTCACATCAAGTGGCCTGCTTGGACTTTCAGATCGATCAACCACGCTATGCTTGCGCCCGGTCGTCATGCGTCGATTCGGCTCGCTGAACCGCCTGCTTCAACACCGAAATGTCACGACGAACCGTCCGCCACTCGCTCAAATCATCCCACCGCTCATGCACCGACTCATGATCAGGCTCTACATTGTCGGGTTCGACGACTGCATCTGGGCTTGGAACACCATATTCATCTTGGAATTGGCGGTCTTCCTCGATCAGTTCGTCAACCCGACGCCGCAACTCACTGGCGCTGTATTCACCAGCTATTTCTTCGATACGCTTCCACCGAAAGTACGATGGATTTCGCCTGTAGCCAGCAGGCCGGGTGTCAGTTTTCTCTGCAATCCCCATTTCGACGAGTTGCGAGAGCGCTTCTCGAGCACCGTTCTCCGAACAATCTGCCCATTCAGCGAACTCTTTTGCAGACCCGGATTCGTACGTCCCAACGAGGACGTCGTAGACACGCTGAAACGTCGTCCGATTCTTCTGCCACTGCCCACGTGCCCCATCTTCAGACGGTCTCTCCTCGTCCATAGACTCATCTTCGCGACCTAAACGCATATATATTGTCTCCAAATCGGATATCTGTGTCAGAAAATCACTCTCCACTTCCAAAGAGTCGCTTTGTCTGCCCCCCGCAACGGCGCTAACCCTGATTTCTCATCATCACTCACGTGTTGGCTCTCCTCTTGGCTCATACCCGGCGGTTAGCAAGATATTCGATATCGCCAGTCATGTATGGCGAAGCAGAAAGTTCGACGCCTCTGCAAAAAGCTTTAGAACAGTGAGGGAAGCCCACGACTGTAGTCGTGGGAGAAGTCATTAGTCGGTTCTACGCTCGAGAACGGTAACGATATCGGACAGATTGAAGAGACAAAGATCATCACGCTCGTCTGCAGCCTCCTCGACCGAGCGTTTGAACCCAGAACGGCTGAACAAGGCGAATTCATACGCTGGCTCACCACCTCCGATGGGTGTCCAGTCGATATGCTCCACGTCGTCTTCGAGATCCGTGAGCACGTCATAACCGAGGGGGGTGGTGGTGAATTTCGCTTCGCCAGCGATTAGCGTTGACTCGTCAGTTGGTGCGACGACATCTACCTCTCGGCCCTTGTACCACCACTGGCTTGGCACCTGTGTGAGCTGGTAGTTTGAGTAGAGCGCCGGCACTGCCTGGTGACAGAGCGATTCGAACGTTTCGCTGACGAAGTCGGGCAACTCCGGTTCGATGAGATCCGCGTAGGCATTCTCGCCGTAGAGTTCGTACTGTCCCCCGCGGCCGTAGAGATAGCGGAAGTAAAACCGGAACACGGGATCCCGAATCTGGTATCGCGTTCGCTTGCTGCGTGCCGGGTCAGCGAGTGCTGGATGGTGTTTCTCGATGATCTGGAGTGTTTCCAGCCGGTCGAAGTAGTACGACGTGTTCGTGCTCTCGATGCCGGCTCCCTGGGCGATCTCGTTTCGACTGCGGTTCCCGCTGGCCATCGATTCCAGTACAGAAAAATACGTGTTTACCTCGTTGAGCTCCATCTGGAGGACGGTTTCGGGCTCGTCGTGGAGTGGGCCATCCGGGTCGCACAAAAGCCGCATGATATTCTCTCCGAAGCTCTGTGATGAATCGAGCGGGCTGAGATATCGGGGTGTGCCGCCGAAGACGCCGTATACAAACACCCGTTCTTCGGAACCGTACGTTGGCACGAACTTTTGGATAGAACGAAACGGCAGCTGGGTGAGTTCGAGGCGGCCATTCGGAGTCTGGGACACTCGGCCGTAGAGTGGCGCACCGCCATCGAGGACGTGGGTATGAATCATGCCGATTGCAGAGCCTGTGAGTACGAGCGTCGCCTGACTCTCGTCGACAGCTGTATCCCACAGGTGTTGAATGACCGACGGAAGCCCTTCGTTCGATTCAATGAGGTACGGGAATTCGTCGATGACGATGATGGCGTCTCTATCGGTGAGGTACGTTAAGAGCGGTTCCCATTCCTCTTTGACGGCCGTGATGTCTGGATAGGTCGTCGCTGCTGCCTCGACGAATCGCCTGAGCTGTGTCGTCGCTGTTCCTTGAACTGCCTGATAGTACACGGCATCGTCGCGGTCGGCAATCGATTGGCGGACGAGTTCGCTCTTGCCGATCTGGCGGCGCCCATAGATGATTGCGAGTTCTGCAGCGTCACTCTCATAGAGGGCCTGCAACCGATCGAGTTCATCGACACGATTGACGAACTGGTCCATACTCCCAGTCGTGGTGGGAGATACATACGTGTTCCGAAGTTAGGGGTAGAACTATAATAGTTTGAACTCTAATAGTCTGAACTCTAATTCGGTGAGCCAATCATTCGAGCTACTACCCACTAAGGCTCCGACAGACATCTCCAAATGTCCCGTCAGTCCTCTTGTGAGCGGATTTCGTTAACCTGCTGCTCAAGCCGGCGGAGGATCTGAACGCGTCCCCGGTTTGCATTCTCGTAGGCAACGCAGGCTTGCAACGTCTCCATGTCGTTGATCGTCACGATACCGGCGTTGATGAGCCGCGTGTTTGGTGGCTCGAGACGTTTGGCGTAAGACCGCCCGATTCTACAGATTGATCTGATGACTCACTCACTGATGTTCGCCTCCGCGTTTTTGAAGCGAGAAAAAACGGTTCTAGGTTGACCTGCTTCCGTGACCGGCTATCAGCTGCATGTCACGCACTGAGACCCCACTGAACATCGTCTTCGACTGCCTGCAGGTCGCGTTCTGCACGTTTGACGCGGTCACGTCTAACGAGTTCAACCGCCGTTTCTCGGTCGATTTCGTCGTTCACGTACCGTAAGAGGACGAGGTCTATCCAGAGGTCTTTGACACCGCGTTCTAACGCCTGTTCGAGGATCTCTGACTCGGGGATGTCCCGTGCTTCGGCGATTTCTTGCACCCGTTCGGTGAGATCCGTGGCCATGGCTAGATGATTGCGCTGTGGTAACCTAAACGTCTGTGGGCGCCATCGTGTTGTTACTCGGCGTCTGTTCGAAACAGACGCTTCGTCCGCCTCCACAACGACGCCGATCCTGGCTCCCCATCATTACTCACGTGTTGGCTCTCCGCTTTGCTCACTGACTCAGTATCGTCGTCTGAGAGCTCCGACTCCAGTCGCTGGACCTCCGCTTCAAGCCATTCGATCCGCTTGTCTTTCCGCTTGATACGCGTCTCCAGTGTTCCCACACGCTCTGCCAACAATCGATTCTTCTCACTCACATATGCATCACTACGATCTTCAGAAGCCTTGGGCGACTCCGATGGCTCTGAAACAGACTTAGTCGTCTCTTTCTGCGACGGCGTATAGAACTCAGACGTCGTCTGTATCGCACGCTCGATAGTCTTCTCTCCATACGTCGATCCATCAGCGTAGTGCACCTCGTCCCACTTCTCGCGAGTCAACCCCGACCGACGGAACAGCTGGTCCATCTGGGTCTTGTCGCCGCCGCTCCAGAAGGCCAGCAGACAACACAACGCCATATCCGCTTCTGAGTTGCTGTCGTATCCACTCGTATTCCCATTCCACAGTCGATCGAACTTCGCCCCGTTCGAGGCGTTCTTCGCTTTTTCCAGGAGTGTGTCGTCGTCGAGTGACGTGCTAGATGTAGACTCATCACGTCGTGTAACATCCATAGACCTGTTCGTTGCTTGGGTGGGTGTTTCCTCAGCGATATACTCCCGATGGATTGCTTCGAGAGCGTCTTGTCGGGTTGCCACCTTGGTTGGCGTCCCTGTCACCCGGTCGCCGGTGACGGTGAAAAAGCGCGCTGTGTCGTAACACTCGATTTTGCCACGTCGGTTGCGTCCCTCGGGTAATGCGCCTTGAATGAGCACGTGATACCCAGTTCCCGATGGTGAGATTTCGGTATATGAATCCAAGCGCGTGATGATGTCCTGTGCATCGCCGTCAGTGTCGCCTGTTTCGGGATCACGACAGTCGTCAAGGTCGACGCCGACGATGGGGTCTTCCTCGGTGAACACAAATCCAATTCCATCCGCCCGACCATGTTCGAGATACTCGCATGCAGTCTGGAAGTCTGCCCATGTTTCGGGGTCCGTCGACGAGGCGAACGACCCGACGCCTGGGACCACCGGAATTTTCGTTTTCTTCCCGTCACGTTTCTCCTGTCGCCAACACACCCACTGGGGTCGTTCAGCGAGTTCTTCGGGGATTGATTCCTGTGTCAGAGCTTCGGTAGGTTCGTCAGTCATTGGGTGTCTCCTCTCGGAGCTGCGCCCCTTTTGGCGCCAGAAAAAATCTCCCTGGATTCGCTTCGCTCACTTCCAACGGCCTCACCCCCCTCTATACTAGTTGGTTTTTGCGATGCGGAATTGCAAAAACCGCAAATAGAAGTGCTATATCGCAGTCCTACCGCATATACCGCATTTTCCTGAACGGGTGTCTCTGATACCGCATAACGATATTGGGTGGAACGCCGCCACGTCTTGCGATTTTGCTGATTTCTCCGCATCGCAAAATCCGTTTGCCGTAACGCACTCTCCGAATGCGGTGCAAGCAATGTAGAAGCGTTATACCGTACGATATCGGGATTCATCTGATTTCCTCCAAATCACGGAGTGCAATGCCCAGATAGTAGACTGTGGACTCTCCATCTGGGTGCTTCGTCTCCCGTTCAAATTCTATCTGATTACTGAGGCGACGGCCAAACCAACTCCTCGAATCGACAGTTGCACTATGATTCTCAGCCCACGTTTTGTACCGTTCATAGACCGCTGCTGATTTGACTTCGTTCCCCTCATCGACCACCAAACACTCCTTGGCAAACTGTTCGGCGACGACGTTCGGATCGTCTCTCCAGCCCGCCTCGATATCAGGGTAAGCTACATCGTCGCTTCCCTCGGATGCAGCTGTCTGTATCTCGGCCTCAGAGCCAAACGATGTACTGAGGAGTGTTTCGAGTGGCTTCGTGGAACCGTCCCTATAGGCGACCGGCTCACCGTCCTCACGGAGAATGACGATTGCATAGCTGTCTGTGCCGTATGTTGGGTTCGTCAACTCCGCTGCTGGGATAAACGGCCGTTTGATTGTCACCCAGTCGGTCTCAAGTGCCGCCTTCGACTCATAGACGTGAACCTCCCCACGCTCATAGACGAGATACTCCTCCACTGGGTGGTCGTAACTGTAAGTTGCTGGTACACGATCTTTGGTGACTTTGTCCCACTCAGAGACACGAAGATGTTCTGTGCCACTTCCATCGCGAAGGACAATCTTGTCTCCATCCTTCACCCACACAGAACGCTTAAAGTCGTCGTCTCCGCTTGCTGGTCGGACGGCCGTCACGCCACCCTGTTCGGTTGCTCCGCCATTGAACGTCAACGGCGAATCGTGCGTATAGAACCGCGTCTCGCCGTTCGCGAGTTCACGAACCGGAGGTGAGAGGATGGTCTCAATTCGTTTTGCCCAGTAGGTTTCTGTCTCACCGGGTCGGACGACAAAGAGCGGAACTGCACTCTCCGCTTGAGCCTTCTGGAGGTTCGTGAGGACCTTCGCTGGGTTTTCTGGCGTCGTCGTCTCGACTTCGATTGCGAACGGCGCTTCGAGGTCCGGATGGGTCGCTCTCGCGTCCGGTTTCTCACTCCCGTCTTGCGTGAGAATCGAGACGGTGAATCCCAGCGGTGATAGCGCTTGTTCAATCTCCAAGAGTGCATCATCGTGGTCGCCCCCACCGGCGGACTGCACGTCGCCTGTGTCGGGTTCGGCTGCTGTTTCACCCGCCTCCGTGAGTCGGATGATGAGTTCGTCGGCCTCGATATCGACCGCGGTATCGAGCAGTCGCGACCGTTTACGAATCTCGGTGAGTTCCTCGTAGGCCGGTGGCTCAGCCTCGACACGCTCGTACAACGCTCGGAGCGCCTCATCGACGGTCTCGACACTCACCCACTCGTTGTCTTTGCGAACGCCTTCACGGAGTTGCACACTTCGGACGGTCTTCGCGATGGCGACGTCCAGATCATCAGTAGTGACATCGAGTAACTCTCCAAGTTCATCTGGCGTTGTCGCTGTCGGCTGACTGTTGTCTCGGGGGACGCCGAACTCCTGCTGTGTCCGCTCGTGTACGCGAGACAGGGCGTCTTGGAACCGCTGTTCTTCGAACGCCGTCAGTGGCGACTCGCTCTCTGGGTGGCCTGCTGGGATTGGGAGTGGTTTGACGTTGAACGGGTACGGCCCCGTTTCACCAAACGTCGGACTCGGGAGTTGGGCAATCCATTCACCCCGAGGTAACGACCCAATCCGATTGGCGAACGCTTCGGGGTCCAACTCCTCGTGGGCCATCGCGTTGGCCAACTCGCGGTCGACCTTGATTTTCCCAACGAGCAACGTCCCGATATTGTTGAGCAGATTGAGGTAGAGGCGTCTCCCACCCTCGGTTTGCATCTGCTCGGGGAACTGCATCGCCAGTCCCACCGAGAGTCGGAAGCTCCGTCCTTTCTCAAGCATATTGTTGAGGACGTCAGAGGCGGCCACAGACGCGGCCTCGTCGATCATGAGGTTAACCACGTAGTCGTTAGGGCGCTGGGTCAGGTCGTCCTCGTGCGTCCGCAGGGCGTCTTCGAGCATCGCGAGGATGAGTCCGGTCAGCAGTTTCGCCGCCTCGTCACTCAATCCCCCGAGGTCGAACAGGATAATTTGGTTGCTGTCGAGGACCTCTCGCAGATCGAGCTGCTGAGCAGTGTTGTCGAATATTCGTTGGAGATTACCGTCCAGCGAAATGTATGCAAGACGGTTGTTAAGCCCGTCAAGCGTTGCTGAGAACGACTGTGCGTCGGTGTTGACCCGCCGACGGAGTGCGCGCTGGGCAGCGACATCAGTCGTCTTCGGTAAGACTGCTTCATCTGGGTTAGGCGGACCGGCGGCCGCAAGTTGATCAGAAGCGTGCTCGAGTTGTTCGTGTCCGAAGAAGTCGGTGCTTTCTCGGTAGCTCCCGTTTTCACGGCCGTACTCCTCGTCGAACAGCGCCTTGATGAGCGACTCAATGAGAATCGGAGAGGTGATTGCGCGTCGAAAGCGGTCCTTCCCCATGACGAGTTCGAGGATTTGTCTGTACTGGTCGGCTTTGCGCTTGACAGCATCCGTCCGCCGAACGCCACGCGAGAGTGCTGGACGAAGGTCAAAAAAGGAGAATCCAGGCAGGATATCGGGAAGCGTGAAGCGCAGCACGTTCTCTTCGAGATCTTCCATCCCGAAGCGGCGACCGTGTGCACGCATGTAATTCTCTGTGAGGCCGTCGCCCTTGTGGTCAAGCACAATAACTGGCCCATCGGTATTGGCGTACGCCGAGAGAATATCGTTGAGAAGTGCCTTCGACTTCCCGCCACCCGTTGTTGCCGCCCGGAGGTAGTGTGTGACCAATGACGATGTTGGTATACACACCGACTCGTCTTCGGGAATGCCGTTCTCATCGATGGCATAGCCAATCTCCATGCCCTCGCGAAGACTCGACATGTGGTCGTGGTGAGGCAGGGGAAGTGAATCCTGACTCTCTTGTTCGGAGCGCGTTCGGCGTGATCCCTCAACGCTGAGTTCACTCCCCGAGGGAATAGTGATGAATTGCGTGAGTTCGTGCCCATTACAAACGAAATCTGGTGTCGTTCGACCCCGGCCCGTAATGAGCTCTCGATCGAGCAGTCGGTCCAGAGTATCGAGTGCGTGGTTTCGTTTTGTGGTTTCACGACGACCATTGTCCCGAAGCCGTTCACGCTCGACTTCGTAAAAGTCTCCACCAATAGAGTCAAAGACGGTCATCAAATCATCGAGTTGTGCGTCAACCGTCGCCTCGTCAGTATCGGCCGGTGGAACAGCGACCGCCTGGAGGTTAACGGTGAACGTTCGTTTCGGATTCTTCGCGCGGATTTCGTCGAGACGTTGCCTCGTATTGTCGCTGAGAGACTGTTCTTTCTCGGCGAGGCTTCGCGTGTCAATGAAGACGGTGCTGACGGCTTTGTCGATGAGTGTGTCCGTCTGGTTCCGGAGGTCGAGCTTGCGGCTCTCAGCCGCAGACGACCAATCAGGCTTCCGCTGGAAGAGCACTTGAAAGACGACCGGAGCCTCAATGTCGGAGAGTTCATCGATGAGCGAGACAAGTGGAAGCGAGGGTCCATCGTCAGAGAGCGATGACTCTCTGTCACCTCGAGTGAGCAGCATCATCCAATCCTTGCGGCGAACGCTCGAACCATTCCACTGCACTCCTCGTGGCGACAACTCCTCCTCAGTTACCTCGTCTGTGAGGAATTTCGATTCGAGATTGAAGGATTCACGGGAGATATCGAATGACGACGGATAGATTCGCGTGAGGCGTTCCTCAAGCGTCTCAAGGTGTTTCTCGGCTCCGTAGTAGAACTCAACTGGCTCCTCCGCGCCTTCGCTCACGACGAGGAACTCGAACGTCGGTGGTGGATTCGAGTGTAAGGGGTTCAGCCGCTGTGTGAGCGAGGACTGCTCGGCTGTGAGCTTGTGCAGACTCTCGATTGCAGTGGGTATCGTGCTCGTGTGGACTGTTTCGGAGGTGGGCGTCACCCGAATGTATTCACGAGTCACTTGCAGACACCTCTCTGTGCGGACTCTACAATTGGGAGGTTCTCTGGGCGATGCAGCTGTCGGATTGAGTTAGTTGTCGTCATTATTCCGAATACGAAGGATCTCAAGTAGGCGGTCCTGTGCGGCGATACACTTGTCTCGAAATACCCGGTCGTGGGGCAATCGGGCGATAATGTAGGCAGTGCTCACAGTCGGTGTCAGTGCGGCCAACAGTGGCGTGGTGAACGATGGAAGTGAGGCAGGGGGGCCGACAAGGAATGATGTGAGTGCAAGGACGAATCCGTATCGGGCGGGAAACTCCCAGAGTTCGCGGCGGGGCTCCCAGACCATCCGAACGAGGTCTAATCGAAGGGCGTCTTTAATCTGGTACGCAATCCCCAGCGATCCGAGGAACCAGAAGATTCGAGCTCCGAAGCGACGACCGACCGGCGCGTCCCCGGATGCAACGAGGACGAGTGTAACTGCACCATAGAGCCCGATGACAGAGTAGACCGCGAGTGCGTACCACTTCGGTGGATTCCACTCGCCAGCCCAGCCCGTGGGATCGTTGCGCTCACGCTCGGCAATGTGAGTGAAGTAGATGACACCGAGCAGGCCAGTGGATGACCAGGCGAGCGTGCGTATCGGTACAGAGCTTACTGCTGTGAGTGTTGCAATCGACTGGTCGAACCATTGCATGCCGGTATCTAGAGAGACGAAGAGGGCGCCGACCACTGCAGCAATGACGGGAATCAGCAGCAGGGTCCCGCCGAGGAGTACTCCAAGAACGCCGAGGCGACGCCCGAAAAGGAATCGAGCCGTTGGATCGGTGACGTAGTCCCGGATGGTTTTTGGGAGGAGTCGGATTTTTCCCTGAATCGAAGTCGGTGGCTGTGGCTGCTCTGCTGCACGCTTTTTTCGAACGGATTCCTTCCAGTCATCACGCTCTTCACAGTCACGACAGAGTACGACGTGATTCTCCGCCGTGAAGACGTTATTCTTCAATAGGAGAACGTTAAAATCACCAATATCATGACCATCGACGACTTTTCCACAGACTTCACAGTGAGAACTCTCTCTTCCCAGAGCCTTCTGAAATGACTCAAACATCTTGTAATCAGGAGGAGGGTTATCGTCTGGCATGACTACACCCTATCAGTGGTATTTTGAGGGTCGTCAGCCGCTTCGATAAGTTGAGCTTCTTCCTCCAACGCGGTCACTTTGACTGGGTAGGTTCCTTCGTCCTCTACCGAGACGAGTGCATGGCTGTACCCACGGTCGCGATCACCAGGCTTTGCATTGCGAATGAACTCTGCTTCGCGGGACGTCAGCCCAAGCTTCATGCGATTCTCCTCAGAGAGGCCTGGGAGCCGGTGGAGGATTTTCATTGAGCAATTGTTCGCGATGGTTTCTGCTCGTGGATGGATGAAGAAGTCCTTGAGCTCCTGTGTTATGAGATGGATGCTCAAGTCGTAGTGTCGAGAGTGCCGTGTAGCGCGGTCGAGCCACTGTAGACTTCCCTCGTGTTCCATGAGGTAATGAGCCTCGTCGACAGCGAGGATGACACGCTTGTCCGTCTCTTTGGCTCGCTGGTAGACGCTATCGAAGAGTAATTGCATCATCAACGCAATCTCACGGTCTGCTTCACCTTGCTGAAGGTCTAGGTAGACGACTTTCTCACCGGAGATGTTGACTTCCGTTTCACCGGCAAGGTTCGAGAATTCACCATTGCCCATGAACGGGCGCATCGACATTCGGAGTTCAGCAGCGCGTTCTTGCCACTTCTCAACTTCCAGCTCGGTCGGATCGGCTGCTTCCCCGTCAACCGAGTCAAGAAACGCCTCCGCATCCTCGGCAATCTCAGCAAGAATACCGATTACATCACGAATCGTCGGGCTCGTATTGCCGTGTGTCGAGGGATCCGATGTGATTCCGTTGCGGCGATAGGCTTCCCGAACAGTGGTGCCAAGGACTGCACGCTCTTTCTTGTCAAGCCCGTTGCCAACATGCGCAAAGAACGTGTCAAAGAAGCCCATGACGCTACTGAACCGCTGACTGAAGGGATCGATATCAGGAACTTCCTGAAGTACGCGTGCCGGTGTCTGCTTGATTTCTAAGGGGTTCAAGCCTCGAGTACCCCCAACCACGATATGTTCCCCATCGAGAGCATCAGAGAGGCTCCGGAAACCCTCTAACGGGTCAATCATGATGAGAATCGTATCTGGATCTTTAGCGAGTTGGCGCAAGTTCAACAGCTTCGTTCCAAACGATTTCCCCGACCCAATCTTTGCTGCGGTGAGGATATTGTATCCGTTCTCACGGTCGAACCGATCCATGACAACTGGGGCGTCCGTTGACGCATGGAACCCGACGAGCACGCCGCTCTCTTCTATGAGCGTCCCAGCAGAGAACGGAAAGAGTGCACCAGCAGCCTTCCCCAACATCGGTGTCGTCTGCTCAAGTGTGTCTTTCGCAATCGGACTATTGCTCACAAGTCCTTTATCTTGTGTGTAATCGACAGACTTCGTGACGAGACGCTGTTTCATCAGCTCCGATTGCAATCGGTTGGTCGTCTCTTTGACCTCCTTTTTCGTGTTCCCACGAATCGTGAGATAGACCGCGACCTCGACGACACGTTGTGAACCGTCCGTGAGCTGTGCAAGGACTTCCTTGTGGTCTTGGAGTCGACGTTGCGTTGCGCCGAGTGAGGCACCGCCGCGTAGTTCTTTTTCACGTCTCGTCGCATCGAGATTGGTAATCGCCCGCTCGAATTGACTGATCGCTTGCTCTGAGTCGCGTGGACTAGCGTAAATTGAGATGTCGATGTCTGCACTCGGATGCGTTGTCAGCATATCCAGCAAGCCAGGAGTGGCCGCTGCCGGGAAATCAGCGAAGAACAGGGTCTTCGCCCACCGTTCGCCCGTCTGTGTGATATCGGATTCGAGCTTGATACTCGACGGAGCGACGTTCTGTGCGTGAACCCGAGTGTGACTCTTCTCAGTATCGTTGGCTTCGAGACGGGTGAACCGCTCAATGAGTGTTTTCAGCATCGTCAGAACCTCCCAGAATTAGTGCCAGTCACGATGGGGACAGAGCGAACGCGTTCGTTCTGTTGCCCCGAACTTGGCCCGTAGTGTGTTCGTTCGCCACTCCAGTACTCTTCGATCAGTGCAGAAAGCTCATCAGCTGAAACTCGTTCTACCTCACATCCTTCCAAATCTCGAATGCCGCTTTCAACTGCCCGTAGTCGACGCTCTATTTCCTCTTTCTGTCGTTCGCGAATCTCTTCGTAGGTGAGTTGCGTGCTCTCTGCTCCGAGTATTCGAATACACCCACCAATGACTGGGAGCGTACTGAGCTTTGAGATAGCTCCTCTCTCGGCTAATTGCACTTCGTGGATGCTCACTGGGATGAGGATGTGATACTCACGGACACAGGTTCCACGACTCACGAATTCCGCGGGGAACTTCTCGTGGTAGACTCGGATGATGTCTCCGAGGGCGGGATTTTCGACGACGTCGGGGTCGTCGAGCCGTTCGCGGTAGCCGGCTGTAATTCGCTCTGGTTCAACGGGGCGGGCGGTTGAATGGATTTGTAGGTCGAAATCCAATGCGTTTAGCATACTTCCGAAGGAGTTGGCTACCGCTCCCCACTCTTCGTCGGTTGCGAGTGAGAGATTCGCTGGACTCACTTGGAGTGCAGCAACGAGGTTCCCGTCGGTGCGTTCAACCAGATTTGAGACTGGCAGAAACCGTTTCACTTGCGTAAGTGAATCGGGCTGTTTGGCCGGCGATTCAGCAACTGCGGTTTTGGTGTGCTCTGTTCGTGAGAATTTGATCATGTCTGCCAACCACTCCTGTGGTGATTTGTGACTGGGTGTGACGAATACGAATGCAGCAGTTACGAGGAGAAGTCCAGTTGCTGCGATGAGTCCACCAAGATTGAGCCACTGTGGTGTCACAAGGAGGATGAATCCACAGACTATCCCAGCGGGGATGAACAACTTCAGATCGTTGAGGCTGTAGTCGATTTCGATGCCGAATATTTCGTCGCTTGTTCCGAATTCATCGAGGATTCGTCGTGAGGGGTCGCGATGGCTCATTCGCGCTGCCCCCGCGTGTTGAAGACCGTCTCTCGACTTTCAGCATTCTGTTGTGCGTGCGAATATGGACCACTGTACCTTTCGTTCTCTACGACATCTCGAACATCGTAGAACTGTTCGTCGGCGGCCCCTTGAAGAAGAATTGTCTTGTCCGAGTATGCTTTGTCGAACCGTTCATATCCCGTATCTAGTGTCCAATCACGGTTTGAGCTCGTTCCACCGACTCCCTTGAACTCTCCATTCGGGAGGAAATATCCCGCACGGTAATCCTGTTCACTATCCAATTCAGATCGTGTTGTGACCTTGTTGAGAGAAACGCTCGGAGGAATCCGAGAGTCGGTGATCGATTCTCGCGAAGCGCTGGATGTCTCCGACGCGCTTGAAACACCTAGAATCGTCGTTACTGAGTGACCATTTCGGGCAAGCTCACTCGAGGCATTCCCAAGTGCACTAACCGCACTCGTGTCTGTCGCACCAACAGTAGCGGTCGAACTCGCATTGTCGCTCGAGAACGGCGAACCGTTCAGTGGGTCTACACGTGGACTGGAGGCGGCTGAACTCGCCGCGCTCGTCGCTGCACTTCCGGCGTTTCCGAGCTTGTCCGACGCACGTGTGAAACTCGTTGCGGAGACAGCACCGAGAACGCCCGCAGCCATCGCCGAAAACGGCCGCATCGAGCGCATGCCGATGAACAACATAATCGGCGATAGGAGCGCAATGACCCACAGACAAAGCGTCAAGAGCGCATACACGCCAAGACCAGGGACAATCGATGTCGCTCCAGGCATTGCACTCCGAGCGGCGTTGATGATTGGATACCCGAAGCCCAACACGAGCGCTGTCGGGAAGGGGAGGAACGCGACGGTGACGAACATATCACGGCCGATTTCACCGACCTTCGCGACGATGCTGAGTGGCCCGAAATCGACCAGTGAGAGGGCGATGAAGATTGGGAGTGCGGGGGCGAAGACAAACACTGCCACCCACGACAGGCCGAATACGAGCGCAATCAAGAGGAACAGCACGCCTGATGAGAGCCAGACGAGAACAATGCCAAGGCTGGCTGCGGCAGCGTTCCCCCCGACCGATCCGAGGTCCGCAACGAGGTCAGCGCCCTCGGGGGCGACCGCGAGAATCAGTCCCTGTGAGAGATGCAGCACTACAGCAGCCCAGATCCAGGAAGCGAGGATGAAGAACAAGCCGAACCAACCTTTCTGACGGAGTGTCTTGCTTCGGTGTGCTGCAGCAGACCCACCTGGGAGAATCGTGGTGAGTCTTAGCAGAATCATCGCGAAGCCCCACAGGGCAAGCCCGATTGGAAGTCCTTTCGAGAACCACATATCGTACGCCGTTCCCATCGGTGCATTTGTGGGGCGGTCGACGAGTTCCATCTCACCATCTTGAAGCGGCACTGGCCGAGAGACGAGGAATTCGACAGCCCATTCGGCGACGTCGCGAGAAAACTCGAGGAATCCCTGTGCGATGGCTCGAACGGCGTCAACGACACCGTTGCAGACTTGGCCACTCACGGGGTCGATACCGCTACAGTAGCCTGCATCATTGGTGGCGGTGCTATTCTCACCTTGGTCGTCACCAGTGGGCGTTGGTTCGCTTGGTGTTCCGAGTTGGAGTGAGTTCGCCGGTGTTTCTGCGACGGCGAGCATGGGGACGAATCCAGCGCTCACGATGAGTGTCAGTACAAACATCACCGGGAGGATTCGTTTCTGTGTCATGGAGTGGTGAATTGCTGTGTAACGTCCCTCAGAAGAAGGGGACGAGACTGACACAGTCTGCGAGAGAGGTCCCGGTGAATCCGATGAACATCTCGATAACGACGGCGAACAGTGGCGTTGTTACGGCACTCATGCCAGCGCGGTTACGCCAGCTTTTGAATGATTGGACTGTTTGCGGGTCTTTCGGGAAGCCGGCTGCAGTGTGGAGGACGTAGGAGAGAATTGCAGCGCCGATCATGAGCGTCCCGACGACCAATGGGGCTGCTTGGTTGATGGTATCGGCGAGTGGCGTCCCACAGATACCATTGCCGACTCCTTCTTGGGCAGCGACTGTCGTACTCGCAGTTGCGAACAGGACCACAGCGACGACCACTGTGTGACAAGTGCGACGCAAGAAAGTTGACATAAATGTGTATCCACCTGTGAAACGTGTGGCCTTCTTTGCAATTTCAGATGCTTCAGGTATCCTAAGGGTTGTTTTCCTAGACATTCTGTCGTATTCTATCCGAAGGTAGTATCTATCGTTATTAGAAACTATCGGCCATATCTGTGATTTCTGAGAGATTAACTGTCCCGAAGGCTTTTGTTCTGATTAAGACCACTATTGGTTAGACGATGACTCGGCCAAATGCAGATGTTCCTGAGGGAGTTCATGGGAGTATGAAAGAGCTAGGGAAGATGTACGGAATCTCGACGGAGGAGGCCTACATTCTCGCTGCAAAAGTGCTGTTGAACCTCGAATCAGAAATTGAGTACAACCCAGATGGCGACCTCGTTGAGGCATTCCTCGAGAAACACGCTAATCGGTAACGAGATCGGTGCAGGTAGTTTGAGAGGCAGCAGAAGAACAGATCAATAACGCTATACACGCCGTGTTTGAGAAACCCGGCTCTGCTGAAACCATCAACAGTTGATAGGAATGGCGTGCAAGATACAGAGCATGTACCCATTATGAAGGCCTCGTTTATTTCGACTTCTTGAATCTGAACCATCCGTCAAATAGAAGTGCCAGCTTATCGCTATAGATTCTACCAAATCGCGTTGGTTTTCTTGGAGTACTCTTGAATACAGACTCCGTGCCTGATCATTTAGGACTTTAATCACATCTCTACATTCGACATCGCAGACGCTACAAGCCCCTCAGAAGGAATATTGTATCGAGTAGTGATTGCTTGCACACCCGTCTCCTCAGAATGTTTCGCGTGACATCGAATTAAATTCTCGACAGCGCCCATCAACCACCCTGGGTTGTTGTCCGGTCGTGCACCGCCAGCATGAACATCATCGTGACACGCACGACAGAGATAACACCCAACTTTGTTCTCACCATACCGCCAATGATGAAAGTCCAACCCAGCGTCAGGAGCGTCACCACACAACCGGCATGCGTCAGGAGGCTCTCGGAAAGCAGACTGTGAAATTCGCTGATTTGGCTCCAATCCCGCTCGACGAACCGCCTCGTTCCAACTCCCAAACCGCTTCAGATAACTTCGACCGTAATACTCCCCACAATCATCCATCTGTTCTTTCGTCGGCGTTCGATTCAACTCCCTTGCCAGCCGCCTGATCTCGTTCAATAAATCATCCGTCGGCACTTTCCACACCTGATTCGGCTCGAACCCCGCCTCCCGAAGAGCCTCATTCCACCCCCCGAATTCATTTTGGTACTGCGATGCCCAATACCCCCCTCGGTCATTCATCTCCGTAGTCGTCGGTGTTTGACCGAGTTCCTCCGCGAGTCGATGAAGGGCATTAAGCAGATCCTTTCTCCTGTCCTCTCCCATACTGTTCCCAAATCGACACACTCTCAATTCATTACTTCGGTTTCGGAAAATGACTGCTAGTTGCCCAGCCTGTACTGAGCGATTTGAGCAGCTCACACCGGGTGTCGAACCAATGACCGAGATGCGCCCTCTGTTCAGCACGACCGCAGAAAATCATCACCACAGTAGGATTTCAACAGACCAAACAGACCCTAAATACCCAACCCCTGCGACTTGCAAACTCCTCATGAGCAACCTCAACCGGTACTAGCTCTAAGAGAACCTTTATCCATCAGCCTCCTCAAGAAAACGGGGCCGACAAAGCAGGAGTTCATCGACTATCTGGAGTCTGGGCTCGTCGAACGGGATTTCAGAGAACTGTTTTGATCAGTCGCGGAGCTCTGCGACCGACTGACCGACCTCTCGGACGTGTGCACTTCGCTCGAGGTCAAGTTCCTCAGCGAGGTAATCAACCGTCTCTTCGAGGCTCATACATGAAGGGAGCGCTCCGATCAGTATAAACCTAGTGCTGTATCATGACTACGGAGGAGATGACCAGACTGTCTAATGACTGGATGGAGCTACCGCTGCGAGAATCCGGTCGCCTCAACTGAGAATCCGTCGGCTTGTTTTGCGACATTCAGTGAGGGAAGCCCACGACTTTAGTCGTGGGAGAAGTCACAACCATGTGTCCCTCGAACGACTGATACACGGGAAACGAGTGAACGCCACCATCGGGTGGATACTCACAGGAGCCGTTGCAATGACTGGTCTTACGAGCGTTCTCACTCACGAGATTCTCTGGGGAGTTTTCTCGGGATTCGTCGCAGTAGTGATATCGCTACCAGCGCTTCTGACTCGCGACTGGACGGCAATCGTCTCCTGGTCACTTCTGGCCGTCGCTGCTGTTGCTGTGCTTGCGAGAGCGTTCGATTTCTACTCCAATACTGCAGGCTACCTCGCCATTGCAGCGCTCGCGCTTATCATCGTCGTCGAACTCGACGTGTTCACCTCGGTCGAACTCAGCCGTCGGTTCGCAATCGTGTTTGCAGTCCTGATGACGATGGCGCTGCAGGCCGTTTGGATCATCGCTCAGTTTTACTCTGACCAGTGGCTCAACACTAACTTTCTGAGTACGCAAACTGAACTGCAAAATGACATAGTGACTGTTACGATTGTAGGCTTCGTTTTAGGTGGCCTTTTTCAGTGGTACTTTGCACGGTTCGAGCCCATCGGTTCCGTCGGCGAATCATCGAAGCAGGGGGAGACGACATGACGCTCAGTGACGTACTTGGATTGTCCGATTCTCACGAACGTCTTCTCGTACGCGTTCTCCAAGTCACGCTGGCTGGATTGCTCGTCTACGGACTAGTGGTATCTCAGATGGCGATCATCGTGGCCGCTGTCATTGGACTTGGTGTGACGTTTCTTCCGGCACTTCTCCGCCGAGAATACGGCTACTGTATGGATGCCGGTCTCGTGCTCTGGATCTCCATTGCGATGATTCTCCACGTCATTGGCTTTCTCGGCTTTTACGATCGATTCCAGTGGTACGACGAAATCACACACATGATCTCTGCGACGGTCATCGCTGGGGTAGGCTATGCAGCCTTCCGGGCGTTGGAACTGCATTCCGAAGATATTGAGGTTCCATCGGAGTTTCGGGCCGTATTCATCGTGGTATTCGTCCTCGCTGCAGGTATGTTCTGGGAGATTTTGGAATACGTCTTCGGTGGACTCGTCACCGTCTATGGAATTGACGACATCGTCACCGACATGGTGTTCAACGGAGTTGGTGCGATAATCGTCGCCGTCTGGGGGACTGGCTACGTGGACGGGCTAATAGAGTTCTTCAGAGAACGACTTCGCCCTGAGAGTGACATGTAATCTGTATCGAACTCCCTACGGAACTGGATTTGCGAAGAGACAAACAGTTCCTATCAGGTTTTTGTCGCCAATGGCAGTCGTAGAATCGAAGCGTTGCTGTGCGGGCTGATTCTCAGTTCATTGCACAACGTTCCTCTCCCGATGATGGAGGCGGTAGGGATTGTGAACACCGTCTATAGTCAGAAATTCGCTGTTCATCGAACCGTTCAGTTCGCCTCCTCGGCAGTCTCGCTCGTTAGTTGGCTTTCGAGTTTTCTCCATCGACGGCTGCGGTCGCACGGAGACGAAAAGAAAGCGGCGAAACGAATGTACGTCGGTACGGCGAACTGCGCGTACCGATGGTAGTTCTAACGGCCCACTTTATAGATGAGTGAGAAGTTGCGAAAACCGTGCGCTTGTCTGTGAAAGCCACCTTGACGGGTGGCGAGCGCCATCGTTTGTCCGCCCGCCGAACTCAAGTCCTGCTATCGTCGCTCAAGACAGACACGAGCGATTTGACCCACTAAGCTAGCGAGCAGTGAAATCCGCGCTACCTCCAAATTTTCCCGCTGCAATGTAGACGTTGACCCGGGTATCCGTTGGCCTCTGAGACACCAGCGACCTCTGTGAGGACCTCCTGACGGCGCTACTGTGATTCTAAACCCGTTTCATCGAACCCGGTCACGTCCCGCATCTGTAGACTCGGAGTCGGTAACGGAGTGGTTAGCGTGCCACCACTCGAAAATTGCAGCACCGAGGAGTACGACGAGTGCGACCGCGACGGCGAGCAAGTGGGGCAGATACATCGACGCCCAGAGGAGATAGCTCCGACTCCGCGCACGCTCGTCGAACGCCCCGTGAGCGCCGTAATCGGTCTCGTCGTCAACCGGGTCCCAGAGGTTATCAGTTCCGTCGGAGTCTGCGGGTTCGTCTATCATCTGCGACCCCCATCCAGAGCGAGCGAGGAGATTGTCGAGTTGACGAGGGATAATCCGGTTGCCCAAAATCGCCTTCGCCGTCGAACGACCGACCCACAACTCGTCGCGGTTGTGGTGGCTCGCCCAGACGATCGCGTCGGCCGCGACTTCGGGTTGGTAGATCGGTGGTACCGGCTGTGGTTTGTCCGGTAATCGGTTCCTCACCCACTCGAACTGTGGCGTGTTGAGTGCCGGCATCTGCACCATCGACAGTTGAACGTCACTGTCCTCGTGAATCAGCTCTGTCCGCACGGACTCGGTAAATCCCTGGATGGCGTGCTTCGAGCCACAGTACGCCGACTGCAACGGAATCCCGCGATAGGCAAGTGCCGACCCGACCTGGATTATCGTTCCCTCGTTCCGGGGACGCATGCGGTCGAGTGCGACCTGTGTACCGTGGACGCAGCCGAGGTACGTCACTTCGGTCACACGCCTATACTCATCAGATTCCATCTCTGCCGCCGGGGAGAACACAGACGTCATCGCGTTGTTCACCCAGATATCGATCGGACCGAACGCATCTTCGACGGCGTCCGCCGCCGCCTCGACTTGGTCCGAGTCGGCGACGTCGGTCGGAACGACGAGCGCTCTCCCGCCCGCATCCTCGACATCCTGGCGTGCGCCTTCGAGTCCGGCCTCGCCACGGGCGAGAAGCCCGACTTTCGCTCCCTGTTCGGCGAAGGCCCGAGCGGTCGCTCGTCCTACGCCGGCCGATGCGCCCGTCACTACGACGACGTCCGCGTCTGATTCTGTTGTCGAATTCATTAGTATGTCTCCGAAAGTCGGTTTTCAGGTGATGTACCGCGGCCACCAATCGCCGTACTCGTCTCGAATCGGCCCGCGTGGGATGCTGGCACCAATCAGTAGCACCCCGGCGAGAGCGCCGTTCGCCGCTACGAGCATCGGTGCGCCGAATAGCCACGGCGCGATGACGATCCATGCGCCGAGCGGAACGTTGAGGAAACGGACGGCGCGTGCGGGTTCACCCGTCGCGATGACCGAAAACGAGACGACGAGTGCGCCGACGAGGTGACTGCTGCTGGCGAGCAGTCCTTGCGTTCCGAAAATGGTCGGCGAGAGCATCATCCAGAAGCCGAGCGCCATCGCTCCGAGAAGATACCACGGAAGGGAAACTCCCCAGAACATGCCCGCAGGGCGATTTCGTTCGGATCGGGTTTCCTCGGGCAAGCCGGCGTCCTCCTCGGAGAGGTGACCTCCCATCCAGAACGCGTGCCAAAAAGAGACTCCTTCGCTCATGCGGCGCTTGAGGAGCTGCATCATCGCGACGACCTCGTCGACAGTGAGCGAGATCATCCACAGCATTCCGAACGCTGAGAGTAGACACAGCGTACACCACGTGCCTACGAGTAAGGGTTGTGAGATGACGAGCAGTACTTGGACGAAACCAAGTGGAATGACGACGATGCCGAAAAACGACACCATCCACGGCATCGTCCGCCAGCGACTCTTGTCGCCCATGAATCCCATCAACGCCTCGATGGCGTACGCGACGGCGCCCAGTCCAGAGTCGGAGACGGGGAAAGCTTCAGAGACGCGCGATTCGAGTATCTGTGCGGTTCCGGTCCCGAAAAACGGGTCCCAGACTGCGTCGATGTGTCCCAGCTGGTACGCCGCCATGTACCGCGAGGCGAAGAAACCGAAGAATCCCAGTGCGATGAGCGGCGCGCGCTGGGCCGCCGTCGAGGGATTGTACGACCACCCGGAGGGAACTGTTGCCCCGTCCATCTCCATGCGCATCATGATGATGACGGAGAACATGATCACGAGGATACCTACGAGGCTGTCGTTCAGATACGCGGCAGCCGTCGGCGCGTGAAACACGAGTGGCGCCACCAACAGCCACAGCCCCACGAAACTGTTCGCGTACGACGCCCACGGGTTCTCACGGAGAAGCGTTATCGCGCTCAACCCGATCAGAACCACGCCGGTGACGATGTCGCTCCACGTCATCAGCACGCTCTCGTATCCGAGCGTGGGCGGACTGAACAGCAGCCAGATTCCCAGCGAGATGACGCCGTACTGTATCCACGGCTCCTTGAGCGGATGGTTGAGCATCATCTCGCCGGGTTCTTGCATCTCTCCGTTCGACTCGCCTTCTCCTTGGTCTGAACTCGACGGACTGTCGTGTTGGTTTTCGGTCACAGTTTCTCACTCCCGTCTCGCGCCTGTGTCGAATCGCTCGCCGAGGCATCAGTCTCGACGTCCGTGTTCGCCGTCGCTCCGTTTCGGTTCGCGTTCGTACCGCGCTGCCTCGCCTCAGCGAGGTCGAGCGAGGCGTTGATAAGCCCGATATGACTGAACGCCTGGGGGACGTTTCCGAGCTGGATGCCACGTTCGGGGTCGACCTCCTCGGCAAGCAGTCCGAGGGGACTGACGTATCGTTGCACGCTCTGAAAGCGCGTCTCTGCCTCGTCGACTCGGTCGGACTGGGCGAGCACGGAGACAAGCCAGAACGAACAGAGGAGAAACGCACCCTCCTCGCCGGGGAGTCCGTCGTCTCCCTCATACCGTTTCACCAGTCCATCACCGACAGCTAACCGGTCTATCACGGCGTCTATCGTCGACTGCACGCGCGAATCGTCAATCGGCAGAAAACCGACGATAGGGATGAGCAGGCTCGTCGAATCGAGCCGGTCCTCGTCGCCGAACGCGCTGACGAAACTATTCGCCGCCTCGCTGTAGCCCTCTTCGAGGACGGTCTCCTTGATCTCACGTCGGCTCTCTCTCCAGCGGTCGACGGGGCCGTCGAGGTCGGTATTGGCGACGATTTTGAGTCCTCGGTCGAGCGCGACCCAGCACATGACCTTCGAGTAAACGAAGTGCTGACGGTCGGTTCGCATCTCCCAGATACCTGCGTCGGGCTCTTTCCACCCCTCACACACGTAGTCGATGAAGCTGCGCATCGCGTTCCAGCTTTGCTCGCCGATGGACTCCCCGTAGCGACACGTCTCGTAGATTCCGTGAATCAACTCGCCGTAGACGTCGATCTGATGTTGGTCGGCTGCAGCGTTGCCGACACGGACGGGGGCAGACTCGCGGTATCCCGAGAGGTGATCGAGCGTCCGTTCGTCCGGGACGGGGTCACCATGAACGCCGTACACCGGGCTGACGTCCGACGGTGGGCCGCGCGAACAGTGCGCTAAACACAGCTCGAAGTACTCTCTCGCTTCGGTCGTGTGCCCCAGTTCGGTGAGCGCCCGAACGGTGAACGCGGCGTCACGGATCCAGTTGTATCGATAGTCCCAGTTTCGCACACCGCCGATATCCTCCGGAAGCGACGTCGTCGGCGCCGCACATATCGCTCCTGATTCGTGATTTATCAAGAGCTTGAGGATGAGCGACGACCGCACGACGCTCGAATGCCACTTCCCACCCACGGGACACTCCTCGGTCGGGGAGCTGTCGTCTATCCAGTCACGCCAGTACCGGACAACCTCGTCGAGGACTTGTTGATGATGCCCCGGATTGTTTGGAATTTCGCACCCATATCCGAGAGCAAGCCATCGAGTCTCACCTTCTTCGAGCGTTATCGTCGCTTCGGCGCCGTGTTCCGAAACAGACAGCGGAATCGAACTGGAGAGGAACGCTGCTTCGTCGGTTGATTCTGCAACGACACCGTGCGGCGTGGACTCGACGGTCGGGACCGTCCGAGCGTAGTCGAACCGTGGAGCGAAGTCGACGTGGAGTTCGGCCTGACCGTCTTCGCACGCGATGCGACGATACACTGCCTGCATCGGCGAACTCGTCGCCCGAGCGGTCTCCGGGACCGGCATGAAGTCGGTGACCGTAGTTCGTCCCGACGCCGTCCGAAAGTGCGTCTGGAGGACGTTCGTCCGGTCAACGTACTCCTGGAGTGACTCGAACGATTTCGTCGGTTGGACAGTGAACTGTCCACCCCGTTGGTCGTCCAGAATGGCGGCGAAGACGCTCGAGGAGTCGACGGATGGGAAACAGCACCAGTCGATAGCGCCGTCGCATCCGACGAGTGCGACGGTTTCTAGATTTCCGATGACGCCGTAGTCTTCGAGTGGAGTGTACGACATATCTGCGCGTTCTGAGTCGCTTTGGGTGGTCGGTATCCTCTCGGGGAACTGAACTCTGTGGGGTTGTGTTGCTACGAAATCAGGTTGCGACAGCTTTCGGCGCACTCGCGTAGGACGTCGGCGCAGACCTGGCAGTGCTCGGCGTCGTGCCGGTCACACTCTTCGGCGCACTCCTCGGCGACACCTGCGTTGACCTCTGCGAGTTCGGTGCTGTAGTTGGAGTCTCGGGCCATGAATCGTGCGTGCAGCGAGGCGATGTCGGCGACGTCACGACAAAGGCGGAGACAGCGGGCCATCTCCTCGCCTTCGCCAGCGCACTCGTCTGCACACCACTCACAGACCTCAGTGGCCTCGTTACACAGTTCGACACACTCGCGCTCTTCATTATCCAGATGGCTTATGTCGGATAGCGTTTCTGTAAGAGACATCGCACGGGAATGTACCACGACCATCTTTTCGCTATTTGTGGTTAACTTTCGAAAGTTGCGAAACACCCCCTTCGCGAGAGAGTAGTCCGACCGTCACACCGGGGCAGTCGGAGTCTCTGTCCTCGGAGTCCTCTTCGCCGACTGTGAACTGTACTCTGTGAGAGGGAGTACTCGGGGAGGTCCCCTATTCTCTCAAAGTAATTCGCTTCTCTCGCAACGAAATATAAACCTCGTCCTCCCACAGGATGGTATTCGTCGTTCACGGTGAGGGGGAAATCACGCCGTGGCTGGATCACTGTGGTCTCTAGCTGTGCTGCCCGAAGGATACTTCGACAACCGCGTTTGCAGTACTATCCACCGCAGACCCGAAGACAGGTGGCTCACGCGCCCACGACTTGCTCTCTCGACACCGGACGATACAAGAACTATCTATTCGGGAGGTGACTAACTCGTGTGAGCTCACGTACACCGACAGAGTGTATCGAACTTGCGACCGACCCATCGGCGAACGATGCGGATCGCAGTGATGCGATTCACTCGCTCAAACAGGCGAACGAATGCGACGAACTGGCGGCGCTCGTACGGAACGAGACTCTCGAAGAACAGTTCCGCCGCGACGCTCTCGATGCGTTGGGGACACCGCAGTGCGATTCGACGCTTCGCATACTCGTCGAAGAGGAATCTCTCGACTCAGAGCTCCGCGACAGGGCATCGGAGTCACTCGGACGACTCGACAGCGACTGAGATAGGGTAGCGGACCGTGCTGCTCGGCGCCATCCTACCCGACGGGGTCGAACCCGTCGTCGAAGTCGAAGCTGTCCAGATTCGTCGAGACGTCGTCGTACCGGTTGCCCACGAACACCGACGCGGCACTGTCGCCGTTCACGCCGAGCGTCCCGCCTCGGAAGCGTGAGAATCTGATGTCGGCGCGCTCGGCGCCCAGCAGCAGGAGGACGTTCGCGTCGCCAGTCTGTCGGAACTCACAGCCGTCGAAGACGACGCCCGGTGTTCCAACGTGAATCCCGTGACGGTCCGCGTACGCGCCGTGGTCGAACCGGAACGTACAGTTGCGGAACGTGACGCCGGCCCCGCCGTCGGCGACTTGGACCGAGTACTGTCTCGCCTCCCCGGACCCCGAATCGCGGATCACGACGTTGTCCATCAGTATCTCGTCCTCGCGTTCTCCGGAGACCTTTATCGCTCGCGACGACGCATCCGACTCGATGACTGTGTCGCGAACGGTAGCTCCCTCGCTGACGCGCAGAAGGTCGTTCTCCCAGTTCGTCGCGGTGATCGTACAGCCCTCGATACGCGGGCGGCCCTCCTGCGCCCAGATGCCGCACCCGGTGTGGTCGACGTGCTCACCGTCGAGGACGACGTTCGCATCGCGAACGACGTCGTCGCCGTGCTCGCCGGCCCCCAGTCGGATGTTCCCGTTCCCGTTGTTCTCGAACTGCCCCCCTTCGATGATAGTCCGTCCGGGCCCCGAACTCTTCGCGTAGACGCCGTTGTCGACGAAGCCGCTCACCTCGCAGTCCTGCAGTCGGAGCGTGCCCTCGTGGTCGGCCTCGACGTTCACGCCGATTCGATAGTTGTGCTGCTGCTGCGTCCCGGACTCGTAGATACAGCCGTCGGCCATCCGGAGGTTTCGGACGACACCGGTCCCTTCCGGCGTCGTGACGTTGAACCACATCAGCGACGCGGGCGGGCGCTCCAAGCGGTCTATCCGCCCGGTGACTCGGACGTCTTCGACCAACAGTCCATCCGGGACGGTCGCCCCGATTGCTCTCGGGCCGACTCCCGGCTCGGAGAAGTCGAAGGTGACGTTCTCGACCACCGCGCGTTCCGTGCCGACGAAGGTGAGCGCCCGACTCATCTCGGGGTCGTCGACTCGAATCGTCGCACCGGGCCCGCCGACGACCGCCACGCCCGCCCGCTCACCGAACTGCAACTCCTCGTCGAGGCGATGGGCTCCACTGGATAGGGCGTAGACTACGGGGTCCCGCGTAGCGGTGGCGTTCACCGCTTCGTCGACCGAACTGTACTCACCGACGTCGACGGTACTCCACCCTTCGATACGCAGGTGTTCTACCGTCACTCCCATAGGTATTTCTGCGAGAGAGCCCGAACGCGGTGACTCTCGCGGCCCGCCCGATGACGTGGGCTCTCTGGAGCCCGACTGGGCGATTCTGTCAGGATTCCGAATTACAACCACAAATCATGAGCAACTGCTGGTCGTACGTGTAGACGCACCACCATGAAGGGTAACGAGACATCCGTCGGCGAGTGGCGGTCCCTCGATGGCCGTTCCGCACGAGATAGCACCGACGACCCCGACGTCGTCTTCGCGCACGTCAGCGATCTCCACGGCCAGCTCCTGCCACGGTATCAGGTGTACTACGACAACCCGACGTCCAAACCCGACTTCGAGTTCGGAGACGACGATTACGTCATCGAACGCGGAGGCGGCATCCCCCTCCTCGCTGCCAAACTCGACGCCCTCCGCGCTGACTACGATGTCTGTACGCTGATGAGTGGCGACACGTTCCACGGCTCCGCCGTCACGACCTACACTGATGGGCGAGCGATGCTCGACCCCATCAACGAACACGTCGAACCCGACGTCTACGTCCCCGGAAACTGGGATTACTCGAACGAGGCCGCCGTGGACGGTATCTTCGTAGAGCTGATGGAGGCGCTCGACGCCCCGGTCCTCGCGAACAACCTCTACGACTGGGAGACCGACGACCTGCTGTACGACGCGTACCGGATACTCGACGTCGGAGCCGTCTCGGTCGGCGTCGTCGGGATGACGAACGTCTACGTCGACCGGATGGCCCCCGCGTTCTACGACGGGAAGTACCGCTTCGGAAAGCATCCCGCACTCCTCGAGGAGTCCGCACGGGCCGCTCGTGAGGACGGCGCGGACGTCGTGGTCGCCGTGACCGAAATCGGACTCCCCTGGATGGTGCAGGCCGCGAAGGACTGTACGAGCGTAGACGTGATGTTCAGCGCCCACACCCACGAGTACACCTACGACCCCATCGTCGTCGAGGCGACCGACACCGTGGTCGTCGAGTCCGGGATGGGCGAGGGACTCGGTCGCGTGGACCTCCGCGTCCGCGACGGCGAGGTGCAGTTCCGACACCACCTCTACTGTCTGACCGAGGGGGGTGAGCACACGCCCGACCCGGACGAGGGAGCCAGAGAGACGGTCGAGTCCGTTCGCGCGCCGTTCTACGAGGACGACCCGGGGTTCGAGCGCGGAGCGGGGACGCTCGACCGCCCGCTGGATACGGTCGTCGGCCGGACCGAGACACCGCTCTACCGGCAGTCGTTCCTCGAGAGCGCGTGGAACACGCTGTTCAACGACGCGTTGCGCGCTCACTTCGAGACCGACCTCGCCGTCTCGCACGGCTTCCGGTACGGAACTGCCATTCCGCCCGGGGAGATCACCCTCGGCCAGCTCTACACGTTCTTTCCGATGACGACGCCCGTCGCCCGCGGCGTCGCGTACGGACAGCAGCTCACGTCCCACATGGAGGCGTTCCTCGAGGACAACTTCACGCCCTACCCCTACGACCAGGAGGACGGCCGTGTCCGGAACTTCTCCTCGAACGTCGAGGTGACCGTCGACCCGACCGCCAAGCGCGGCCGCCGCCTCGTCGAGATGCGCATCGACGGCGAGACGGTCGACCCGGAGGAGACGTACTCGGTGGCGACGTTCCGCCGGCCGGGCGACCCCGAACGCGACCTCGGCAACTGCGGCTTCCCCTTCCGTGACGTCGAGGTCGACGACGGGACGATACCGGTCGACGTCATCGTCGGGTACCTCGAAGAGCACTCGCCCGTCGATTACGAGGTGATGGGTCTGGTCGAGACGGCCGACGACGGCGGCCGAGCCCAGAACACGCCCGCCGACGGGCCGTACCCGTTCATCCAGCCGGGCGTCGACTACGCGGACGGCGAGGCGTACTGCGAGACGTCCCTGATTCCACGTGGGAACGTTTTCCCCGAAGAAGGACGTAATCGAACGCGCTAGACGGCGGCGAACACCGACAGAGCCAGCGGACAACAGACTCGGACAGCACACTGGTGAGAGAAACATGGTCAAAACTATCACAGCAGAACGGCTCGCGGAGAGAATCGACGCGGACGAACAGTTCACACTCGTCGATACCCGTCCGGAGGACAGCTTCGAGGCCTGGCACGTACGTGGCGCGGCGAACGTCCCGTACGACCCCGACGAGGGGCTGAGCGAGGACCAACTGGACGAGGTGGACGCGCTGGTCGACAGCCAACCGGTCGTCGCCATCTGCGGCAAGGGCCTGACGTCGACACCGTTCGCGTTCGACCTCGACGAGCGCGGCTACGACGACGTCTCGGTCGTCACCGGCGGCATGGAGGAGTGGAGCAAACTCTACGAGGTCGTCCCCATCGAGACGTCCGGCGACGACCTCGTCGTTCGGCAGGTCCAGCGCCGAGCGAAGGGGTGTCTCGGCTACGTCGTCGGCTCGAAGGAGGCGGAAGAGGCCGTCGTGGTCGACGCGACCAGACAGACCGACCGGTTCAAAGTCGCCGCCCAAGACGCTGGGCTCTCCATAACGCGCGTGCTCGACACGCACGTCCACGCCGACCACATCTCGGGCAGTCCGGCGCTCGCCGACGAGGTCGGCGTACCCTACCACCTCGGCGAAGCGGCCGACGAGCGCGGCGTCGAGTACGAGTACGAGCCGCTGTCGGACGGGGAAGTCGTCGAAGTCGGCGACGTCGAAATCGAGGCGCTCCACACGCCCGGACACACCTCGGAGATGATGAACTACCTCGTCGACGGCGAACTCCTGTTGACGGGCGATACGCTGTTCGTCGACTCCGTCGGGCGGACGGAACTCCAGTTCGGCGAGGACGACGCATCGCGCGGAGCGGAGCTGCTGTACGACTCGCTTCACGAGACGATTCTCGCGCTCCCTGACGACACCACTATCCTGCCGGGCCACCTCACCGTAACGAGCGACGGGCGTTACGAGAACGGCTCGCCGGGCGACCCGCTCGAGGCCCGACTCGGAGATCTCCGCGAAGAACTCGACTTCCTCGGACTCGACCGCGAAGCGTTCGTCGAGCGACTGACCGAAGACGCCCCGGAGAAGCCCCCGAACTACGAGACGGTTATCGCCATCAACACCGGTAGAGAGACCGTCGACGACGAGGGCGAGGCGACCGAACTCGAACTGGGTCCGAACAACTGTGCCGCTTAAATTCGCCTGCGGTGGCGATGCGGGACAAGACGGTGATGCCTCGGGGCCTTGCCCCCGAGACACCTCACAATCGCGATTACGGGCTCAGGCGTGACAACCGGGGCCTACTGTGCTGTGAATCCTCCGTCAGTAACCCAATTCGAACGCCGAGTTGACGGCGATCGTAGCGGTCGTTATCAGAAACAGCCCGGCGAGCACCGTGAACGCCGTCTCCCAACCGTAAGTGTCCGCGAGGAGTCCGACTCCGACCGACCCACTCGACCCGAGCATGGTGTACACCGTGCGGACGAGTCCAAAGCCCGCGCCGCGCTCCGCCTCGGAGAGGTTGTCGATGAAGCGAGGATCGAGCGCCGCGAAGAAACTCGACCCGATTCCGGCCAACAGGATCGCGACGCCGGCCACGACGCGACCGGGGGCGACGACGAGTAGGAGGAGACCCGCACCTCCGGCGAACATCGACACGCCGAGCGCGAAATCGCGGCCGAGACGGTCCGAGAGCTCGCCGAGGACGATCTGACCGCCGCCGCGAACGACGAAGAACGCCGAGAACGCGACTCCGGCGACCGTCGCCGTCGTCCCTCGCGTCTCGATGAGGAACGTCGGGAGAAACGACAGCAGGCCCTGGGCGACGAACGTCCCGAGCGCGGCGATGAACAGCGTGAACACGATAGGCGGTCGCGACACGAGCGCCGTCAGCGAACCGAGTTCGAAGCGCTCGCGCATGCGCTGGCCGGGGTGTCGTGGCGGCGTTGGGCGGACGCGCCACGCGAACAGCGCGAACACCGGCACGCCGACGACCGCCGCGAGCGCGACCGCGGGGCGCCAGCCGTACTGCGACCCGACCCACGCGGCCGCGACGGGCGCGACCAGTCCCGCCAACGGGCCGCCGACGGAGTGGATTCCGACCGCGCGGCCGACGTCGTCGAACGTCCGGGACAGGAGCGTCGTTGCGACGCTGTAGTGGAGTCCCGCGACCGCTCCGAGAGCCACGGTGGAGGCGACGAACAGCGGGAACACCGGAGCGAGTGCGAGCAGCAGCCCCATCAGCACGGTTCCGCCCACGGAGACGAGTATCACCCGGCGCTCGCCGAACCGCTCGGCGAGAATACCGCTCGGGAACTGTGCGAGACCGTAGGTGAGCCACATCCCCGTCAGCGCCATCCCGATGGCCGTGTTCGTGACCTCGAACTCCGCGGTGATGAGTGGAATCACCGGGCTGATCGCCAGCCGCGCGAAGTACGTCACGAGGAACGCGAACATACAGAGAGCGAGCACCGAATGTCGGTAGTGCCAGCGCATTGAGGTGGTCGACCGTCCGTTCACAGGCTCCGACAATGAGTGCGCGGTTCGCTGCGAATCCCGCCGGGTCGCTCGCACGCCGATACCCGGTCCAGCAGTGAGTCGCCCACGCGGTGGATGGTTTCGCACGTGCTCGCGTTCCCCTGCGACCGCGTCGACGGACGGTGACGACCTCGACGCGACGCGGTGAGACGGCTCCGGACGGCGTCCGGCCGACCCGCGGACATTTGTAAGCCGACTCCGATGGGCGTCCATGGCAGACATCGTGGTTTTGAACCACACGGCACACGGTATTCCGGCCGAAGAGTGCGCCGCGGCGATTCGAGAGCGCGTCGACGACCGCACCGTCGCGTTGGCGGAGTCGGCGCGCGCCGAGCGCGAGCTAATGTCGGATGCGGAGATAATCGTCGGCGGCGACCTCGAGTCCGACCTCCTCGACCGCGCCGAGGAGCTACGCCTGTTCGCGTGCACCTCCGCAGGCGTCGACCGACTCGACATGGAGGCGTTCCGAGAACGGGGCGTCGCCGTGACGAACGCCTCGGGCGTCCACGGACCGAACATCGCCGAGCACGTGATCGGATGGATGCTCGCGATCACCCGCCGACTCGACGAGGGGCTTCGACGCGACGAGCGCAGCGAGTGGCGTCACTTCCAGGCGTTCGGCGAGTTACGGGGCTCACGCGTCTGCGTGGTCGGACTCGGCGCCATCGGAAGCGCAGTCGTCGAGCGGCTCTCCGGGTTCGACGTGGAGACCGTCGGCGTCCGCTACACGCCGGAGAAGGGCGGCCCCACCGACGAGGTGTACGGCTTCGACGAGTTCTCGGACGCGCTGGTCGGGACGGACTTTCTGGTGCTGGCGTGTCCGCTGACCGAGACGACACGGGGACTCGTCGACGCGGACGCGCTCGCTGCGCTCCCGCCGAGCGCTGTCCTCGTCAACATCGCTCGCGGTCCGGTCGTGGAGACGGACGCGCTCGTGACCGCCCTCAGGAAGAGCGACCTCCGCGCGGCCGCCCTCGACGTGACCGACCCCGAACCGCTACCCGGCGACCACCCGCTCTGGTCGCTCGGAAACGCGTACGTCACCGCCCACGTCGCCGGGTACACGCCGCACTACTTCGAGCGCGTCGCCGACATCCTCGCCGAGAACCTCGACCGACTCGACGAGGGAGGAGCCGACTCCGACCTGGTGAACCGGGTCGACTGAGCGGTGTCGTCAGGAAAACCAAAAGATGGGCGAAAACCGGTGTGAACTCCCCCGCCCTACTCGCCGTCGTTCGGCGGCTCCGGTGTGAGGGAGTACTTCGCTACCGCTGTCTCGAGCAGACGTGTAGTAGTCGAAGGCCGCGAAACATCTATATTAGCCGGCTCTAATATTAGCATATACTAAAATGAGCCACCAATCGTCATCCCCCGAGAAGAACGAGACACGCAACGCCGATGGAGCGTGTTGCACTGCAGCTCACACCCTCACTGAGTCAGAACTCGCCACAGATGTCCAACTCCTCTCGGCGCTCGGAAACGACACCCGGTACGAAGCACTCAGACTCATCGCGGACAGCGACGGTGGCGTATGCGTTTGCGAACTTGAACCCGCCCTCGGTGTCAGCCAAAGCGCAGTCAGCCAAGCGCTCTCGCGACTCTATTCTGCCGGCCTCGTCTCACGCCGCAAAGAGGGCCGCTGGCGATACTACGCAGCGACCCCACGGACAGAAGCCATTCTGAACACGCTCGACGAGACCAGAGGTGAGTCCAATGAGTGAACAGAACCGATCGTCCGGATTGGCTCCCGATGAACAACGTCGTGCAGTCCGTCGACGATATGCCCAGATTGCGAGCGAAGAGTCGAGTTGCTGTAGCGCATCAGACAGCTGTCGTGACGGCCAAAGCGGACTGAACAGCCAACTCGGATATTCGGAGAGTGAGACGACGACTGTCGCTGAGGGAGCAAACCTGGGCCTTGGCTGTGGAAATCCGACTGCTATCGCCTCCCTCCAGTCCGGTGAAACCGTGCTCGACCTCGGGTCCGGTGCTGGTTTCGATTGCTTCCTCGCAGCCCGAAAGGTCGAGGACACGGGACGCGTCATCGGCGTCGACATGACCCCGGAGATGATAGAGAAAGCCAGAGATAACATCGAGAAAAACAACGCGACGAACGTCGAGTTCCGCCTCGGTGAGATCGAACACCTACCCATCGCTGATGAGGTTGTAGACGTCGTTATCTCGAACTGTGTGGTGAATCTCTCCCCGGACAAACAGCAGGTGTTCGACGAAGCTTATCGCGTGCTTCAGCCAGGTGGTCGACTCGCGATCTCTGACGTTGTGTTGACCGCTGAGTTACCGGACGATGTTCGTGGTGACCCGGAGTCTGTCGCGTCCTGTGTCGCCGGCGCATCACCGGTCTCGGAACTCGAGCAAATACTGTCTGCTGCAGGCTTCGAGCAAATTCAGATTGAGTCGAAAGAAGAGAGCAAGGAGTTCATCAGCGAGTGGGATGACGACCACGATGTCAGCGACTACGTCGTCTCTGCGACGGTCGAGGCTATCAAACCAGTCCATTGACATCCTCCCCGCCCTAAAGGGCGAGGATTCCACGAAGTGGATATTCAGGTTGCGCGTTTCCTCGGGGTTCAAGTACGCTTTCGCGTGACCCGTCGAAGGTCGCCACCAAGTTGTGACCAATGGTGTGCTTTTCAGCGCGTATAGCCCTGTCAAAGGGACCTTCCTCCCCGCATACAGCGGGCGTCAACGACGGCGGGTTCTTCAGCCCGCGAGGTAGCACGGTTCGCGTCAGCCGAACTGTTACGCCGTGCATGGTTCACCCTCCCGTTGTGCGATATTCTCCGAAGCGTTCAGGTCTGCGTGGCGTCCACGACTGCACTCCGAACACGAAAAGTGGTCGCCATCACGGGTTCCCATCGAACCACAATCCGAACATCGCTGACTCGTGTGGTACGCATCGACCTTTTCAACGCGAATACCAGCGCGTTCAGCTTTGTACGTGATGAATTGTTGAAGTTGGTGGTAATGCCACGAGTGAACGCCCGACCACGAACTGTTCTCGCGGATACCTTTGAGGTCTTCCATCCGAATGACTGGGTTCTCGAACTGTTCCGCGAACGTGATGAGGCGACGAGAGAGTTTGTGGTTCAAGTCCTTGATTCGACACTGTTCTTTGTCACCCACACGGTTGCGTGCGCGAAGCGCACCCGCTTCCGAAAGCGAATCGCGTAGGGAACGATATTTGCGTCGAACATACTTCGCCTCACCACCAGACACCAGCATCGACTCGTCCTCGCCGTAGGCCGTCACAGCGAGGATGTGCCGTTCACCAATATCGACACCGATGGGCGTCTCACCCGACGTGTCGGCGTCGTACTTGATGTTGAACGTACAGTACCAGTCGTCACCACGACGGTAGACCTGTAGCCGAGTCTTCTTCGCGTCACCCTCAACCAGTCGGTCTACAGGGTCGGCAATGTCGTCGTACACTTCGATAGGCGTGTACCACCATTGAGAGACACACGGAAACCCGACGACGACTGTGCCGTTCTCGGTCGTGTCGATTTCCCAATTCTGGTTGTTGACGGCGAACGGTTGACTCTCTCGGTAGCGAACTTCTCCGTCTTTGTTGTGGTCGGATTTCGCCTCTCGAATGGCTTGGTTCTGAATGGCCGAGTAGAGGTCGTTGTCAATGCTGGCTGTGGTCACAGATTTCCCGAAGTCAGCGTTTTCCCATCCGTCGATGCAGAACTGCTTGGTGTCACGATAGAGGCGAGTGCCCTGTTGCCACTCTTTCCGCCGTGAGAGGGATGGGTTGTGGAACTTCGCGGTGACAGTCACCATGACCAGTACAACTGTAATCGAGTGCGCTATCTTAAGAAACGGTTGGAATATCAGGCTGTGCTATCGACGGTGGTTCGTGAAAGGTAGTGTCGGATTCATCCCCGCGCTAAAGCACAGGGCTTTCTCCTTGACTTTCCGTGATTCACCCATATATTCACGTTGAGAGGGCCGTATGTGCCGATTGATTTCCAGCACAACACACCGTGGTACACTTACTACGTACGACGACACTCTGAATCGAGGTGGTGTGTACGCCGTCTCAGTCGCAAGGTAAGAATACTGAGATGGTCACTCGAGCGTCGCGTCGAGCGCCGCCTCCACGTTCTCGAGTAACGCATCGGAACGAAGAATCTCCGCCATCGCCTCCATGTCCCGGTGGATCGGCCGGTCGTCGTCGAGGTGCGCGAGATGCTCTCTAATCGTCTCGTGAGCGACTTGCGTTCCGACACCCGGAGTTCGGTCGCCCGCAAAATCGAGCGCCTGCGCCGCGCAGGCCAGTTCGATGCCGACGACGCACATCGTCGACTCGACGGTCTCTCGGGCGACGTACGCGCTCTGCGCGCTCATGCTGACGTGGTCCTCCTGATTTCCGCTGACGGGGATGTTGTCCGTGGACGGCCGCCCCTGTGAACGGTTCGTACTCACGAGGTCGGCGGCGGTGTACTGCGCGATCATGTATCCCGAACGAAGACCGCTCTGTTCGGTCAGAAACGGGGGGAGGTGCGCTTCCTGGACGTTGGGATTGAGCATCCGGTCGACTCGCCGCTCGGAGATCGATGCCAACTCGGAGAGGCCGCTCGTGACGTAGTCCAGCCGCAGCGCCAGCGGCTGTCCGTGGAAGTTACCGCCGGAGAGGACGGCGGCCGCTTCGGTGCCGCTGGCCCGGTCGTCCGCTTCGTCGGCGGCGAACACGAGCGGGTTGTCCGTCGCGCTGTTGAGCTCCGTCTCGACGGCCGTCCGGAGGTGTCGAATCGAGTCTCGAACCGCCCCGTGAACCTGCGGGAGACAGCGAATCGAGTACGCGTCCTGCACCCGGTCGCAGTTGCGGTGCGACTCGACGATCTCGGAGTCCCGAGTGAGCCGACGGATATTCTTCGCGCTTTCGGCTTGTCCTCGATGGGGTCGAACGCGCTGGATGCTGGAGTGTGAACTCGCCGTCGTCCCCATCGTCGCCTCCGTGGTCATCGCGCCGGCGATGTCCGCAGCACGCATCGCCCGCTCGGCGTCGCAGACCACGAGCGAGGCCAGCCCGACGGTCAACTGCGTCCCGTTGATGAGCCCCAGTCCCTCCTTCGCGCGGAGCGTCACCGGTTCAAGGTTCTTCCGCGCGAGGGCCTCGTCGCCGGGAAGCCGCTCTCCGTCTACCGTGGCTTCGCCCTCACCGGTGACGACGAGCGCGAGGTGCGCCAGCGGTGCGAGGTCGCCGCTCGCACCCAGACTCCCCTTGGCTTTCACCACGGGGTGAACGCCCTCGTTCAACATCCTCGACAGGACGTCGACGATTCGCTCTCGGACACCGCTGTACCCCTTCACGAGCGCGTTGAGTCGGGTGACGAGCATCGCCCGAACCTCCTCGTCGTCGAGTTCGCGGCCGGTTCCGGCGGCGTGACTCCGGACGAGGTTCTGCTGGAGCGCCTCGATGTCGTCTCCGGGAATGCGCTCCTGCACGAGTTCGCCGAAGCCGGTGTTCACGCCGTAGACGGCCTGACCGGAGTCGACGATATCGACGATGCGTTCGCGAGACTTTCGGACGCGCTCGCGGGCGCTCTCGGGGACACGGACGGTCGCTCCCTTCCGCGCGACGCGTTCGACGGCCTCCGGCGTGAGTGACTCGCCGTCGACGACGACGGGAGCGTCAGTCACGGCGGACCACCTCCCCGCCCTTGACGACCGTCTCGACGTTCCGCACGCCGAAGTTGTACGGAAGGTGCTCGAAGTCGGGCACGTCGGCGACGACCAGGTCGCCGGGCGCCCCTCTCTGGAGCGTGCCTGCCCCGTCCGTTCGGTCGAGCGCCGCGGCGGCCGTCTTCGTCGCCGCGCGGACGGCCGAGGCGGGCGACATCCGCATGCCGTTGCAGGCGAGCTCGATGGCGAACTCCATACTCTGCGAGAAGCAGTTCGGGTTGCAGTCGGTCGCAATGGCGACCGGGATATCCGCTCTCTCGAACGCGTCCGCGTCGGCGTAGTCGGTCGCGAGCGCGAACGCGGTTCCCGGCAGCAGGACGGGCGTCACGCCCGAGTCGCCGAGCGCCGAGACGTCCTCAGTCGTCGACTGCAGGAGGTGGTCTGCGCTCGTGGCTCCGAGTTCGGACGCCAACTGCGCGCCGCCGAGCCGTTCGAACTCGTCTGCGTGAATCTTCGGCTTCAGGCCGCGCTCCCGCCCGGCTTCGAGGACGCGCCGGGACTGGTCGACCGAGAAGACGCCGGCCTCGCAGAACACGTCGCAGAACTCCGCGAGGCCGCGCTCGGCGACGGCGGGAATCTGTTCTTCGACGACGTGGTCGACGTAGCTGTCGGCGTCGGTGTTCTCCGGCACCGCGTGGGCGCCCATGAACGTCGCGACCGCGTCTATCGGGTGGCGGTCGCCCGCTTCGCCGATGGCTTCGAGCATCTTCACCTCCGTCTCGACGTCGAGTCCGTAGCCGGATTTCACCTCGATCGTCGTCGTCCCGTGGGCGAGCATCACGTCGAACTGCCGGAGGAGGTTCTCCACGAGTTCGTCCCGAGCGGCTTCACGCACGGCTCGAACGGTCCGCAGGATGCCGCCCCCTTCCGCGAGAATCTCTTGATAGGTCGCGCCTTCGAGCTTCGCGGAGAACTCGTCGGCGCGGTCGCCGGCGAACAGCGCGTGGGTGTGCGGGTCGACGAAGCCCGGCAACACCGTCTTCTCGGAGGCGTCGATAGCCGTCGTCGCGTTCTCCGGAGGGTGCTCTCGAACGACCTCCTCTGTCGGTCCGATTGCGACGACCACGCCATCGTCGACAGCGACCGCGCCGTCGCGAACCGTCTCCAGTTCGCTGTCGTCGGTCGGCGTCACGACTTGCGATGCGTCGTAGACGACGAGGTCGGTCACGAAGACCACCCCGAGAGGAAGTGCGCAACCGTCCGGGCGGCGGCGTCGACGGTCCGCCCCTGGGCGTCGAGCGAGGGGGCACATTCGACGAGTTCGAAGCCCGCGATTCGCTCGTCGGAACCGACGAGGCGGACGAGTCGGAACAGTTCTCGCGGAAGGAGACCGCCGGGCGTCGGTGCGCTACATCCGCAGTACGTCGCGTCGAGAACGTCGATATCGACGCTACAGTAGAGTCGGTCGACCGAACCGAGCCCGGAGAGCGCTCGGTCGACGGCCGCGACGACGTCGTCTGCGACTTCCTCCGCCGTCACGACGGTGCCGCCGTTCTCGCGGACGTAGTCGTGATACACCGAACTGGTCTCGAAGTGCCGAGCACCGATGCAAGCGTACGCGTCGAGGCCGGCCTCGCCTAACTGGCGGTAGGGTGTCCCGCTCGTCGGTCCGTCTCGAACTTCTCGAACGTCGAGGTGCGCGTCGACGTTGAGGACGCCGACGCTCGCATCTTCGAGCAACGGCGCGACGTTCGGGACAGTCACCGAGTTGTCGCCGCCGAGGAACACAGGGAGGGCGTCGAGTTCGTGAACTGTCTCGGTAACGCTCCGGATGGCGTCTTGCACCTCTGCGACCGACCCTGCTGGAACCTCGACGTCGCCGAGGTCGGCGACGCTCTCGACGGCCCCCGCGTCGAAGTGATGGGTCTTCACGGTCGCCAGCGCCTCTCTGATAGCCGACGGGCCCTCAGCGGCACCGGGTCGGGAGATGACCGCGCCGTCGTACGGTTCCCCGACGAGCACGGCGTCGTACGCGTCTGCGCTTTCGAGGTCCGCGCGCTCGACGATATCGCCGAACTGTTCGTCCGCGGGGTCCGACGACGTACCCGACCAGGCGGTTGATTCGGTCAGGCTACTCATCGGTCCTCCCGCATCGGGATGTGGACGCCTGACGCCGCCGCCTCCGCTACTGCGTCTTCGTAGCCGGCGTCGACGTGGCGGACGATACCCATGCCGGGGTCCGTCGTGAAGACGCGCTCGGCCTTCTCGGCGGCGAGGGCTGAGCCGTCGAGGACGACGTGGTTGTTGGCGTGCAGCGAGTTGCCGATGCCGACGCCGCCGCCGTCGTGGACGCTCACGATGTCGGCACCGGCCGCACAGTTGAGCAAGGCGTTGAGAATCGGCCAGTCCGCAATCGCGTCGGAATCGTCGCGCATCGCCTCGGTCTCGCGATTCGGGCTGGCGACGCTGCCGGCGTCGAGGTGGTCGCGCGTGACGACGACCGGCGCTGCAATCTCGTCGTCGGCGACGAGTTCGTTGATTTCGAGCGCGAACCGCGCACGCTCGGTCAGCCCCTCGTCGTCGGTCTCGTAGCCGAGCCAACAGACGCGACTCGGCAGCCCCTGAAACGACACCTGCTCCTGTGCGAGATCTATCCAGCGGTGCAGCATCTCCTTCTCGGGGAACAGTTCCTTCACCGCTCGGTCGGTCCGATGGATGTCCGCCTCCTCGCCGGAGAGCGCGACCCAGCGGAACGGCCCCTTCCCGCGGCAGAACAGCGGCCGGATGTACGCCGGGACGAACCCCGGAAAGTCGAACGCGTTCTCCATTCCGCGATGGGTCTGGACCTGTCCGCGGATGTTGTTGCCGTACTCGAAGGCGACTGCTCCTCGTTCCTGCATGGCGAGGATGCCCTCGACGTGTCGTTGCATCGTGTCGAGGCTCGCTTCGACGTACCGTTCGGGGTCCTCCTCGCGCAACGCGTCGGCCTCTTCGACGGTGTAGCCCGACGGGTAGTAGCCTTCCAGTTCGTCGTGCGCGCTCGTCTGGTCGGTGACGAGGTCCGGGACGAACTCGCGCTCGAGCAGCCCGTCGAACATATCGGCGGCGTTCATGTGGACGGCGATGGAAAGCGGTTCGCCGTTTTCGGCGGCTCTCTCGGCCAGTTCGACGGCCTCGTCGAGGTCGTCGGTCTTCTCCATGCAGTACTCCGTCTCGATGCGCCGGTCGATTCGATTCCCGTCGACTTCGGCGGCGATGCAGACGCCGTGGTTCATCGTCACGGCCAGCGGCTGCGCCCCGCCCATCCCGCCGAGACCGGCGGTGACCGTGATCGTCCCCCGCAATCCCTCGCGGTCGGGGAAGTGTTGCCGGGCCGCCTCGGCCAGCGTCTCGAACGTCCCCTGGACGATGCCCTGGGTTCCGATGTACGCCCACGACCCGGCGGTCATCTGTCCGTACATGATGAGCCCCTTCGATTCGAGTTCGTGGAAGTGCGCCCAGTTGTCCCACGCGCCGACGAGGTTCGAGTTCGCGATTAGTACTCGCGGGGCGCGTTCGTGGGTCGTGAATCGGCCGACCGGCTTCCCCGACTGGACGAGCAGCGTCTCGTCGTCGGCGAGCGTCCGGAGCTCCGAGAGGATACCGTCGTAGGCGTCCCAACTGCGGGCCGCTCGGCCGGTGCCGCCGTACACCACGAGCTCCTCGGGTTTCTCCCCGACTTCGGGGTCGAGGTTGTTGTTGAGCATGCGGAGGGCGGCCTCCTGTCGCCACCCTTCGCACTCGATATCCGTTCCCGTCGGCGCACCCTGGTAGTCGAGCCACTGCGACGACGGCGCGCCGATGTCGTCCGTCGCTTCGTCTCCGGAGTGGTGTTTGACCATGTATACGTATACCACAGACGAGTAGACCCCATAGTTTGGGCTGTCCGTGCGGAAAGGGATTTAAATACGGAGCACGACTGCGAGACGATGCACAAGGCGGTGTTCCGAATCCGGAGCGACAGTCCGTACGCGAGTGCGACGGCGGGAAACGACACTCGAATCGAACTGTGGTGTAACGACCACTGCGACTTACTTCACGTCGAAGGCGACCGGCAGTCCGACGTCGTCGACCACGTCGAATCGACGGTCGGCGTTCACGAGCGAATCGAAAACGGCGACGACCGGACCATCGTCACCGAGGCGTGTCTGAAAGAGTATCGGGACGACTACATCGAACGTCACATCGCCGTAAACGGTTGTCTCCTCCTCCCGCCGCTTCGGTACGAACGCGGCGCGAAAGTCGTCCGCGTGCTCGCGTTGGACCCGGCGAACCTGACGACGTTGTACGCCGATATCTCGGCGGACCACGACGTGACGGTCGAGTCGAAACAGGAACTGACGTCGGTGAAGTCAGAAACGCCCGTGCTCTCGGCGAGCGCGCTCCTCCCGGACCTCTCGAAACGACAGCGAGAGGTGTTTCTCACCGCGTACGAGCACGGGTACTACGAGATACCGCGCGGTACGACGACGGCGGAGATTGCGGACGCGGTCGGTGTGGGTCGTCGGACCGCAGAACACCATCTCAGACGCGCTGAGGAAAAACTCGCCACGGCGTTCACCGAGTATCTGTGAGAGCGACGTGCTACCTCCGGATGGAGGTTCGCTTCCGCTGGTCGTCCTCGGTACTATCTGGGTTGCGGTCGGGCTTTCTGTTGTGATATCCGAGGCGGTTTGAACAGTCGTGGAACTGTAGTCCTCCCCCTCGACTGCGATTCAAGACGGGCATCTCCTCAACAGAAGACATTTAATTGCACGTTTGAATGAGGCGAGCGAACATGAACCGACGAAAGGTCCTGACGCTGTCGGGAGTGCTCGCTGCTGCGACGCTCGCAGGTTGCACCGACGGCGAGCAGACGCCGTCAGGAGCCGAGACGCCGGTCGATACACCGACGGAGACGCCAACCGATGAACCGTCGGGCGACGAACCGCCGACCGGCGAGCCCGACGTCGACGACGAACGATTGGCCGCCCTCGCCGCTGGTAACGCGGCGTTCGCCTTCGACCTCCACAAACACCTCGCCTCGGAGAAGGAGACGAACCTGTTTCTGTCCCCGTACAGCGTCTCGGCGGCGCTCGCGATGACGTACGCCGGTGCCCGCGGTGAGACTCGCAAGCAGATGGAAGAGACCCTCCACTACACGCTGGGCGAGGAGCTCCATCCGGCCTTCGCCGACGTTCGGGCCGCCCTCGACGAGCGAGAGACGACCGAGGACCGGACGAACGGTGAGGAAGTCGACGCCTTCCAACTCGCAGTGGCTAACGCGCTTTGGGGTCGGGAGGACTTCCCCTTCGACGAGGACTACCTCGCCCTGTTGGAGGAGCACTACGCTGCGGGCCTCCGCCGGAGCGACTTCGTCGACGACCCCGACGGAGAGCGCGAGCGAATCAACGACTGGGTCGCCGACGCGACCAACGACCGTATCGAAGGGTTGTTGCAACCGGGTTCGCTCACCCCCGCGACGGTTCTCGTCCTCACGAACGCCATCTATTTCATGGCGAGTTGGCAGTTCGAGTTCGACCCCCAAGACACCGAAGACGGCGCGTTCACCGGGCTGGATGGGACCGATTCGACCGTCCCGATGATGCACCAGAACCTCCGGACGAACTACGCGTCCATACCCGACGCTCAGGCCATCGAACTGCCGTACGTCGGCGGGGAGGTCTCGATGGTGTTGATTCTCCCCGACGAGGGCGAGTTCGAGGCCGTCGAACAGAATCTCGATGCCGACCGACTGTTCGGTATCTTCGACGAGTTGAGCGACGCTGCTGGTGATCTGGTACTTCCGAAGTTCGAGTTCGAGACGGAAGCCAACCTCTCGAAGACGCTGCGAGACCTCGGCATGCCGGTAGCGTTCGAGGGGAGCGCCGACTTCGGCGGGATGGCCGAAGGAGATGGCGGCGATCTCCGGATCGACCAGGTGGCCCACAAAACGTTCGTCTCCGTCGACGAGGAGGGCACCGAGGCCGCGGCTTCCACGGCCGTCGTGATGGTCGAATCCATGCCGCCGGACTGGGGCGAACTGCGGTTCGACCGACCGTTCCTGTTCTGCATCCGGGACCGTCCCACGGACGCCGTCTTGTTCCTCGGTCGGGTCGTCGACGCGGAGGCTATGGAGGGGAACCGGTAGGTGTAGTTACGAAACTCGTCAGGTGCCTGCGGCCGCGGAAGCGGCGATTTTGGTTCACCGGACACCGAGTGCGTCCACCACGTCCCCAGCGACGTCCGAAATCGCTTCGTGGGCCCGGTCGACGTCGCGCATCGTCATGAAGCCGTGGACCATAGCGTCGTAGTTCTCGTAGCGCGTCGGAACCCCGTCGCCGACGAGCTGTTCGGCATATGCCTTGCCGCCGTCTCGGAGCGGGTCGAATCCGGCAGTGACGACCGTCGCGGGTGCGACACCGGAGACGTCGGCGGCGTTCGTCGGGTCTGCGTACGGGTTCCGCCGGTGGATGTCGCTCCCGTAGTAGCAGTCGCCGAACCACTCCATGTCGGCTTCGCTGAGGACGATTCCGGCGTTCTCTCGAACGGACCGTTGGCCCTCGTCGATGCCGACGGCGGGGTAGATGAGGAGTTGGTGAGCGAGTTCCGGGCCGTCGTTCTCGGCGGCCACGAGCGCCGTGACGGCGGCGAGATTCCCGCCGGCGGAGTCGCCAGCGACGGCGATATCGCCGGTTCCGCGGAGCGCGTCCGTGTGCTCCGCCGCCCACTCGACGGCGGCGTAGGCGTCCTCGACCGCCGCGGGGAAGGGATGTTCGGGTGCGAGGCGGTAATCGACCGAGAGGACGGCGCAGCCGCTTTCGCGCGTGAGTTGTCTGCAGAGCCAGTCGTGCGTGCCGATGCTCCCGAGGACGAACCCGCCGCCGTGAAAGAACACGACCGTCGGGACGGGTCCGTCACCTTCCGGGAGGTACAGGCGAGCATCGAGTTCGCCGGCGGGGCCGGGAATCGTTCGGTCGACGGTCGCGCCGACGTTCGGCGGGTTCCGGTTCTGAATCCACGTTATCGGCCGGGAGACGAGACGGAGGAACTTCAGCCCGCGGCGGCTGTGCGGGAGCGGAAATCGGTCCTGGCGTGCGACCGCAGCCTGCGCCTGCGGGTCGATCTCGTCGGCTTGCATCGCTGATCGTTTGGTCAGTCGGCCACAAACCGCTTGTGTTCGTGACCGACCGCCGACTCGCCCGCCGTCCCGCCTGCTGACGCCGTCCCGGAACTGCTCACTTGATGTCGTCCCACGCGCCGATTTCGCTCCGTCGGAGTTCGCCGGTCGCCTGCCAGACGCGCGGGCGGAACGTGACCGCGACGAGCGCCAGGTAGAACGCGACGACGACTCCCGTGGTAAGCGTCCCCGATACCGGTCCTATCGAGGCACTCGCGGGCCACGGCTGTGTTCCGGACGTGACGACAGTGCGGAACAGCCACGCCGCGAGCAACACGGTGAAGATCGGGAGGTACACCCGACGCAGACGGTGGGCGATAGCCTCCTCGTAGGAGATTTTCACGCGAGGTTCGCGGTAATCGCGGGAGAGCCGCGGCCGCCAGTCGGGGTCCTCGATACCCTGAGACGGGTCTAAGGAGTACGCGAACACGTTCCGCTGGAGCATCCGCACCCGCGAACGCCACATGTCGTAGCCCCGGTACCGGCGGGCTTCGATGACGAGAAACACCGTCACCATCACGACGCCGACGAGGATGACCGAGTGGGGGCGGTCCGAACCGGAGAACGCGAAGGTGAGGATGGCTGCGATGAGCGTCACCGCCCAGTTCGAGGTGTGGTCGAGTCGCTCGCGCCACAGTTTCATCCGGTGAATCTCGCCACGGTAGAGGTGCGCCATCGCCGACCCGGGGGCGCTGGACTCCTCGAAGAAGCCGCGGCCCATCGTCCGAGCCTCCTCGCTCGCCGCGTCGAACGACTCGTCGTGGTCGTAGCCGTCTCTCTGGGCGTCTGCGCGCTCGTCGGCGTCGGGGTTCGACTCTGAATCAGTCATTTAGTGTCTCTCTCGCTGCTGGAGGAAAATGGTTGTACCGCCGCTGGAAGCGGTGCCCGCGTGAGTCGGGTGGAACGAACTACGCTCACAGCGAGTCGAGAACGCGCTCGAACCGAGTCGAGACCTCGTCGGCGATAGGGTCGAGGTCGGGATTGCCGGCGATGCCGACGAGTCGCGCCGGGTCGACCGCACTCACCGTGACCGTTCCGTCGTCGTCCTCGTAGACGATGACGTTACACGGGAGCAACGCCCCGAGTTCGATTTCGTCGTTCAACCCTTCGTGCGCGAGTTGCGGGTTGCACGCGCCGAGAATGCGGTAGTTCCGGAACTGTTCGTCGAGTTTCTTCTCGAACGTCGCTCGGACGTCGATATCACAGAGGACGCCGAACCCCTCGTCTTCGAGCGCGCTGACGGTCTGCTCGACGACGTCGTCGAACGAGCCGCTCACTTGCGTTTTCGTCGTGTAGCTCATGTTGTTCGAATCCGTTGGATGTGTGTTCGTCGCTCTATCCGGCTCAAACTAGCAACTGGACGTCCGCGTCGGCCATGCGCTGTAGAGCCGTCGCGGCCCCGACGCCGGTGGTGACGCCGTCGTAGAAGTCGTTTTCGTCGTAGTCCATGAGGTCGATGGTCATCTGACACGCCTGCAGGTCGACGCCCTGGTCGAGCGACACCTCGATGAGTTCCTCGATGGTCGCCGTCCCGTTGTCGGCGATCTTCTTGTTCATCATCTTCGTCGCCATCGAGTCCATGCCCGGAAGCGACGCGATGGCGTTCGGCATCGGCATGCTCGGGTTGCCGACCGCCGAGAGCTTGAGATTCTTCGACTTCTCCTCGTGGAGGATGTCGAGCCCCCAGAACGTGTGGAAGACGGTGACGTCCCAGCCGAACGCCGCCGCCGTCGACGCGAGGATGAGCGGCGGGTACGCCATGTCGAGCGTCCCCTTCGTCGAGACGATGACCATCGATTTCTGGTCGTCGCCGACCTCGGCTCTCAGGTCTGCGAGCTCCTCGCGTAGCTCCTCTACCTCGGCCGCGAGCTCGGCCACCGAGGCGTCCTCGGGAACGTCGACCGGGTCGGCGACCGTTTTCGTCTCGGAGCTCTCGGGTGTTTCCGTACTCATGATTACTCGGTCTTGCGCACGTAGTGTCTGAACACGTCGCCGCCGTCTTCCTGGTCGAGGAGTTCGACGCCGTCGGTCGTCTCCGCCCATCCCGCGATGTCGCTCATGCTGCCGGAGTCCGTCGCGAGGACCTCCAGGACGTCGCCCTCGCTCAGGCCGTCGATGGCTCCCTTCGTCTTCACGACCGGCATCGGGCACGATTCGCCTTTCACGTCGAGTGTCTCGGTGACTGTGTATTCCGAACTCATTCTCTATCTGCCCGTTCTGTATTGGGCTTGGCCCACAATACTCACCTGTTCCTAAAAAGTGTGTCGATTATTGGAAATCACACGCACGACCGTATCCGCCCGGTTCGCCCTCGTGATACGCTTCGGCGCGTATGCTCGCACATGACGCCATAATCCGAGAAATGGTATTGTATGACTACTGAAATTCTATGGGAACTCTTATGTGCGACGAGGCGGTACTGGAGCGCACAGATGAATCACGCATCCCCCGAGTCGGAGACGGATGTGACATCGGTCATCCCGAAGACACTCGAAAGGCGCATCGACGACGACGACGCGGCGACGACCGACTACACTCGATGAGAGCTACAACGACACAATGAGTTTGACGACATTTTCGCTGCTCGCGTTCGCGGACCTGTTCCCGCGGGGCGTCGCACAGTACGCCGTCGGTGGCCTGTTCATCGGACTCGGCGTCGCGACCATCTACCTCGGGACGGGTATCATCGCGGGTGCGAGTACGTTCCTCGAGTCGACGCTGTCGTACGTCTCGAACGTCTCCCGGTTCAACCAGACGAAGTACGTCACCTCCCGCGACTGGCGGGTCGTGTTCACGCTCGGTATCGTCGGTGGTGCCGCCGCGTACGCGCTCGCCTTCGGCGAGTTCGGCTGGACGACCCAGGTCCAGTGGTGGCGACTGCTCGGCGGCGGCTTCCTCGTCGGCGTCGGGACGCGCGTCGGGAAGGGCTGTACCTCCGGACACGGCGTCTGCGGTATCGGCTCGCTCTCGGAGACCTCGCTCGTGAACGTCGCGACGTTCATGGCCGTCGCCATCGGGACCGCGCAGGTCGTCGCCGCGCTGGGGGTGACGCCATGAGCGCCGACACCGACGACGGACGCGGACTCGCGTTCACGCTCGTCATCCTCCTCGGCGGGCTGGTGTTCGGATTCGGACTCGGCCTCAGCGGGATGGCGAAACCCGAAATCGTGCTGGACTTCCTCCAGTTCGAAGACTTCGGCCTCGTGTTCGTGATGGGCGGCGCTGCCGTCGTCTCCGGGCTGACGTTCTTCGTCGCCACGAACTATCTCGACCGCGCCCCGCTCACCGGCCGCGGCTACACCCGCCGGCTGAAGACGATGGACCGAAACGTCCCCGTCGGCGGGGTCATCTTCGGCGTCGGTTGGGGTATCTCGGGGATCTGTCCCGGCGCAGCCTACGCGAGCGTCGGCCTCGGGAACGTCACCATCCTGTGGGCGATACTGGGGATGTTCCTCGGCGCGTACGCACAAGGGTTCGTCCGCTCGTCTCGCGCCGACGAGACCGAGACCGTCGAGCCGACCGCGTCGGACTGATTCCCATGTTTCGAGACACTTGCTCGGTGAACGAGCGTAATGGAGATTGCACAGTAACTGAACGACAGACCAAGACAGATCGGAGCACGTGAAATGTTCGTATTCGAGTCACTGAGCGGGTCGATGGAGGCGATAACGACCATCGGACTCGTCCTCGGAGAAGCCATCGCGCTGTACGTCGGGTACGGCGTACTCAGTAGGGTCGTCGGCGAACCGGTCCTCGACGCGATTGGAGGGGAGTGACGATGGAACTACTCGGGCTGAGCCTCGCGATGGTCGGCGTGTTCGTCGGCTTCGGCCTCCTCATCGGCATCCTGTTCGGGTTCTTCGGGATGGGCGGGTCGTTCCTCGTGACGCCGGCGCTTCTGGTGCTGGGGTATCCCTCGACGGTCGCCGTCGGGAGCGGCCTGGCGTTCGTCTTCGGGACGAGCGTCATCGGCGCGCTCCGCCACCGCGACCACGGACAGGTCGACTACAAACTCGCGGTCATCATGACCGTCGCGATGACTATCGGCATCGAAGGCGGCAAGAGTGTCGTCTTCTTCCTGGAGTCGACCGGGATGGCCGACCTCATCATCAGCGTCGCGTACGTCGGTCTGCTGGCGACTGTCGGGCTGTTCACGCTGCGCGACGCGTACAGCACCGACGGCGCCGACGGAGACGGTCGCGACCTCGCCGACCGGGTGCAGTCGCTGCACATCCCGCCGATGGTGACGTTGCGCGGTGACGTCCGCGTCTCCGGGACGATCATCTTCGCGGTCGGACTCGTCATCGGCGTGCTCTCCGGGTTCCTCGGCGTCGGCGGCGGGTTCCTGCTGATGCCCGCGATGATGTACGGTCTCGGCGTTCCCGCGGCCGTCGCCGTCGGCACGGACATCCTCCAGATCACCATCTCCGGGGCGTTCGGGGCGTTCCGCTACGCACAGCTCGGCGCGGTTTCGCTGCCCGTCGTCGTCGCACTCCTGGCCGGAAGCGCCCTCGGGGCGCGCATCGGCGCTGGCGCGACGAAACTCGTCGACGAAGACGCCATCAAGGGGTACTTCGCCGCGATGCTGCTCGCGGGGAGCGTCGCCGTGGCGTCGAAGGAACTCGGGAACGCCTACGGCGTCGAACTGCTGAACACGGTGAGCATCGCCCTCATCTTCGGCGCGGCCGTCCTCGTCAGCGGTGCGGTCGTCCTCGCCGCCGTCTGCCGGCTCAGAGGTAACCGGACGGGGACGTGGTGTCGACTCACCACGTCCTGAGCGCGTCGTCCGGCGTCCAGCGTCCGGCGTCTGTCGTTCGGAGCTCCGATTTCGGGTCTGTACCGCGCGTCACGACCGGGCGCCAAACCGACCGCCGGGCGACCGTGGTATTGTGAATAAACCGAAACATCGACGCGACATCTCGCGGCTCGAACCGAGATTCCGAACCGCTCCCACAACCGTATCGCCGTCCGTGTACCTGACGGAGTACGAACCGGCCGAATACATCAGTCGAGCGACCGATATCACCAACGCATTTAACTGGGTTCGCCTTCATAGTTGTGGATGTAATGAGCAATACTGGATACGAACCGTCGACGGTCGCCCAGCGAGTGGCGGACGACGAGTCGGACCCGTTCGTCCTCGACGTTCGACGAGAGGAGGAGTACGACGAGTGGCAAATTCCCGGGAGCACCAACCTGCCCATCTACGACGAACTCCTCGACTACGACTACTCGACCCTCGAGGCGCACCTCGACGACCTCCCCGAAGACGAGGAGATAATCGTCGTCTGTATCGCTGGCGTCACGTCCGCGCGCGCCGCTGACTTCCTGCGCGAACACGGGTACGACGCCGAATCCGTCGACGACGGCATGAACGGTTGGGGCCGCGTCCACCGTCAGTACGAACTCGACATCGACGGCGTCGTTCAGATCGTCCGCCCCGGAACCGGCTGCGTCTCCTACCTCGTCCACGACGGCGACGAAGCCGTCGTCGTCGACCCGACGCAGTACGTCGAGGAGTATCTCGCCGCCGCCGAGGAACGCGACTTGGAAATCGTCGGCGTCACCGACACCCACGCCCACGCCGACCACGTCTCGGGAGCGCGACGCCTCGCGGGCGAACTCGACGTCCCCTACTACCTCCACCGCGAGGACGTCGCCGACCTCGACCGCGTGACCGAACTCGCGGACGGGGACGCCATCGAAGTCGGCTCCCGCGAACTCGACGTGCGCCACACGCCCGGTCACACGCCCGGAAGCGTCTCCTTCGAGTACGGCGACGCCCTCCTCTCGGGGGACACGCTGTTCCTCCGGAGCGTCGGTCGACCCGACCTCGAAGATAGCTCCGAAGACGCTGTCCGTACGGCCGCGAGTCGGCTGTTCGACAGCCTCGACGACCTGACCGACCTCGACGACGGAACGGTCGTCCTCCCCGGCCACTTCAGCGACGAGGAGGTCCGTCCCCTCGCGACGGAACTCGGAGAGCTCCGCGCGGAGTCGACGAACGAGCTCTTGAGCTACGTCGAAGACGGCGACGAGGAGGCGTTCGTCGAGACCATCGTCGAGAGCCTCGCGGACGAACCCGCGAACTACAACGAAATCAAGCAGATCAACTGGGGGAAGGAACAGCCCGGCGACGACGTCGAGGAACTCGAACTCGGGCCGAACAACTGCGCGGCCAACTGAAGACCGAGAAGTCCGATGTCGTACGCGTACGGTACACGGCAAAACGGGTCACAGTTCGCGCTGCAACTGCTCGCCGTCTTCGCAATCGCGTCCACCATCGGTGCCGCGCGACCGACTCCTCTCGGTCGTGAGCCGAAAACACCTTCAGATAGCTCCATATTAGTGTATAGTCATGGACTCTGAGGACAATATTACCCGGCGACGCGCCCTCGTCGCCGGCGGAGCCACGGTCGCGTTCGGCGGCGGTGTCGCGTATCTCGCGACCCGTTCGGGTTCGGGCGGCCGAGAGTACGTTCCGTCGTCGTTCGCGACGAACGATTCGACGACCGGGTACGGCGTCGAACTCGCCGGGCGTCCGGTTGCGGGCGACTCCGACGCTCAGGTCGACATCTACTACTGGACCGACTACCTCTGTCCGTTCTGCAAACGATTCGAGACGGAGACGCTCCCCAAAATCGGTGCGAACTACATCGACGACGGGACGGTGAGGCTCGTCTCGCTTCTGTACCCGAACATCGGCGAGTACTCGATGCCGGCGGCGGTCTGGAGTCGCTGCGTCTGGCGGCAGGTCGCCGACGACGACCCGAGCGTCTTCTGGAACTGGCACGGCGCCGCGTTCGAGGCGCAGTCGGAGTCCGGAGACGACTGGGCGAACGAGGAGACGTTCGACCGCATCACCAGACAGACGGATGGCGTCTCGGTCGACGCCGTCCGCGACTGCCGCGAGACGCGCAGCGACGCGATGCGCGAGACGGTCAGCGTCGACGTCGACACCGCCCGGTCCTCGGACATCCAGGGGACACCGGGCTTCGTCCTCTACAACCGGAAGTCGGACACGGCGGGAAAGATGGTCGGTGCTCACCCGTACGAGACGTTCTCGAAGGCGATAGACCGAGTACGAGACGCATGAACGACTACCGAACTGCCGTCGGCGACTGGTTCCGTCGGTTTCGGCGCGCGCTCGCGTACCCGCTCACTTCGTACGCGCGACTGCTGACCGCCGCCGTCGCGACCGGCGCCACCTACGTCGTACTGGTCTTGAGCACGTTCCCGCAGTTTTCGCTCCAGATACTCGCAAATTCGCCGTCGAGGCTCGTCTACGCGGTGGTCGCGCTGACGCGAGAGAGCTACCTGAGTGCGGGGGGAGTCGGTATCAGTCTCCTCGTCGCGTACGCGCTCTTGACCGGCATCGCGGTGACCAACGCCGTCGCGCTCGTCCGGCGGGCGCGTCGCGCGAGCGTCGAAACGCTCGCCGGGGTCGTTCCTGGACTGCTCGCCGCCGGCTGTGCGACCTGCGGCGCGGGCGTTCTCGGCGCGCTCGGGTTCGTCGGAGCGATGGCCGTCCTCCCGTTCGACGGGAATCTCCTCAGAGTCGAGGGAATACTGCTGTTGGCGTTCTTCCTCGGGCGAGCGGGCGACCCTCGGACGTGCTCGATATCGTCGACGGCTCGCGGCGAGGCGGGAGTCGAATGACGGCCTTGACTCGACGCCGAGTCGCCACGAGTATCGGCGTCGCCGTCGGTGCCTTCCTGTTGTTCGGCGCCGTCACCGGTCTCTTACCGAACCCAGTCTACGTCAGGATGGTCCCGAGTACGCCGCTGGACTACCTCTTCCTGCTCACGACCGCCGTCTTCGCGGGTGCGTTCGTCTACCAGCGAGCCACCATCGAGGAACCCGTCGGCGACCGAGTCGCCGGCGGCGGACTCGTGGTCGGGTTTCTGGCGTTCGGCTGCCCGGTCTGCAACGTCGTACTGCTCACGCTGTTCGGTTCGTCCACGCTCATGACGTTCTTCGACCCGCTGCGTCCGGTACTCGGCGCCGCGAGTGTCGTCCTCCTCGGTGGACTCCTCTACTACCGGCGAAGAACTACCTGCGGGGCCTGTTGAGACGGCAGAAGGGCCCGAGGCCAATGCGGGATTGTCCCACCAGCGCAAGACCCTCTCGCTCTCGCGGCCGGCGTCGGCACCGCCGCATTCGCCGCGAAGCAGGTCACAGACCGTGACCATCGAACCGCCGCTGGCGGGGGTTCGGTGCTCCAGTAGCTATTTATCACCCCGAACGAGATTCGTGTCCACACCTCGGGCGATGGAGTCTGCCCGACCCAACCGCCGACCGCGTCGGCCGACGACTCCTCCTCGCCAGCGTCGTCCATGTCAGAGACTACTCGCCATCCGCTCGTCCGACTCGAATCGCTCGCACTCGTCGCAATCGGGGGGTTCGCCGGGTCGAACCTCCGGTACTTCGCCGACCTCGTCCTCCCTGGTCTGGTCGGGACGCTCGTCGTCAACGCCGTCGGCAGCGCGGTTCTCGGGTTTGTTCTCTACGAGAAACTGTATTCGGGCATCTTGACGAAGGAGACTCGCACCGTCGTCTCGACGGGCTTTCTCTCCTCGTTCACCACCTACAGCACGTTCGCGCTCCAGTCGGCGCAGGCCCCGCCGCTGTGGCTCGTCGCGAACGTCGTCGCCAACTACGCGCTCGGGTTCGCCGGTGTGCTCGTCGGGCGGCGGACCGCTCGGGTCGTCGACCGGCGGTGGTCGCGTTGATCGAGTTCGACCCCGCACACGTCGTCGGTACCGGCGGAGCCGTCGGCGCGCTCCTCCGACAGTACGTCGGCCGCCTCGTGGAGTCAGACGAGTTCCCGCTGGGAACGCTCGCCGTGAACGTACTCGGAACGTTTCTTCTCGGATTCGTGACGTTTCTGGGCGTGGACTCGACGACGCTGCTGCTGCTCGGAACGGGCGTCTGCGGGTCGTTCACGACGTTCTCCTCGTTCTCCGTCCAGACCGTCCGGCTCTGGGAGACGGGTGACCGTCTCCGGGCGGTCGTAAACGCCGGTGCGAACCTGCTCGGTGCGGGGCTCGCACTCGGCGTCGCGTGGGGCCTCGCTCAAGTGCTCGTCTGAACGTCTTTCGGCTACACTCGTTTCGAACAGTAAACTCCACCGGACTCTTTGGCAGTTGACAAAGACCGAAGAGGTTCGCGCGCAGAGAGACGAATAGATGACCTCCGACCTCCGACCTACGACCGACGAACATCCGCCCGGCCCCGACGGGCTACCGCTCCTCGGGTCGGCCATCGCGTCGATTCGGGGTGGGCTGGCGTTCAGCGAGCGAATGGCGCGCGAGTACGGCGACGTCGTCCACTGGGAAGACCCCGCCGGGCACGTCTATCAACTCAACCACCCCGACGACATCGAGCGCGTCCTCGTCCACAACAACCAGAACTACGAGAAGGGCGACGAGTTTCAGAAGGTTCTGGGGCCGCTGACGGGCAACGGAATCCTGAACAGCGAAGGCGAGGAGTGGCGACGGAACCGCCGGCTGGTCCAACCGTCGTTTCACCCCGACCGGATTCAGGTTTACTCGGAGATGATGACCGACCTCACCGGGAACGTGCTCGACGAGTGGGAAGACGGCGAGGCGTACTCGATTCACGAGGAGATGATGGAGCTGACGCTTCGAATCGTCACGAAGGCGCTGTTCGGCGTCGATATCGACGAGTACGTCGACGAGGTCGAAGCGGCTATCGAGGCGTTTCTCCCCGCGACGACCAGTCTGCCGAACGTGCTACTCCCGGAGGACGTACCGCTTCCCTCGCGTCGGCGGATGGCGAACGCCCGCGACACGCTCGACCGCGTCGTCGACGACATCATCCAGCAGAAGAAGGGGAGTCCCGGCGACCACGACGTGGTCTCGATGCTTCTGGCGGCGCGCGACGAGGACGGGGAGCCACTTTCGGAGAGACAGATTCGAGACGAGGCTATCACGCTTCTCGCCGCCGGCCACGAGACGACCGCCGTGTCGATGACGTACACCGCGTTCTTGCTCTCACAGCACCCACAGATCGAGGCGAAACTCGTCGCGGAACTCGATCGCGTACTCGGCGGCGACCTCCCGACGATGGCCGACCTGCCGGAACTGACCTACACCGAGCGGATAGTCAAAGAGTCGATGCGGTTGTACCCGCCGGTTCCCCGTATCGTCCGCGAGTCCGTCGACGCCGACGTTCTCGGCGGCTACCGCATCCCCCCGCGGTCGAAGATCATGCTGAACCAGTGGGTCGTCCATCGCGACGCCCGGTGGTACGACGACCCGCTCGCGTTCGACCCGGAGCGGTGGACCGACGAGTTCGAGCGGTCGTTGCCGCGACTGGCCTACTTCCCGTTCGCCGCCGGACCGCGGCGCTGTATCGGCGACCGATTCGCGATGCTGGAGGCTCGCCTGATTCTCGCGATGATGTACCAGCGGTTCCATCTCGAACTCGTCTCCGACCGGAGCATCGAGGTCATCCCGACGGTGACCTCTCGTCCGAAGGAAGATATCGTCGTAACGGTTCACGAGCGGTGATGGACGGCGAAAACCGTAGCTTCGCCGCCGTTAATTCGGCGGCTTCGTGATGTTCACGTGTTGTGTTCATTAGGTTCATTCACCGAGTTCAACGCGAGCCGGAGCCGCTCACTCGACGGGTCGTTCGAGGATGAGGTACTTCGTGCCGCCGCCGACGTACTCGACCGTCTCGACGAGTCGCCAACCGTCGGCCGCGTACTCGTTCAACTCCTCTTTCGGGTCGGATGACTCCTTCTTCGTCGCTCCGCGCGGGACGCGGAGACTCTCGTACTCGAAGCGGGCGTCGTCTCGGCTCATGTGACGTAGATTGTACGCGGACGCTCCTAAAGCTGAGCGTCGCTCCGCGCGGAACCGAATCTGGGCACCGAGAGATTGAGAGTCGGGCGGTTACGGGTACGTCGAACCGCCGATAGTCACGTTCTGTCTGGCGACGACGGTTCCGTTGACGGTGTTGACGGCGTAGATCTGTGCGGTCTGACCGGTCGGTAGTACGACCGAGACGTCCGTCTGTCCGGTGTCGACCGTCGTCGTATAGAACGATTTACCGCTCTCGGAGATAACGCTCACCTTCGTGACGCCGCGCTGAGTCGTCGCCTCGGACGTCAACGTCACTGACGCGTCTACCGACGCCGTTCCCCAGCGGTCGGTCGTCGAGACGTTCTCGAAGACGGTGGCGTCGCTCGTCTGGAGGCTCACCGTCGGCTGGACGGTGAGACAGCCGCTGCAGGCCAGAAGCACTACGGTGAAAACTGCGAGTTTTCGGGGCCACGCTGTCGGACGTTCCATATCCACGTTTACCTCGGGAGTGGTTATTACTTCGAGGGCTCGTACTACTCCGTCGCCCGACGCGAGTTTCTCGCACCTGAAACTTTCGGACGCAAACTCAAGTGGACGGCCGTTGTCGATACCGTACCTACAGATGAACGAAACAGGAACACGCCGTTCGGAGGCCGAGTGCCGGCTCTCTCTCGTCGGCCCGTCGGACAGTTCGATGCCGAGTTCACGTACGAGTCCGGACGCTCCCGCGTCCACCAAAGAGCACGTACGGGCGGGTGTTTCGCGCCGCGCAACGGCAGATTCGAACGCGCCACGTCCACCAGTTCGATGAGCGACGAGAGCTCTGACACCATCGACACGCGGGAGGAAGACCCGAACGTCGACCTCACCGCCGACGAGGACATCAGCACCGCGAACACGATGCGCCAGCGCAGCGGTGAGACGAAGATCAAGACGTGGTTCATGCTCGAGGGCTCCCGTCTCGTCGTCACGGGGCTGCTCGCCATGCTGATACTCGGCGTGTTCGTGTTCGGAGGGACGTTCTTCTACCAGTACTTCCTGATCGACGCGCAGAGCGCCGACACCGTCGAGACGGTGTTCTCGACGATGATCAGTGCGATCATCACCGGCGTCACGCTGGTGTTGACCATCTCGCAGATCGTCATCTCCCAGGAGAACGGCCCGCTCGGCGACCAGCGTCAGCGTATGAGCAACACGATGGACTTCCGCGAGTACACCGAGGAGATGATCGGCTCGCCGACGCCCGCGGACCCGTCTGCGTTCCTTCGCGCACTCATCCTCGAGAGCAGAGAGCACGCCGAACAACTCCGCGACGAGGTCGCCGACACCGACGACGACGAACTCCGCAACGAAGTCGACGAGTTCACGACCAGCCTCATCGGCAACGCCGACGCCGCGGCGGACAAACTCGAAGGCCGCTCGTTCGGCTCGTACACCGTCGTCTCGGCGGCGCTCGACTACAACTACGGCTGGAAAATCTTCCAGGTGGAGCGTCTCGCGGACGGCTACGTCGACACGCTCTCGGCGGAGGCGATGTCGATTCTCGACGAACTGAAGACGTCGCTGTCGATGTTCGGACCGGCCCGCGAACACATCAAGACGCTGTACTTCGAGTGGGAACTCATCAGCCTCTCGCAGAACATCCTCTACCTCTCGGTCCCGGCGCTCATCGTCGCCGGGTTCACGACGACGTATCTGGGCGGGAACGCGCTCACCGGCGGGACGCTCGGCGTCCCGAATCTCATCTGGTGGGCGTCGATCGCGTTCGCGATCACGTCGCTGCCGTTCCTCCTGCTCATCTCGTACATCGCCCGCATCGCGACCATCGCCAAGCGGACGCTCGCAATCGGTCCGTTCATCCTCCGGGACTCACAGCGCTGACCGACGGCTCCGACCGTCGGCGTCGCACCGCCGAGGCTCCGTTTTCGGCCCTTCGACTAACTCGGCAGCCGTCCCGCGCGCTCGAACACGACGAGAACGAGAATACTGAGCCCGAGTGCGACCGCGGCGTTCGCGAACACGGTGTCGTACGTGTATCCCTGCTCGACGAGCGTCCCGACCGCGGACGAACCGAGCGCTTGCGTCAGCATCCAGACCGAACTGAACACGGCGTAGGCACTCCCCCGGGTGGAGTCCGGGAGCGTATCGAGGAGGTACGTGTCCACCGCCGGAAACACGGCGTGAGCGACGAACCCGAGCAGGCAGGTGACGACGCCCACGACCAGCAGCCCCTCGACCATCGTCAACAGGTACACGCAGGCGGCGAACACGCCGACCACGCCGAGCAGATACGGGATCTGCGGGAGTCGGTCGGCCAGGTCGCCGCCGACGTAGAACGCCGGAACGCCGGCGGCGAAGACGACGGCCAACATCGCCCCAGCCGCCTGGTCGGAGAGCCCCTTCGACTGCATGTACAGCTCGTAGAAGTTGAACAGCCCCTGCCAGACGAACACCGCCGCCCCGACGATTGCGAGCGAGGTGACGATGATACGCCACTCGGAGAGCGCGCCGGCGACGAAGTCGCGGTCCGCTTGCCCCGCCGTCGGCATGTCGATTCGACTCGCCGCGAGCCACGTGTAGGCGGTCACCACGGCGGCGCCGACGGCGATCGCCCACAGCGAGAGCCGCCAGTCGACGAGCAACGTCAGCGCGACGAGCGGGGCGGCTATCACCGCCGCGATCTGGCTCGCCACGCCGTGGATGCCGATGACGCGACCGACCCGCTGCGGGTACAACTCGCTCAAGAGGGGGTTCGCCGAGACGAAGTAGACGCCGGAGGCGATGCCCATCAGAAACGCGCCGGCCATGAGATGCGGAACCGTCGTCGCGGTGGCCGCGAACCCCGACGAGAGCGCGAGAATGACGCCGGAGACGACGACGACGTGGTGGCGCGGGACCTTGGTCAGCAGCCAGCCGGTCGGCAGTCGGAGCGACGCGCTCCCGACCCACGCGAGCGTGACGATGAGGCCGGCGGTCCCCTCTCCGATGGAAAACTCGGCGATGAACACGTCCAGAAGCGGTGCGAAGACGATTCTGGCGAGATTCAGCAGAAAGACGAGGCCACACAGAGAGCCGAAGAGACGAGCGCGAGACACGGGTCGTGGTTTTCCGTAGGGTGCCTCAAACGTTCCGTTTCCGGAAGTTCTGCGCTAACGATTCGCGCGACTCGTTTCTCCGTCGATTCCGCTCTCGTCGTTGGGCTCACAACTCGTCGGACGCTTCGTCGGATTCCTCGTCGGGCAAGGACCGGGAGAGTCGGTCGAAGCGGTCCTGCGCGGACTGGCGACGCTCGGCGGTCATCTCGGGGTCGTACCGGAGCTCGACGCGCGTCTCGTCGGGGCGAGCGAGCGAGAGAATCGCGTCCTGGTGCTGGCCATCGGTCGGCAGCATCGCCGTCGGCAACACGAGTTCGTCGACGAGTTCGCCGTCCTCTTCGACCAACAACACGGCGTCGTCTCCCTCGAAGCGGTCGACGACGAGTAGGGTAGAGTCGTCCATCAGTAACGCTCCTCCAACACTACCGTCCCGGCGTCGTCGCTTACGCGTATCGTATCGCCGCCGTTGTTCCAGACGGCGCTGCCGGACCCCCAGTACAGCTCGGAGTCGGTGTCGCTGCCATCGCCCGTGTAGAGCGTCACCCGCGCCCCCGGGGCGAGCGTGAATCCCGTCGGGAACGTGTACGCGTGACCGGCCTCGTCCTCGACGGTCCAGCCGGTGAGGTCGAGCGGTTCGTCGCCCGCGTTCTCGAAGACGAGATACTCGCCGTTCGTGTTCTCGTGGTCGTCACCGGGGGCGTCGGCCCGAATCGCCGCGAGCGATAGCTCGCCACCCGACGCCTCGTCGTCGGGGGCTGTCGTCTCCGTCGGCGCCGACTCCTCGGCCGAGTCGGGTGAGTCCGACGCACCAGTCGAGTCGGGCGAGTCGGAACCGTCGGACGACGCCCCCGGCGTCGCCGGCGTGTTCACCCCACCGTCCGTGGCGACGAGCGTCGACGCGGCCGAGACGCCGCCGGTGAGTGTCATCCGTTCGACGACCGGGTCGGTGGCCCCGGGTTCGACGGGGGGTGCAGTGCGCAACTCGGTCGCCGTCGTCGTCGCGTTTCGCTGCGTCGAAACCGTCAGATTACGCCCGTCGCTCGTGAGAACGGTGTTCCCGTGGACTGCGGTCCAGTAGGTCGGAATCGAGCGCTCGCCGAGACGTGCGAGCGTCTCCTCGTGCGGATGTCCGTACTGCGACTCGTAGGCGCTCGAGACGACCGCGACCCGCGGCGAACTCGCGTCGAGGAGCGCGTCGCCCGTGCTGGAGCCGCTCCCGTGGTGTCCCGCCTGGAGTACGGTCGCGTTGAGTCGTTCGCCGTACGTCTCGACGAGGTACTCCTCGCCGGCGGCTTCGGCGTCACCGGTGAGCAGGAACCGCTGTTCGCCGTGAGTCACCATCAGGACGACGCTGTTTTCGTTCCGTTCACCGCCCGCGAGCGGCTCCGAGGGCGGCGCGAGTACGGAGACGTTCGCGCCCGCGACCGGGAGCGTATCGTTCGAGGCGACTCGGTAGAGGGGGACATCGTACCGCTCGACCGCGTCGAGATACGCTTCGTACGTCCGCGAACTCGACGCGATACCCGGGTCGTAAACCGCGCCGACGCCGTCGGCTTGCGACTCGTAGTACTCGATGACGGCCGCGTGTCCGCCGATGTGGTCGGCGTCGGCGTGGGAGGTGACGAGGTGGTCTATCCGGGTGACGTTCCGCGACTGGAGATACGCGAGCACGTGGCGTCCGTCGTCGCGCCAGTCGCCCGAATCGATGAGCATCGTTTCGTTCTCCGGCGTGACGACGAGCGTACTCGTGGACTGTCCGACGTTGATGTAGTGGACCTCCAACGTCCCGTTCGCCGTCGACACGGCGGCCGTCTGCGTGGCCGCGGCGGCCGCCGCTGATGCCGATTCGGTTCGCGGCTCCGACGGCGCGACCGCCTGACCACCGACGCAACCCGACAGCACGACGAGAAGTACGACGACGAAGACGGTAGAGACACGCCGAGTGAACATACGTCTGACACGCGGCGACGGGAGAAAAATCGTGACAACGGTCCGCACGCTGTACACTCTCGGCTACGGACACGAACGGTCAGTCTGCTACCGAACACGGGCCTCGACTTATCGGGGAAGCGACGACCGGAACCGTCCGCTCAGACGCCGAGCGCGTCCGCCAACTCGAAGAATGTCTCGATGGTGAGGTCGGGTTCGCCGCCGAACGTCTCCCACGGCGAACCCTTCCGATCGACCCAGACGCTCTGCATCCCGGCGTGCTTTGCTCCCATAACGTCGAACCAGCCGGCGGTCACGTGGGCGATCTCGTCGATGGGCGTTCCGGTCCGGCCTGCGGCGTGTCTGTACAGGTCGGCGGCGGGTTTGAACGTCCGTATCTCGTCGGCGCTGACGGTGTCCTCCAAGAGGTCGCCGATGTCGGCGTGTTCGACCATCGACTCGAGCATCTCCGGGTCGCCGTTCGAGACGACGTAGCAGTCGTAGCCGCCGTCGCGCAGTCGCTCGATACCGTCTCTCACGTCGTCGAACACGTCCAGTTCGTGGTACACCGCGAGAATCTCGTCTCGCTCGTCTGTGCCGATATCGGCGTCGTGAGCGTCGAGTGCGTACTGCAGCGCGTCGCGGTTCATCTCGTAGAACGGCTGGTAGGCGTCGACCTGGTTGGCGACGAACGTGTATTCGAGCGACCGCGACCGCCAGAGCTTCGAGACCGGTTCCGGGTCGTCGACCCGCTCGGCCAACGCCTGCTCGGCGGCGTCCACGTCCACCAGCGTACTGTACGAGTCGAACGTCACCGTCGAGACCCGCTCGGCATCCAGCGTCATTCCGTGACAGTACGGGAGTGTTCGTCTTAGCTCTCCGGGGGACGTGCGCGGTGGCTATGTTCGGCGATGCCGTCGCGCTCGTATCGTTGCGCCCTGGACATCGGCGTTCACGCAGGGGAGTTCCGAGTCGACGAGGAGTCGGCTCAACGACTCTCCGCCGGCCGACCCGCCGCTGCGGGGACGAACAGCGAGACGAGAATCAGAAGCATTCCCGAGGCGAGAACCGAAGACTGGACCAGTCCGGAGAGGAACACGGAGAGTTCGAACACGTCGTAGCAGACGCTTTCGAGCACCGACCCCACGCTGAGGAGCGCGAAACCGCCGGCGACGAACAGCATCCGCCGGCTCTGCTCTCGCCGGGAGGCGCGAAAGCCCTGCACCGCGATGAGGAGTCCGAGGACGACGACTATGGCCTTCGCCACGAGCAGTTCCGACTGCATCAGTCGAATCCTCGTTGCATGCTGTCCCAGATGCCGCGGAACCGGTCGGGAGCGTCGTCGCGTCTGGCTACGTCGACGGCGAGCGACCCGTCGTCGAGGCTGACGTCGACCTGTTCGAGGTTCGCCTCGAACGTCTTGTAGTGGTTACCGTCCGGGCGGAGTTCGGTCCGCTCGCGGAGCAGCCGGTGCGCCAAGAGGTCCTCGATGCGGCGGTAGATTGTCGCCAGCGACGCGTCGCAGCGCTCTTCGAGCGTCTGTGCGGACAACGGCTGGCGGTCCGTTGCGGCGAGAATTGTCCGACTGACGTCGTCTCCGAGCAGTGCTAGTATCTCGCTTCCGCGTTGCTCGTTCCGCATCGTTCGCTCGTCGACTGCACTCGCGTACATATTCTTATGGACTCGCTAAGCCGTCTTTGCGTCAGTTCTCGTCGGGCGATGGGTGTTGTCTCGGTGCGATTCGGGCGTTCGTCGTTCGTCGTTCGTCGTTCGTCGTTCATCGTTCATCGTTCGTCGGGCGGGTCGTTCGCTCCGTCTGTCGGCTTCGCGTAGTCGCTCGCAGAGCCCACAGAAAAACTCGACAGCGCGTTCTCACTCGCTGTGAACGCGCCTGAACCCTTATCTCTCGGGAGCACTGCGTCTCGAGCGCAGACGGACACTCGAACCGTAGTTTCGACGGCCCCCGCCGTCGAGTTGGTCCGTTCGACTCACCCCCCGCACGATGACCAGATACACACTCTCGCTCAAGCCGGCTATCACGCTCTACGGGCAGCACGACCCCAGCGCCGCACTGTTCGAGGACGGTCGCCTCGTCTTCGCGGTCGAAGAGGAGCGATACACGAGGCGTAAACACGCGCCGAACACCTTCCCCGAGAACGCGATTCGGGCGTGTCTCGACCACGCGAACGTCGAACTCTCCGACGTCGAAACGGTCGTCCTCCCGTACGACCCCTCCCTGCGGCGGAACATCCTCCCGCACTACGTCCGCTCGGCGCTCCGCAGACCCGGCGTGCTCCGGAAAGTCGAAGCCGTCGAACAGATGCTCGTCAAAGAGACGCAGGCACAGCTGTACCCGGTACGGCGGGTGGAGTCGAGGCTCGCCGACATCGGGACGCCGGTGCCGCCGATAGAGACGAGGTCGCACCACGCCTGCCACGCCGCGAGCGCCTTCCACCCCTCGGGCTTCGACGAGGCCGTCGTCGTCACCGTCGACGCGAAAGGCGAGTACGACTCGACGGTCGTCTGGCACGCGACGCAGGAGGGGCTGACCCGCGTTCGGACGTACGACCACCCGAACAGCCTCGGGCTGTTCTACGCCGTCGTCACCGAGTACCTCGGCTACCACATGTTCAACGGCGAGGGGAAGGTGATGGGGCTCGCACCGTACGGCTCCGAGAACGCCGAGATCGAGTCCCGGCTCAGAGAGCTCGTCGACGTCGGCGTCGACTACGACGTGACGGCGCTCACCGGCGAGTGGGGGACCGACGCGGGCGTCTCCCGACTGGAGTCGCTTTTCGGCCGCGAGTGGCGCGACGAACCCGGCGAGTTCACGCAGTTCGAGAAGGACCTCGCCTACGCTACGCAGAAGCTCACCGAGGAGACGGTGCTGGACATCGCCGAGTCGTTCGCTCGCCGACTCGGCGTCGACGACGTCGCCCTCGCCGGCGGCGTCGCGCTCAACTGCAAACTGAACGGACGACTCGTCGCCTCCGACGTCGTCGACGACGTGTTCGTCCAACCGGTCGCCCACGACGCCGGACTGGCGCTCGGTGCGGGCTGGCTCGACGCCGACCCGGCGGACGTACCCGAACAGACGCACGTCTACTGGGGGCCGGAGTACTCGATGGACGAGATTCGGGCGCTCTTGGAGACGAACAAGCTCTCCTACGAGGAACCCGACGACCTCGAACGACACGTCGCACAGCGGCTCGCCGACGGCGCCCTCGTCGGCTGGTTTCAGGGCCGGACCGAACTCGGTCCGCGAGCGCTCGGCAACCGGAGCATCCTCGCGGACCCGCGAAGCGTCGACTCGCGGGACCGCGTCAATCGGTTCGTGAAACACCGCGAGGAGTGGCGACCGTTCGCCCCGTCGATGCTCGAATCTGCGGCCGACGACTACCTCCGCGCCGGCGGTCCCGCCCCGTACATGATCACGGCCGACGACGTCCACGACGACCGAGTCGACGAGGTTCCGGCGGTACTGCATCCGGCCGACGATACGACCAGACCCCAGACCGTCCGCGCCGACCAGAACCCCCGGTATCACCGGCTCATCAGCGAGTTCGAGCGGGTTACGGGCGTACCAGTGCTGCTCAACACCTCGTTCAACGACCACGCCGAACCCATCGTGAACACGCCGAAAGAGGCGCTGAAGGACTTCTACGGGATGGGTCTCGACGTGCTGGTGCTCGAAGACGCGGTGCTCTCGAAAGAGCCGTCGAGTGCGGACGGGACGTAGTCCGTTTCCGCCGTCGTTCCGTCACACTCTCGGGCCATCTCGCAGTCGGCTGCTGTGCGAACGAATCGCGCGACCGGGATAACTTTCTTTCGAGCGTGTGTGTATCACCTACGATGACCGACCCGTTCGTAGTCGTGGGCGGCGACGCCGCAGGATTGAGCGCAGCGAGCAAACTGAAGCGAGAGGCACCGTCTCGTGACGTCGTCGTCTTCGAGAAGGGCCGGTGGGTCTCCTACGCACACTGCGGAACGCCGTACTTCGTCAAAGGGAGCGTCGAGACCCTGACCGACCTCCTGTCTCTCTCCCCGGAGGAGATCGACGAGCGGGGTATCGACCTCCGCCGAGAAGCCGAGTTGACGGCGATACAGCCGGAAGAGCGCCTCGTGACGGTCGCAGACGCGGACGGCTCGACGTACGAACAGCCGTACCGAGAACTGCTCGTCGCTACCGGCGGTCGTGCCTCCACCGCGCCGATTCCCGGCACCGACGCCGACGGCGTGTTCACGATGCACGGGCTCGACTCCGCGGCTGCGGTCCGCGCGTTTCTCTCCGACCCCGAGACGTTCACCGTGGAGTCGCTCGGCGGCGAGGGGTTCGTCGACGAAGCCACCGTCTCGCGGTACGGGTCGATGGAACCGCCCGAGCGGGTCGCCGTCGTCGGCGGGGGCTACGTCGGCGTCGAGATGGCGGAGGCGTTCTCCGCGTGGGACCTCGACGTTCACCTGTTCCAGCGGGGCGACCGACTCCTCTCCCCGTTCGGCGAGGCGGTCTCCGAGCGCGTCGCGCCGCATCTCGAAGAGAACGGCGTGACGCTGCATCTCGGTGCAGCGGTCGAGAGACTACGCGAATCGGACGGCCGCGTCGCGTCGGTCGTCTGCGCCGACGGAACCGAACTCGACACCGACGCCGCCCTCGTCGGTATCGGCATCCGGCCGAACGTCGAACTGGTCGAGGGGACCGGCGTCGAACTCGGAGCGTCCGGCGCGATAGCGGTCGACGAGTACGGCCGCACCTCGGTCGACGGAGTCTACGCGGCGGGTGATTGCGCGGAGATGCCGCACACGGTCACCGGCGAGTCGGTGTGGGTCCCGCTCGGTCTCACGGCGAACCGAGCGGGGAGAGCTATCGGACAGACGGTAGCCGGCGACCCCACGCCGGTCGGAAGCGTCGCGGGCACCGCCGTGGTCAAGGCGTTCGACCTCGAGTGCGGCCGGGCCGGGTTCGTCGACCCCGAGGCCGCCCGAGATGCTGGTTTCGACCCCGTCTCGGAGACGATAACCGCGGGGTCGCGCTCCGGATACTACCCCGGCAACGCCGAGACGACGGTGACGCTCGTCGCCGACCGCGACAGCGGCCGGCTGCTCGGCGGAAGCATCGTCGGAGCGGACCGCGCGGCCATCAGAATCGACACGGTCGCGACGGCGCTCGAAGGCGGTCTCACCGTCGAAGCGGTCGAACGACTCGACCTCGGGTACGCGCCGCCGTTCAGTCCGGTCTGGGACCCCGTCTTGGTCGCGGCGAAGGTGCTCGACGGGTCGTCGTCCGAGTAGCGGGCGTCGTCTCGTAACCTCCCCGGCGCGAACGCCGAGAAGAACGTCATCCGTCCGGGAAGAACTCGTCGAAGAGGTCGCTCACCCGTGTTTCGATCTCGTCGCGAATCTCGCGGACGCGCTCGACGTCCTGTCCGTGCGGGTCGTCGAGGTCCCAGTCTCGAACGTCGACGGACGCGTCGAGTTCGAGCGTCGAACAGCCCATTGTCGCGACGACGTCGCATTCGTCGAGTTCCTCGTCGGAGACTTCCCTCGGGACGCGTCCAGACAGGTCGACGCCGCGTTCCCGCATGGCTTCGACGACCTCCGGGTGGACCTCGTCTGCCGGCATCGTCCCGCCGGTGAGAATCTCGACGCGGTTTTCGAGGTCACGGCGTTGCCGTTCCCGCTCCGCGAAGGCCGCCGACATCTGACTTCGGCCAGCGTTTTGCACGCACACAAACCCAAACCGTACCGGGGTCTCGCTCATACCGCTGCTTGAACACCCACTGAAGTAACGTTTGCTAAGAATGCTATTGAGAACTCTATCGTATCCGTACTCGGGCACCGACTCGGTGAGCAAACGATTTATCGCCCGAGTCTGAGCTACGAGCGAACTCCGACTCCGAGCGGGCATCGCTCGCGGTCCACGATGTTCGAGTCTCCCGATATGGACGCTATCGACACCGCTTACTACGAGATCGATTCGACGGCATCGGTCCCCGAGTTCCTCGCCGTCTCGAAACTCTACGCCCGCGACGTCGTCGAGCACTACGGACTCACCGCCTCGGTGAGTGACTTGGAGTGGACGGTGAGCAAGCGAGCGAAACGGCGAGCGGGCGCGGTGAGCTACCGCGACGGCGTCCCGGAGTCCGTCTCGTTGACCTGGGAGTTCTTCGAGACGCACGGGTGGGAGGCGACCGCCGAGACGATTCGCCACGAGCTCATCCACGTCCACTTGCTCAACGAACGGGGCGACGGCTCCCACGGCGACCGATTTCGGGAACTCGCGGACGAACTCGACACGCACGTCCACTGCGAGCGGTTCGCCGAGCCGAACTGGTGGATACGCTGCGACGCGTGCGGAACCCAGCTCGTCCGATACCGGCGGTCGAAACTCGTCGACGAGGTCGACTCGTATCGGTGCGGGGCCTGCGGCGGCGAACTCCGAGCGATAGAAAATACGGAACGCGGGCGATAATCACCGCTCGATGCGGGTCCGGTTTCGTCGGCTTTAGGACACGAGCTGCGACTGTAACTGCCGTATCTGCGCGTCTCTGGTCCGCCAGCCTCAGACCCAGCCTTGACGACGGAAGTGGACGAGCATGACGCCGGCGAGAACTCCTATCCCGAGCATCGTCGCCGGGTAGCCGTACCTCCAGTAGAGCTCCGGCATCGCGTACGGGGAACCGGCGAAGTTCATCCCGTAGACGCCGACGACGAACGTCAGCGGGATGAATATCGTCGCCACGACGGTGAGCGTCCGCATCACTTCGTTCGTCGACTGCGAGACGGCGTTGAGATAGATATCTCTGGACCCGCTCGTGAGGTCGCGGTACGTCTCGGTGAGGTCGACCACCTGGACGAGGTGGTCGTGCACGTCTCGAAAGTACTTCTCGTTGCGCTCGGCGACTTCGGGAACGTCGCCTCGGGAGAGCACCGAGAGCGCTTCGCGGGCGGGCCACGTGACTTTCCGGAACGCGAGGAGGTCGCGGCGGACGTCGTTCAACACCTCCAGCATCTGGGGGTCGGGCGTCTCCAGCACGCGCTCTTCGACCGCTTCGATGTCGTCTTCTATCTCGTCGAGCACGTCGTAATACTGCTCGACGATCGCGTCCATGATTCGGTAGGCGAGAAAGTCGGTCCCCCGGTCCGCGAACCGACGACCGTTCTTCGTCCACTGCGTCGCCGATAGGTCGACGACATCGACGTCGGACGTCGACATCGTCACCAGCCACTCCTCGCCGATGAAGAACCCGACGGGTTTGGTTCTGACCTCCTTGTGGAACTGGAAATCGTCGCGCTGGCTGAGTCGGGCAGTCTTCAGCAACACGAACGAGTGAGTGTCGTACTCCGCGACTTTCGGCCGCGTCTGCTCGCGCAAAACGTCATCGACAGCGAGCTGGTGGATACCGAACCTCTCTTTGAGCGACGCTATCTCGCTCGATTCGAAGCCGTCGGCGTGAACCCACGTCTCGCCGGTCGCCGAGAGTGCCGCGTCGATGTCGTCGTAGCGCTCGACGCCCGCCGCCGTGTACACCATCGCGTGCAGGCTCATGGATGCTCGGCCTCGGTCGCCGTCAGCCCCGTTGCGAGAAGCGCGATGCCGGCCATAACCGCGGTGAGAGAGAACGCGCGGCCCGGGTACGTCACGGAGATGCCGACGACGTAGCCGACGACACCGGCGACGGACAGACAGAGGCCGGCGAGTATCTGTCGATTCATACTTATCTCGAAACCACCGAGATAGATGAACGTACGGTGTGAGTGCGCTCGTCGAAGGTCGTCCGACAGTCCGTCTCGCTCCGTTGGGGGCAGACCCGCCGCCGCGCAGAGACGGTCAAGAACTGTCGAGTTCGCGGGCGCGTTCCAAGACGAGGTCGTCGTCGATATAGTCGAGCAGCCGACGCTGACTCCGCTCGTCCCGCGCGTCGATCGCCTCGTCGGAGATGTACGCGTCGAGTCGACGCTCGATCTGGGCGTCGCGCAACTCGGCCCACCGCGACGCATCGACGTCGTGGTCGTCGGGTCGCCGCGCGTCGAGATACCGGCGCCACCGGTCGCGGTCGGCCCACTCGTCGGTGAGTTCGGCGTCCCGTCGGACCCAGTCGTACGTCGTTGCGATGTCGTCGAAGTAGCCCCGCTCACGTCGGACGTCCTCGATTAGCGTCAGCGCGACGCGGGCCCCGCGACCGGCGGCGATGATCGCCTGTCGGTCCGACTCGTCGGACGGAGAGGCGACGTACAGACCCGCTACGGGCGTGGTCCCGTCTCCCCCGGCGTACGAGCGGTCGAACTCCTCGTGCGTCTCGCCGTCGTACTCGCTCTCGGTGAACATCGCGTCGTCGTCGTCGAGCGGTCGAAGGTACGACCCGTCGTACCGTGTGGCCGCGATAACCCGTCTCGCGGTGACGGCGTCACCTTCCTGTGGGTCGACGACGAACCCCTCGCCGTCGTCTCTCCGAGTTACGGATTCGACGAGGTCAGAGACGAGCGTACACCGGGCTTCTTCGACGTGGTCGTGCATCAGTTCGTACATCCGCCGGATGCCGATTCCCGCCGGGAAGCCGAGGTAGTTTTCGAGGTGGGCGCATCGCTGCAACGAGGACCGACCGCGGTCGAAAACAAGCGTGTCGAGGCCGTACCGGCCGGTGAAGAGGCTCGCCGAACAGCCCGCCGGGCCCCCACCGACGACGGCGACGTCGTACTCGCTGTCGTGTTCGTCGACACCGATGCGACTCATCTCCGAACCCCCTCGGTGAGACGCTCGTCTCGTTCCATAGTTTTTAGGCTTCCCTAAAACAAATAGGTGTTACGACTCGCGGTCCTCGTCGCTCTTCGGTTCGCGCCACGATTTGGCGGATTCCGACGCTGTCGGTTTCGCCGAGTTCGCCGAGTTCGCCGTTCGACGCGGTCGACGTTCAGAATCCGATGTGAGACGTCGAATCGGGGCCGTCGTCGTCGTCGGTACCGCCCTCGTGCAGGTAGGTGTAGTTGTCGTCGGTGAGAAACACGGTGTCGTTTTCGACGGCGATTTCGATATCCGGTAGCGTCGTCCCCGCCGCCTCGCCGTTGTCGCAGTCGCCCGAACAGGCGTCGAACATCGACCCGTGCTTCGGACAGATTATCTCGCCGTCGCGCATAGCCGCACCCGACCCACGGTCGAGTCGCTGGTTCTCGTGCGTACAGTTGTTTATCCACGCTTCGACGCCGGGGTCTCTCTCGCAGCGGACGAGAATCACTTCGCGTTCGTTGGTAAAGGCGTCCTCGGCGGTGAACAGGTACGACCCCACCTCGGGGACGTCTTCGACGCTCGCGATTCGCGTTCCGTCGACCATCGGTTTCACGTACTCGCCAGGCACGCAAATAGGCACCGAGCGTCGACACGAAACTCGTACTCGACTCTGTACCCCATCGCGGACGAGTCACAACGCTCCGGTCGATCCGACACCCGATGGGTCGGTCGTCGAACTCGTCGGTAGCGAGGAGACCAGTTCCACCGCCGTCGTCGGGTACGCTGTCGCCACCCTCGTCGACGAGGGTCGAACGTCGACGCCGACGGGAAACTCAGTCGTTCAACTGCGCGTTGTCGAACGGGTCCGACGGCAGACGGAGTTCGTCGAGTCCGGGGAGGTTCTTCACGTTGTACACGACTTTCATCTCGTCGGTGACGGGTGCGCTGATGCAGGAGAGTTGGATGCCGCTGTCGGTCATCGACGACGGGAGGATGTGGTTCGACGGCATCTCGACGGCCCCGTCGACGACGGCGATGGCGCAGTTCGCACACGCGCCCCCGCGACAGGAGTACGGCCAGGAGAAGCCGCGGCTCTCGGCGGCTTCGAGGATGTTCTCCCTCGGTTGCGCGAAGAACCGACCGTAATCGTCGGGCGCGAGGTCGGCCTCAGAGGCCTTCTCGAACAGGTCGTCGTCGTCGATCTGCCACCCGTGGTCGGCGAGCACCTCGTAGTTGAGAAACTCGATTTTCGACCCCGACTCTTCGGGTTCTGCCGCTTCAGGACCGGGGGGCGAGGGGTCCTCCGGGGGCTCCGCCTCGGAAGCGGTTTCGCGCTCGCCGGAGTCGTCCGCCGACGCGACTTCGAGTTCGGCGTCGGTGTTGCCCGCCATCACCTGCCGATAGGCGGTGTACACCAACTGGAACTCCCTCGCGGAGCCGCCGTGGTCGGGATGAGCCTCCTTCACCCGGCGCCGGTACGCACGCTCGATTTCTTCGTCGTCCGCGTCCGGGTCGACCGCTAAAACATCGAACGGGGATGCCACGGCTACCGCTAGGGAACGGCGAGTATAAAGGCCCTCGCCCGGCAGCAAGACGGCACGCCGCCGCGTCGTCTGTCGTATTCCGACACGTTCGAGCGCGAACGGGACCGACGCGGGGCCGACCGTACTGTGGCGTTGGCGCTAATCTGTACAATCAGTATATTAACAATGGTGGTGCTCGTACGGGAAGAAGCGAGCAAAAAATGGACGTCTCTGGAGATTTATTGTGTCTGTACACTGCGACGGTGGAAGAACAGGACGGTTCGTACGTGGTCGAACTTCCCGAACAGGAGGTAGAACTGGGCGAGTTGGCCGCCGGTGAGACGTATCGACTGGCAGTTCTCGATACGAACGCCGACAGCGAACACGCCGGGAACCGAGACACCGCCGAGTCGTCGAGTCACGCCGGCAGTCGGCCCGACGCGCAGCAGCCACCGTCGCCGCCGGTCGAAGTCGGCGAGCAGCGAACGGTCGACATCGAAGGGCTCGGCGAGCAGGGCGACGGTATCGCCCGCGTCGAGCGCGGATACGTCGTCATCGTTCCCGATACCGAAGTGAACGAACGGGTAACCGTCGAAATCGAGAAAGTGACCGAGAACGTCGGTTTCGCGACCGTCGTCGAGCGCGAAGCGTACTACCAGTAATCGGTAGTTCGACGCCCGGTCGCTTCAGTTCGAATCCACCGTCGAGTCAGTTAGTGCTCTGTAGCGAGTACACCCGCTTTCGCGCGTCTTCGAGGCAAATCTCTTTGTTCACCAACTCCGCCGACTCCAGTCGGTCCAGGGCGTTTCGGACCGTCCGCGAGGACAGTTCCGTCCGGTCTATGAGTTCGGTCTGCGTGAGCGGGGACTCCCGCTGCAGCACCATGTGAACTAACTTTGCGCTGGCCGTCAGGTCACCGAATTCGTCCGCGTTTCGTGTCGATTGTGCCATAGGTGGGGTGGGGTTCGCGTCTTATCCGCTGCGTCGTGGTGTGAGCGAGTCGCTGGGAGCGCGGTTCGGGGAAAATGTAAACGGGCGACCGGTTCGTCGACCGCCGGTCTTCGCCGACTGAGTGCCGTACTCGCTCGGTGCCAGTCACGGGGAGTCGTACGTCGTCGGAGTATATAGTGATTCGACAACGGAGACGTTACCCGGTGACATCGTTGTCACCGCCTCGTGTGGTTAGGTCTGTCGCTACGCGAACATCTCGCTGCTTGCTCGGGCGACTTATCCGTCAGGGACGTACGGAGAGATATGGTCACCGAGATATCGACGGCGGCTGACTGGAACGCAGTTTACATCGACGGCGACTGGGTCGACTCCGACAGCGGCGAGAGTATCGGCGTCGAGGACCCATCCACCCGCGAGACCGTGTGGGAGGTGCCCGCGGGCGTCGAAGCCGACGTGAACGCCGCCTACGAGGCCGCGGCCGAAGCCCAGGCGGAGTGGGCCGACCAGCCGCCGGCGCGACGTCGACAGGTCGTCCAGAAGGTGCTCGGCGTTCTCGACGAACACGAGGAGGAAATCGTCGAACTGCTCGCCACCGAGGCCGGCGGGACCGAGATCATGGGCCGGACGTCGCTGCAGATAACCCGCGACCACGTGAGCGAGGCGGCGACGCTCCCCAACCGGATGAAGGGCCAGCACGCCGACTCCAACATTCCGGGCAAGGAGAACATCGTCCAGCGAAATCCCAAAGGCGTCGTGACCGCCATCTCGCCGTGGAACTTCCCGCTGAACCTCTCGATTCGAGCGGTCGCACCCGCCATCGCCACCGGTAACGCCGTGGTGCTGAAACCGGCGACGAACACACCGGTCACCGGGGGGCTTCTCATCGCCAAACTGTTCGAGGAGGCGGGACTTCCCGAAGGCGTCCTGAACGTCGTCACCGGACGCGGTTCGGACATCGGCGACCGCGTGGCCGGACACCCCGAGAGCGGCGTGGTCGCGTTCACCGGGTCGACCGCGGTCGGCCGACAGGTCGCCGCCACCGCCGCGGAGAACCTCGCCATCCAGGCGATGGAACTCGGCGGCAACAACGCCCACGTCGTCACCGCCGACGCCGACCTCGACGCCGCCGTCGACAGCGCGGTGTTCGGCAGTTTCGTCCACCAGGGACAGGTCTGTATCTCCATCAACCGCCACGTCGTCCACGAGGACGTGTACGACGAGTACGTCGAACGGCTCACCGAACGCGCCGAGGAACTCGCGGCGGGCAGCGCGCACGACGCCGAGACGGTCGTCGGTCCCATCATCGACGAGTCCCAGCGCGAGGAGATGCTCGGCTACGTCGAGGAGACGGTCGAGGCGGGAGCGACGCTCGAAACCGGCGGCGAGACGGTCGACGTCGACGGGACGGACGACTCGCTGGTCGTCGCACCGACGGTGCTATCGGACGTGACCAACGACATGGCCGCCGCCTGCAACGAGCACTTCGGTCCCATCGCACCGGTCATCTCCGTCTCGGACGTGGACGAAGCGGTCGAGGTCGCCAACGACACCGAACACGGCCTCTCGGGGTCGGTCCACGCCGGCGACGTCGGCACCGCCATGGACGTCGCCGACCGGATGGAGACCGGCCACGTCCACATCAACGACCAACCGATCAACGACGAGGCGCACGTCCCCTTCAGCGGTACCGCGGCGTCCGGGATGGGCGGCTACAACAGCGACACCATCCTCCACGAGGTGACCGAGACGAAGTGGGTCTCGATTCAGCGCGAGGAGCGAGAGTACCCGTTCTGAGCCGGACCGGACCCGAAATCGCGTCTACTCTCGGTCGTCGTCTTCGGGGTACCGCAAACTGACGAACGGTGGCTTCTCGGCCTCGTCGGCGAACGTTCCGTCTTCGAGATGACGACGGATTCCCTCGACGTGCGCCTTCCCGACGACGGCTACCACGTCGTCGCCCTGCTGCCGCAGGTACTCCAGACGGCGGGCCATGTACGCGTCCCGGTCCCGAATCATCACGCGGACGAGTCCGGGAGCGAGACGTTCGAGCGCGTGTTGGAACGATGCCGCCTGTTCCGGCGAGAGTCGTTCCATGACGGCCGCCTTCGCGGCCGGGCTGTCGGCGGTCAGCGTGCCGTACCAGAAGTGAAGCCCGAGCAGTTGCGCTAAGCCCGTAACCGGTCGGGCGGTGTCGGCTACGAGGTCGGAAGCCAACTCGCTCCACTCGCCTTTTACAGCTTGATCCGCTCGACGCCTCGTCGACGCGTAGGTGTCGTCTGCGCCGGAGCGTACCACCGCCGCGAGTTCGTCGAGCGTCTCTTCGATAGGCCGGTCGATAGCGGCGGTTCGTCGACCCGACGACTCGGCCGCGTCGATCGCCGCGAACATGTCGCGGTCGTCCCTGTCGACGCCGGTGTCGTCGTGGTACGACTGCTGGGAGAGCTTGAACAGCACGTTGAGCGCAAACCCCGACCGCGAGAGCGAACGGTAGCTCTCGGCGAGGTTGCGGAGCTTCTGTCTCGCTGTGTTCGGCGCGTACAGATGGCGCAGCCGCATCGAACAGAGTTCGACGGTGACGACGTCGGGGTCGCGTCGTTCGATCGCCCGGCGGACGTTCTCGCCGCTCTCTTCGGTGACGTGAACCGTCCCGACGAGTGCTACCGTTCCGGTGTCGCCGTTCGCGTGGACCATTCTCTCTCCTCGTTAGGGGTCTCGATTCAAGAGCATTCGCATCACCAGACACCGACACATCGACGAGGACGACGAAGTCGCCAGGAGGCGGTACCGAACCGGGAGTACCGTCGAAAGTCGGGGGCGGGAGCCGCGACGCTGGGCGGAATTCCGAGAACTGCACTCGAGGACGTGGCGGACGCTACGAGAGCACGTCGGTCGGTGAGAAGTGTGGGAACCCTCGCAACGCGGGTGGTGTGTCAGTGAGAGAGTGCGTATCGAGGGTACGTTCCCAACACCACAGAATTAGGCATCCGATACTAATCTCTTTCGAAGTGTTTCATTCGGCAGTTCGAGCCGTATCGCCGTCGAAATCGGGTAAACAGCGGGGCGACGTGACCGCGGACGTCGCCCCTGCAGACGGGCGAGAGCCGGTCCCCCACCGGCTCGGTTGTCGGTGCGACAGACGACGGCTCCCGCCCCGGCCGTCCCCGCCGCTCACCAGAGGCGACACCGACAACCACGTCGGCGTACCACCGACAACGGTTTAGAGATTATCAACTGTTAGACTTTGCGAACGATGCCGTCCGACCGCGAACGACTCAGCGGAGCGCTCCGTCCCAGCGGGTCGAACCGGCGAGGTGGTCGACGCTTCCCGGGCCTCTCCCGACGTCGGCGGGGTGAGTAATCGTCGCGTGGGTGAACTCGATGCCTCGTTCGACGGCCGTCGACAACTCGTCTCCGTGCGCGAGTCGAGACGCGATAGCGCTCGATAGCGTACAGCCGGACCCGTGCGTTCGCTCGGTCTGTACGCGCGGGTTCGTGAACTCAACGACTCGCTCGCGTGTGACGAGCGTGTCCCTGACGGCGTTCGCGCCAGTGTCGACGTGTCCACCCTTGAACAGGACCGCATCTGCACCCCAGCCGAAAAGCGTCTCGGCGGCCTCCGCTCTCGACCGCTCGTCGTCCGGGTACGCGCCGGTGAGGCGTTCTACTTCGTCGGCGTTCGGCGTGAGAAGTGTCGCTCGCTCGAACAGACGGGTGTACGCGTCGACGGCGTCGTCTTCGAGCAGTGGGTCTCCCGAGGTGGCGACCATCACCGGGTCCAGAACGACCGGACCGTCGTACGCGCGAAGGCAGTCGTCGACGACCTCCACCGCCGAGGCCGCCGCGAGCATCCCGAGTTTGATCGCTCCGACGTCGAAGTCGCCGACAACCGCGTCGAACTGGGCACGAATCTCCTCGTCGGGCAGGACGTACGTCGAGTCGACGCCGCGGGTGTGCTGTGCGGTGACCGCGACGACGACGGACCCGCCGTACGCGCCCAGTCGGGTCATCGTCTTCAAGTCCGCCTGTATCCCCGCACCGCCGCCGGAGTCGCTGGAGGCGACCGTCAACGCGTACGGTCGCTTCGTCGGCAACTCCGGGATGAAGTCCGACGACTGAGACGACTCCGGCGAGGTCATCGGAACTGCATCCCCCCGTTGACGTCGAGAATCTCCCCTTGGACGAACGAGCTGTCGAGGAGATACCGAGCGGCGCGCGCGATTTCCTCCGGCGAACACGCGTAGTCGGGGTGGTGAGTGTCGAGATTCTCGTGGCCCGAGAAGTCGGTCGACTCGAGGTAGTCGACGATGGCGTCGTTCATCGACGTGTCCACCGGACCGGGAGCGATAGCGTTCACGCGAACGCCGTCGGGGCCGAGTTCTCGCGCCAGGGCGCGAACGAGTCCGTGGAGTCCCGATTTGCTCGCCGCGTAGCTCGTGTCGACGGTCCCGGCGGTGCCGCCGATACTGGAGAGAAAGACGAGCGACCCCGCAGAGTCGCGTAGGTGCGGAACCGCCGCCCGGGCGACGCGGTACGACCCGACGAGGTTCGTCTCGACGACACGGGACCACTGCGCCTCCGTCGAGTCCCGTATCGTCGCCGGGTCGACGACACCGACGGTGTGGACGACGGCGTCGATACCGTCGAGTCGGTCGGTCGCTGCGTCGAAGAACGACATGACCGAGTCGGTGTCGGTGACGTCCATGTGGAACGCACTGCGCTCGGTGCGTTCCGGCGCAGCGTCCACGAGGGCATCGGCACCCTCACCGTCGGTCAGATAGGAGAACACGACGCCGTCCTCCACGAGTGCCTCGACGACAGCGGTTCCGATACCGCCGGTACCGCCCGTGACCACCACGCCCATCAGGACCTCACCTCCCGAACGCGGCCGCTCAGGTCGAACTCGTCGTCGTTCGCCATACCGGCGACCGCATCGAGGAACGCGATTTTGTAGCTCGCCGGTCCTTCGTACTCGCCGTACTCCCCCGCGGCCGCCCGCTCGCCCGCGAGACCGTACGCCGCGGTTCCGACGAGCGCCGCTCGAAGCGGGTCCGCCGTCGCGGCGGCGAACACCGCGAGCGTCGCACCGAGCATGCACCCGGTGCCGACGACGGTTCCCATCATCGGGTCCCCGACGTCGACTTCGTACGCCGTCTCCGCGTCGGCGACGATGTCCGTCTCGCCCGAGGCGACGACGACCGCGTCGGTACGCCGGGCGCACGCGATCGCCGTCTCCGCGATGTCGGCGTACTCGCCGACCGACTCGACGCCCCTCACCTCCGCATCCTCACCGGTGAGTGCGGTGATTTCGGCGCGGTTGCCGTTGACGACCGCGACGTCGAGTTCGGTGACGAGACGGTCGGCGACCGCCGAGCGGGTCGGCGTCGCACCGACGCCGACGGGGTCGACGACGACCGGAACGCCCTCGTCGTTGGCGGCGCGACCGGCGGTCAGCATCGCCGTCTCGCCGCGTTCGCTGACGGTTCCCATGTTCAACAGACAGCCGTCGGCGCCCGCAACCATATCGGCGACCTCCCGCGTGTCGTCGGACATGACCGGCAGGCCGCCCCAGTGGAGCGTGGCGTTCGCCACGTCGTTCACCGTGACCTCGTTCGTCAACGCGTTGACGAGCGGTGCGTCCGCTTCGACGGCCGAGAGCGTCCCGACCACGTCGAGACGAGGACCGTCGGTCATCGTTTCCGCCTCCCGGCCTCGACGGCCGAAGCGAGTCGGCGCGTCGCCGTCTCCGGGTCGGACGCACTCGTTATCTCGGAGACGACCGCGACCCCGTCGGCACCGGCCTCGACGACATCTCCGGCATTCTCCGCCGTGATGCCGCCGATTCCGACGATAGGGACTTCGACGGCGTCCGCGACGGCCGCGACGGTCTCGACGCCGACGTTCGACTCGTCCTCGGGGACGTCTTTCGAGGACGTGGGGAACACGGCACCGACGCCCAGATAATCCGCCCCCGCTTCGGCCGCTCGCCGCGCGGCCGCGACGGTCGACACCGACCGGCCGACGAGCGCGTTCTCGCCGAGCTGTGCCCGCGCGGCCGAGACGGGGAGGTCGTCGTCGCCGAGGTGGACGCCGTCGGCGTCGACGGCGACGGCGATGTCGACGCGGTCGTTGACGACGAACGGGACTCCCGCCTCGGTCGTCAGTTCGCGCAACACCCGCGCGAGGCGGTACCGTTCTCGCGCGCTGGCGTGTTTCTCCCGCAGTTGGACGACGTCGACGCCGCCCTCGATGGCTTCGCGGACTACCGTCTCGCTGGACCGTCCCGCAGAGAGGTCCGCCTGCGTGACAAGATACGTGTTCACCGGTTTATTCATTGGTAGTATTCCTCGGTAATTCGCGGGTCGACAAAATCCTTGCTATCCAGTGTCGAGAGTATCGACGGAGCAGGCGGCTACTGCAGGCTGGCGCTACCGAAAAAGGAGGGGACGAACGTCGTTCTCGGGGGGTAGGCGGTCGTCAGGGCCGTCCGAGTATCGGGTCTTTGAGGGCGACGACTTCGCTCATGATACCGTCGATATCGTCGTCACTGACGCCGTTTTCGCGCAGCGCGCGTTCGAGGTGAGCGCCGACGGCGTCGAAATCCGCTTCGTCGATATCGAGGTGGGCGTGCGCTTCGCGCATGTTGCCGCCGGTGTACTCGACCGGGCCGCCGGCGACCGAACTGATGAACTGGACTTGGTGGGCACGGAGCTGTTCCATCTCCATTCCCTCGAAGTATTCGACGAGCCGTTCGTCGGCGAGAACGCGGTCGTAGAAGTCGTCGACGACGTCTTCGACGGCGTCTTTACCGCCGATCCTTCGGTACATTGATTGAGACATCGAGCGGTTACCGCTTCGTTCGACGGACGGATAGGGATTCCTGCTAAGACACACGGGTTTTTATCAATGGCTGTGATGCGTTCACACAGCACGCGTCGCGTCTCAGTGAGCGGCCAGCAACTGGTCGAGAAGTTTCTCCTGGGTGACGGCGAGATGCTCGCTGAACGTCGCCACCGAGATTCCCAGTTCCGCCGCGACCGTCGCCGAGTCCGCTCGTTTGGGGCGGGCGAAGTACCCCATCTCGTGGGCCGTTCGCAGCACTTCGTACTGCCGGTCGGTGAACGCCTGGCGGTTCACGAACAGGAGTCGTCGCCGAGCGCTCGACGTCGACTGCGTCAGTCGTTGAACGCGAACCGTGTCACAGCAGGACTGAAGGTCGGCGACGATGGACTGGAGAGTCTGCACGTCGGGGGCGATAAACGACAGGGAGAGCGACCCCGAGTCGGCGCGAACCTCACGAACGGGACAGTCGTGGTCGGGGAGGCGACCGCAGGGGCAGTCACCCGCCGGGTTCTCGAACCGATACACCGACCGTGTCTCGTCGGCGAACACCCGCTCTACGCTCTCGGGCGTCTCCTCCTCGGCGGCGGTTTCGCCGACGGTGACGTCCCCCACGACAGCCCCACCCCGGAGCTCCGAGCGTCGGTCGACGGTGACGGATTCGATTTCGAGCGTCTCGCTCATAGACGCGGCGGGACACCCTTCGACGCCGTTCACTACGACTTGTGCGTGGATTCCGCCGTCCATAGCTCGAAGCAGGGTCTGCTCGGTATAAATCGGGCGTGAAACGCCGCGTCTCTGTAGTCTCGTCGACACGACGGCTCCGAAACTTCGGTCGATGGACGACTGCTGGAAGTCTACAGCTCTTTCGAGGGCCGGAAAGTGGAGCGTCGGAGGAGGGTGAGTCGGTGGAAGGCGAGTCGGTGGAAGGCGAGTCGACTGTGGCGGCTATCGTCGATACCGGGCGTCAGGCGAACCCGCTCAACAGCGCGCCGACGACGTACGCAACCGTCGCAGCAGCCATCCCGACGAGAAACATCTCGGCTCCGTTGACGTACCACCGACGGTTCGTCACGAGACTGCGACTCGCGCCGACGCCGAAGAACGCGATTCCGGTGACGACGACGGAGGACGGAAACAGCGGGTCGACGCCGAACAGGTACGGGATGAGCGGCATCCACCCCGCGGCGACGAAGGCGAGAAACGTGACGAACGCGGTGTTTGCCGGCGATTTGTCGGGGTCGGCGTCGGTGGGAACACCGTCGTCGACGGTCGCTCGGTAGTCCATCTCCGAGCGTCGACTCAGGTAGTTGCTCATCCCCATCGAGAACCCGTCGGCGAGGAGGTTTGCGACGCCGAGAATTACCACGATAGAGGGTTTCAACGCCGCCCCGGCGACGCCGGCGACGACGGCGAACGTCGTGACGATGCCGTCGTTCGCGCCGTAGATTACCTCCGCGAGATACCGACCGGAGGACCGAACGTCGTCCCCGAGGAGCCGCTCTATCATCGATAGGCGGGTGTTCGAGACGCGTCGATACAAAACTACCCCAGCGACGACTCTCCGTCCGTTCCGCGTCGCGGGACGCGAGGGCCGCGGTCGCTACTCGTCGAACAGCTCCTCGTGCCGGTCGACCAGAGTACCGTACTCGCCGGAGGAGTACGTCGAGAATATCTCCTCGGCGCTGATTCGCTCGTCGGCCAGCGGCGTGACGCGGGCGGGGACACCGCGGACGAACGACTCGGCGGGGATATCGTACTGCTCCGGTATCACGGCCCCGGCGGCGACGACGCTTCGCTCGCCGACCGTGACGCCGGTGTTCACCGTCGAGTTGAACCCGACGAGCGAGCCGTCTTCGACCGTCGCCTCGTTGATGACCGCGCCGTGGCCGACCATCACCCGGTCGCCGACCGTCGACGCGTGAACGACGGCGTTGTCGCCGACGTGGGACTGCCGGCCGATGTTCACCGGGCCGATGTCGCCGCGCAGGACGACGCCGGGCCAGACGCTGGCGTCGGCGGCGACGGTCACGTCGCCGACGAGCGTCGATTCGCGGCTCACGTCGGCGTCGGCGTGAATCTCCGGTTCGACTCCCTCGAAACTGTAGTATCGTCTATCGGGCATACGGAGAGAACAGAACCGACGGGCAAAACCGTTCAGTCGTCGGGAGGCGGCTGCGACGGAGTACTCTCACCGCGGAGACGACGGATGTGGCCGCTCTACAGCGGTCACGACGGAGGTGGCGAGAGAGAAGACTCCAATCGACCGAAGAGTGAGAGAAAACGGGAGTTGGAGATGTACCAATGGCCAACCCGTTCGCGCATCTGTCGGGGACAGGCGCATCTGAAGCGCGGGGCGTGGTCGTTGTAAGCTTGTTGGTCGACTGTCACGCTACCGGAACCGAGTCGAGTCGGGCGGAACTGACCGCGAACCGTGGCTCGAACTCGGTTACTTCGCCTTGAGGTTGTGGACGACGTCGAGTCGGTCGACGATTTCGGCCGTCGGTTCGAGCGCCTCGGCGATGGACTGGGCCGATTTGTACGCCATCGGCGCTTCGTCCAGCACCGACTCGACGACGGACTCGGAGTAGACGCCGTCCATCGCCTCGTCGAACTCGTCGAGCGAGAGCGTCTCGAAGGCGTCCGTCCGACTCATCACGCGGCCCGCGCCGTGCGGGGCCGTCGAGTGGTACGCCTCGTTGCCCTTGCCGCGGGCGAGTATCGACCCGTCGGCCATGTTGAACGGGACGACCAGTCGCTGCCCCTCCCGCGCGGGGGTCGCTCCCTTCCGGATGGTCAAATCGCGGAAGTCGACGAAGTTGTGCGTCGACTGGAACCGGTCGACCGCGTCGACGCCGAGCGCCTCGCAGACGGCGTCGCTCATCAGGTCGCGGTTCCACCGGGCGTACTGCTGGGCGAACAGCATGTCGACGAAGTAACCGTGGGCCTCGCGGCCCTCCAGCCAGTCGAGGTCGGACCCCGGGCGGTCTTCGTCGGTCGACGGTCGGATGTCGGCGAGCCTGTCGAACGCGTGTTCGATATCCTTCCCGTCGAACGCCTCGCGGACGCGGTCCTTGCGGATGTACGATTCGCCTTTCCCGCCGGTGACCCACTCGAAGAGGTCCGCGTCGCTCACCGTCTCGGGGTCGAACTTCAGGAAGCGTTCGTCGCCCTCTGCGATAGACTCGCGGATGGCGTCGGCGGCGCGGTACTCGGAGGCCCGCTGTTGCCAGTACTGTGCGACCGCCAGGCCGAGATACCGAGAACCGCTGTGGATGACGAGCCAGTACTCACCCGAGTCGCGCGCGCGGGCGAACTCGACGAAGTGGTTGCCGCCGCCGAGAGTCCCCGCGCTCTGGATGATGTGTCCCATCGACGGATTCCTATCGGCGAGCACGCGGCGACAGAGCGACTTGAAGTACTCGCCATCGTAGCCGTCGAACTCGAACTCGATAGGGTCGACCAATTCCCCGAACCGCTCGCGGTAGGCGGCGTCGAACCGCTCGAAGCGCTCGTTGGTCCGCTCGAACGGGAACTCGTCGACGAGATGCGGTGCGTCGTCGTAGTCGTGGACGCTCCGGCCCATCGGGACGGCGTCGCGGACGCGCCGCTCGCGTTCGGCGTCCGAGAGCGGGAGGTCCTCGCCGAGGTTCGTCACGCACATCCCGCAGCCGATGTCGACGCCGACGACGTTCGGGACGATTCGCTCGCCCAGCGGCATCGTGAAGCCGACCGGCGCGCCCGCACCCCAGTGGGTGTCCGGCATCACGCGCACCGGTTCGGTGAACGCCGGGTGGTCGACGAGCGTCTGTATCTGGTCCAGGCAGTTGTCGTCGACCAGACTCTCGTCGTCGACCATCACGCGAGCGCTGGTGTGCACCCCGTTCAGTTCTATCGGCATGGTCTGTACCGGGTCGTCGCAGCGGGTGGATATCAAACTGGTTTGTGTGTGTCACGCAGACGCGGTCCGCGCTACGGCCGCGGCGAACTCGGGTCCGCCGCCTCGAACGCATCGAGAAAAATATCATATTATTTATCCAGAATGACACGAAAAACGGAACGATAGCGGGCCACCTATATGCTCGAATCTTCTTACCCCGCTCGTATGTCCAGAGTCGAGCTGACGCTGCCGGACGACCTCTCCGACCGCATCGATATACTCGTCGAACAGGGCGAGTTCCTGACGCGCCAGAAAGCCATGGAAGAGCTGCTGTCGATGGGCATCTCCACCTACGACACCGTCGAGGAGGACGAGATTCAGATGGAGGAGGAGCTGTTCCACCAAGCCGTGTCGGACCAGCAGGACCCGGCGATGCGCGACGAAGGCGACGACTACACGTTCTAACCGACCCCGGTTTTTCGATTTTCTGCCGTCTACGCCTCTGGACCGAGCGAGTCACCCACCCATGTTACGTGTTAGCAAAGACTTAGATAGTGTGGTCACTAACTAGTTATCGTAACAGAACGAACGATGCCCTCGATAACTAACGACGCGCCAACGGTCGAACTCGAACTGAGCCTCGAAGAGCAGTGGGTGGTCCACCACGTCCTCACCGAGTATATCGACGTCGCCAGCGACGAAAGCGCGGAGCTGCCGAAACCGGTCGTCGAAATCGCGCTGGTCGAGAAGATCGAAGCGGGGACGTTCGCGTTCACCGCATTCGAGTTGGAGAAACTCCGGTTCAGATGCCGGTTCCACGCGCGAAACGACGCCGCACCCGCCGCCGACAGACCGGTGGCGCAAGCGTTAGCCGACCGAATCGACCACGAACACGGACAGTCGGTTCTTCGGTAGTGTCGACCTCCTCTCGACGACGCTCGCCCTCTACAGACTCGTCTGCGGTGGAGAGCTCACCGGCGACTACGAGTCGTCGACGACGACGGCGCCTTTCATCCCCATTCCGCGATGTGGGGTACAGAAGTACAGATACGTCCCGGGCGCGTCTGCGGTGTACTCGAACGTCGCGTCACCGCTGGAGTAGAGACGGCTCTCGAACTCGCCGTCTCGTTCGACCACGTTGTGCCTGCCGCCGGCGCCGGTCCACTTCCAGACGACTACCGTTCCCGGGGAGACGCGAACCGCCGCCGGGTCGTAGGCGTACGGTCCGCTCGCGGAGTCGGCACCGACTCTGACGGTGACCCGACCGGTGCCGGTTTCGTCGACGACGCCGTCGTAGCCGAGCCCGTCGCTCATCCACTCCTCGACCGTCGCCTCCGGGTCGGCGGCGTCCCCGGTCGTCGAACTAGACTCGCCTGAGTCGTCGGACTCCCCGGAGTCGCTCGCCTCGTCGCTATCGCCCGCGGTCGACGGCGTCTCGTCGAGACACCCAGCGAGCGACGCACCGCCGGTTGCCGCCGCGAGCGCGAGCACCCGCCGGCGTGTCGTCGCCGCGTCGGAATCGAGAGGAGTGTTCGGGACCATACGCGAGATTCGGCGAACGGCGCTCATAACGCTTCCTAAGCGTCGACGTGGTGGTGTAGTCCGTTCGTCGAAAATAGTTCGTAAACAGATATATCCGTGGAGTCGAACGCTTCACCGATGGCAATCATCGATACGACGGTACGAGTCGTACACGCGTTGTTCGCCGGCGCGTGGGCGGGTGGGACGCTCCTGTTCGTCGGAGCAGTGTTGCCGGCGGCGCGAAACGGCGTACTCGATGCGCCGGCGCTGCGAGCAGTTACGAAGCGATTCAGTTACCTCTCTGTCGCGGCGGTCCTCCTCCTCCTTTTCACGGGCGGCCACCTCGCTGGGACGCTGTACACGTTCGAGAGACTCCAGTCGACGGGGGCCGGGCATCTGGTGCTCTCGATGGTCGCTCTCTGGTTCCTGCTGGCGGGCGTCGCCCACGTCGCGACCAAGCGCCTGACCGACGCCCTGGAGACGGACGACCCGAAGTCGGCCGTCGACCGCACGTGGAACCTGTTCGTCCTCGCGGCTCTCCTCGCGACCGGCTTGCTCGTCGTCGCCGGACTGCTGTGAGTCGGCGACGGAGGCTCACTGCACTCTGGTCGCGTCGATACGCGAGACGAACGGATTCGCCTGGTCTACGGTCGTTCCCTGAACGACCATCGTCACCGACGTGCCGTCCGTGACGCCCTGCAACACCGCTCCTTCGGCTATCGCCTTCGGGAACGGAAGCGGGGGAATCCCCGGTGCGATCACGGTCGGTGCGTTGACGAGGTTCAACGCGACGGACTTGTCGCGGTGGGAGTCGACGAACGTTCCGGCGAACTCGGTCAGTTGCTGGTTCCCCTGGATCTCCCAGTACTGCAGCAAGAGCGGACCGGGGTTCGGATTCGGAATCGACGGGTCGAACGGCACTTCCGCGACAGCCGCCGACCAGACGTCGACGGCCCCCGGAGCAGCCTTGTCGTCGGCTCCGGCGACGAGGTTGAACGGGTTCTGCTCGACGGAAACGCCGTCGGAGATCGGTGCGGAGACGATGAACGTCGCCGGATGCTGGAACGACTGAACTCCGAGCGACTGTCCGGAGAGCGGGTCGATGGTGTCGATATCGGTGAACTGCGTTCCGGCGAACACCTGACTGGCGTTCTGCGCTGTGACGGACTCTATCGACGCACTGCCGAGCGCGCCGAGGGCGAGGGCTCCTGCAGAAACTCGCAAGAAGGCCCGCCGCGACATCGGGGCAGTCGGCGAACGAGTCTGCCGAGGGGTGATGGTAGTAGATACCATGCTAGTATGACGACACCATTAATAATCAATATTTTTACATCATAGCGTCTGGAACACTTCGATAAACCACACGAACACCGATTGTAGCCACCGAACAAGGTAGATCAAACACAGCTACTAAGTGTCAAATGTTGCACCTTCTATCGTGTCGATCGGTGGATAGCGCCGGGTCGCGGGGCACACATTCAGCCAATCACAGCACCGGGTGCGAGAGACGGAACACCGTTTTCACGTCAGAAAACGAATAGCGCACGTGAACGAGAACGGCCCCCGAACGGCGCGGACGCGAGACGGCGACTCCCCGCGGCTCGTCGGCGCGAACGGACACCGACGCGTCGTGATGAACCCGACGAGCGGCGGCGGTAAACACAGAGACGCGGTTCGCGCGCTGGCCGACGAGTACGGGTACGACGTCGTCGAGACCGCCGGACCGGGAGACGCGGCGGCGCTCGCGCGCGAGGCCGCGGACGACGACGTCCGACGACTCGCCGTCGCCGGTGGAGACGGGACGCTTCACGAGGTCGTGACGGGACTGTTCGAAGTCGACGCACTCGGAGACGTGACCGTCGGTATCGTTCCCGTCGGAACCGCGAACATCTTCGCGCGAAACGTCGGCGTCGAGGACGTGGAAGCGGGGTTCAACCTGCTCGAAAACGGCGAGAAACGGCGAATCGACCTCGGGGTCGCGGGCGAGGAACCGTTCGTCGTCTCGGCCGTCGCCGGGCTGACCGCCGAAACCAGCGTGGCGACGAGTGCCGCGCTGAAGGAGCGTCTCGGGTCGCTCGCGTTCCTCTACACCGGTATCAAGAAGACGGTCGAGTTCGAGAGCTTGCAACTGGAAGTCGAAGCGGTCTCGGAGGGCGAGGAGGTCACGTGGACCGGCGAAGCGCTCTGCGTGCTCGTCGGCAACGTCCGACAGTTCGCCAAGGAGGGCGGCCAGGCGAACGCCGAAGACGGGCTGTTCGACGTGGTCATCGTCGAGGAGATGCCGCCGCAGAACGTCCTCGCCGAGGCCGCTGCTCACCGCGTGTTCGGCAAGGGAACAGAACACGTGGTCCACCTCCGGGCGAGTCAACTGACCGTCGAGGGACTTTCGAGCGAGAGAATCGCGTACAGTCTCGACGGTGAGGTGAGCGAGCACGAGCGCCTCGTTCTACACTCGAAACCGCGGACGCTCTCGGTAGCAGTCGGCCCGACGTACGAAGCGAATCCCAGCTAGAAAAGACGGGAGCCGATACACAGGTTCGAGGAGAACGCCGACTCCGAGGAGTCAGGATGAATCCGACACTGTAGTTCACTCCAACGAGACGTACTGGTCCTCCCAATCCCGCCGTGACCGGAGGCTCTCGCGCCCTTTGTCGGTTATCGCGTAGTAGTTGGTTCGGCGGTCTATCGGTCCCTTCTCGACGTACGATTTGTTCACGAGCGTGTCGAGGTTCGGGTACAGTCGACCGTGGTTGATTTCACCTTCGACGTACTCCTCTAACTCCGTCTTGACTTCTTGACCCGATGGTCGTTCTTGACCTGCGATTACCCACAGCAGGTCGCGCTGAAAGCCGCTGAGGTCGTTCATACGCTACCGAACCAGAGTCCTACGTAAAGTTGCTCGTAAAGTCACGTTTCTGATACAGTCGCCGATGGCGGTAGGTCAGCAGTCGCTCGCTCCTTTTTCGCTCGGCGAGGAAACCGACGTCGACCCAGTACTAACAAGCACTACATTCATTATTTCCATACTGTATCCCTTAGATGACTGTCGAAGGCTACCCGGTCTCGCCCGGTCCGGGTGTCAAGGGGGAGATGGACTCGCGTCCATCGACTTCGGCAGTCGTTTTCGAGGTGATGCTCGAACGGTGTGACGCGCTGTGGCCCGCTGCACGTCGCTCACCCATCGCCGTAGGGTTCGTTACTCTCCCGCAGCGGCAGACTCACTGATGCTGTAGTCGTCGCCCCACTTGACGACGATACCGACGACGAGCGCAGCGACGCCCAGCGCGACCACGGCGATGGATGCGAACGCGACCCGGAAGCCGAACCCTTCGATTATCACGCCGAAAACCGGCGGCGCGATCGTGCTGCCCACCATGATGCCGACGGTGACGACGGCGAAGTTTCGGCCGAGGTCCGCGCGCGCCGAGAGGACGTCGGCCAGTTTGTCGCGGGCGGGCGTGCTCAGACTCCCGACGCTCCCGCCGACCACAGCGGCGACGACGGCGGCGGACGGCGGGAGGACGAACGACGCGAGCAGTAAGACGAACGCGGCAACGAGAACGTAGCTGCCGAGAATGAGCGGGGCGGGCGCAAAGCGGTCCGACAGGTCGCCGCCGACGAGCATGAACACCGCCCCGACGCCGAACATCACCGAGAGGGTGAGACTCGCCGTCGACGATTCGACGCCGTACCCCTGTTCGAGCAGCGTGACGACGAACGACGTGATACCCCACATCGCCGTCGACGCGACGAGCGCCAGCAGACCGAGTGCGAGAATCTTCGGCGAGTCGAGGAGCGCGACGACTCCGGAGCGCAGTCGGTTCCCTAACGACGGCGTCTCCGTCGCCGTCTGTACACCGCTGACCGACTCGCCGCCGCTGACCGACTCGCCGGCGACGTTCGGGCGACGGACGGACCGGGGCACGTATCGGTAGAGGACGAAAACGGCGAGGACGGCGTACAACAGCCCGACAACCCCGATGAAGGCGAACGCGTGTCTCCAGTTCAACCCCGCGATCGAGGTGATAGCGACGATGACCACCGGCGGAGCGGCGAAGCCGACGTTGCCCGCGAACCCGTGGATACTGAACACTCGACCGCGGTTCGTCTCCGTCGTCGCGTCCGAGAGGAGCGGGTAGTGCGCCGGGTGGTGACCGGCGACGCCGACGCCGAGCAGTATCTGACCGGCGAGGAGCCACTCGAACGTCGGCGCGGCCGCGAGAACGAGCGCTCCGAGGCCCCCGATAACGAGACAGAGACCGAGCGTGAGCGTGCGGTCGTACGTGTCCGAGAGGTAACCGAAGGGGAGTTGAAACGCGGTGTTGACGAACGCCTGCGCGCCCATGGCGAACCCGAGCGTCGCGAGCGTCACGTCGAACTCCGTCGCCAACACGCCGAGAATCGGCGGAAAGAGCACGAGATACATGTGGTTGACGACGTGCGAACCGCTCACGAGACTCAGAACGACGACGGCCTCTCGGGGGAGCGTCCGCAGCGAGCTAAACGACACGCGGGACCGGTCGCGTCCTCGGTAATTAATTCTGCGTAAACCGGAAGCTGACTCCGAGACGCCGAGAACCGACTCCGAGACAGCGAGTGGCGCGTGAGAGACGGTCGGCACTCATTTGACCCGACCACGCGTAGCCGAGCGAACGTGAGTCGAACCCACCGAATCGAGGTTAGCGAGGGGAGCCCAGAGGGAACGAACAGCGCGTACGTCCTCCCGGACCGCGGCGTCCTCGTCGACCCCGGACCGCCGGTCGACGGCGCGTGGGACCGCCTCGTCTCCGGCATCGGCGAGGCCGGTCTCGAACTCGCGGACGTCTCGTCGGTTCTCGTCACCCACTGGCACGCCGACCACGCCGGACTCGCACCCCGACTCTGCGAGGCAAGCGACGCGACGCTGTACGTGCACGAATCCGACGCGCCGCTTGTCGCCGACTACGCGGCGGCGAGAGCGAATCGAGTGAGGCGAGACGCACGGCGACTAATCGAGTGGGGCGTTCCCGAAGAGACGGTCGAGACGGTGATGAGTGGGGATACGCCGTCGCCGATGCCGGACGCGTACCCGGTAGAGGCGCTCGCCGACGGCGACGTCGTCGCGGGTATCGAGACGCTTCACACGCCCGGCCACACGCTCGGTCACGCCGCGTTCGCCGACAACCGAAGTGATACGGTGTTCGTCGGCGACGCGGTGTTACCGACGTACACCCCGAACGTCGGCGGCAGCGACACACGCGTCGAGGACGCGTTGGCGACGTACCGGGAGACGCTGAATCGGCTCCGCGAACGGGCCGAACGGTCGGAGATACCGGAGACGGCGCACCCCGGACACGGGACGGAGCTCTCGCTCGTCAACCGAATCGACGAGATTCTGTCGCACCACGAGACGCGAACCGAACAGATGTACGATTGTGTCGAGGAACGGGGACCCCTCACGCCGTGGGACGTCGCTACCGACCGCTTCGGCGAGATGCGGGGAATACACGTGAAGATGGGCGCGGGCGAGGCGGCGGCGCATCTCTCGGCGTTGGCGTCGGGAGGCCGGGTCGAGCAGGTGAGCGAGGAACCCGTCGTCTACAGGTGAGCGAGGCGAGTGCCCCGAGGCTCAACCCCGAGGCGGTTCGCTCAGACCGAGCCGCCCCGCTCGCCACTCCCATATCGATCCGAAAACCACCCACAACAGCAACCACATCGACAGAATCGCAAACACGATCGCCGTCGACGAGAGGAGTCCGAGCGGTTCCGCGACCGCGGCTAACCAGGAGTAGAAGGCGAGAGCGAGAACCGTCGTCAGCGCGAGACCGACTGCGCCGCAGACGCAGTACTCGACCAATCCGGAACGTGCCTCCTGGTCCGTGTTAACCCTCAATCGGCGATGCTTCGCGTCCTCCCCCCGTTGTGGTGTGCTCACACATATCTACCCCGTGAGGTATTGGTGAGGAACGAGTATAAATTCTCTCCCGGCTACACCGGTAATTCCGGCGCGACGACGGGGCAACGGCGAGAATCGCCCGTCGATTACTCGCTTCGTCGCGACGAGGGAGAGACAGGCGCGAACTTGGCGCCGTACCGCGGCACGCCTTCCTGTTCGTACAGTTTTCTGACGACCGCCCGGACCTCGTCGCCGACGTCGACCGTCCCGGAGTCGACGTCGGTCAGTTGCGACGGGACCGTCACCGACTCGCCCTCGTGTTCGAGTTCGACGAGCGCGACGTCGTACGCGCCGTCGCGTCGCTGCTGTTCGGCGAACTCCGGCGGTGCGCCGCCGTGGCCGATGGCGGTGACTGCGCGGACGACACCGGTTCGAGAGAGTTCGACGCGCTCGAACTCGACCCGCCGGTGACAGGTTCCGCATGCTCCCTCCGGCGGAAACGTGAGCGCCTCGCATTCTGGACAACGCCCGGCCACAAGTCGGTAGCGCTGGTCGAGCGACCGCTGCCACGTCGGAAGGCTGACGTGTGCGCCGCCGCCAGCAACGTCGACGGTGCCGACGTAACCTCGCTCGCGGAGGTACTCCGGATACGTGACCGCCGAGCCACCGTCGAGTTCGGCGTCGAGTCCGCCGTCGACGCGTCCCTCGAACAGCATCGCCGTCGCCCCGCCACCGCTTCCGAAGAAGACCCCGAGCGTCCGGTCTCCGTCGTCCGCGGCGTCGAGGGCGGCGACCAGCCCGAGCGGCACGCCCGCGGCACCCGCGTCGCCGACTCGGTCGACGACCGTTCCCCGAGCGAGCGCCTCGCGAGGAACCGAGAGGTCGCCCGCCGCGCGCGAGGGCATCCGGGCATCGGGTTGGAACACTGCTGCACCGTCGACAGCGGCGGCGTCGACTTCGACGCCGCCGTCGTCCGTACTCAGTCCGTCGACCGCCTGCGTTACGCACTCCCGAATCGCGCCCCGCTCGTATCCCGTGACGTCGAGCCCGCGCAGTTCGTCGGTGCCGCGTTCGCGGTAACTGATGCCCGCGAGTTCGTCGACGTGACTCGCCGAACCGAGTCGCTCCACGGACCCCGAGTCGGCGAGCAGAAACGCCGCGGCACCCGCACCGAACGGGTGGTCGGCGTCCGCCGGGTCGCCGCGGGGCGCGTCGGCGGCGACGACGAGGGCGGGGCCGTCGGCTTCGAACCCCGAATCGAGGGCGTGCGCACCCGCGAGCGTACTCTGCGTGAACGTGCGTATCGCCGTCGACGGCGGCAGTCCGAGCGCGCGGACGAGTCGCGGAGCAATCTCCTCCGTGTCGAGCGGCGGCGTCGTCGTCGCCAGAGAGACCGCCTCGATGTCGGCAGCGTCGGCGGTGCCCCGTGAGAGAGCGGACTCGGCTGCCTCGATAGCGAGCGTCAGCGCGTCCTCGTCGGCGGCCGCGACGGTTTTCTCCTCGATACCAGCGCCCGAGTACCGACCCCACGCGTCGGCGATTTCGTCCGTCGGGATTCGGAGGCGAGGGAGTGCGACGCCGACCGCGTCGATTCGGTTCATCGCTCGCCTCCGTCGGTCCGCTCGAACAGGTGAACCGTCGCGCCGCCGCCGCTGCCGCCGACGTTGTGCGCGAGGCCGTACCGCGGACCGTCGACCTGCGTGTGCGCCTCGCCGCGGAGTTGCTCGAATATCTCCGTAATCTGGCCGGTGCCCGTCGCGCCGATGGGGTGGCCTTTCGACTTCAGCCCGCCGGAGGTGTTGACCGGGAGAGTCCCGTCGGGGTCGGTGACGCCCTCGCGGAGCAACGTGCCGCTCTCGCCGGGGTCGCAGAAGCCGAGGTCCTCGTACGCGACGAGTTCGGCGATGGCGAAGCAGTCGTGGACCTCCGCGACGTCGACGTCGCTCGGACCGACTCCCGCCTCGTCGTAGGCGGCTTCGGCGGCGCGGCGGGTCGCGGGGATGCTCGTGAACGTGTCGCGCTGAAAGAGACCGACGTGGCCGCTCGACGCGCCCATCCCGGCGACGCGAACCGGGGCGTCGCTCAGTTCGAAGGCCGCCTCCTCGCTGGCGACGACGACGACGCTCGCACCGTCGGTCGTCGGACAGCAGTGATAGAGGTTCAGCGGGTCGGCGACCGTCGGCGCGGCCATCGCGTCCTCCAGCGAACACTCGAAGCCGAGGTGGGCGTTCGGGTTCCGCGCGCCGTTGGCGTGGTTCTTCACCGCCACGCGCGAGAGGTCCTCCGCGGTCGTTCCGTACTCGCTCATGTGGGCGCTCGCCATCTGGGCGTAGACGCCGGAGAACGTCGTCCCGGAGAGCCGTTCCCACTCGGTTTCGCCGCTGACGCCGAGCCACCACTTCGTGTGGTCGGAACTCGTGTCGGTCATCACTTCGTACCCGCCGGCCAGCGCGATATCCGCCAGTCCGGCCCGAACCGCCGCGACGGCGCTGCGGAACGCGTAGCCGCTGGCGGCGCAGGCGTTCTCGACGCGAGTCGTCGGGATGCCGTGGAGACCGACGTGCTCCGTCACGGCCGGCCCGCTCAGGCCGAGCTGTCGGCCGCCGACGCCGAGCGTGCCGACGAACGCCTCGTCGATCCGTCGCGGGTCGAACTCGGCGTCGACGCTCGCCGTCGCGCGGTCGAACGCCGTCTCGAACAGGGAGCGATAGCTCTCGTCGGGAAACGACCCGAACGGTGACTGCCCCGCGCCGACGACGTACGCCTCTGTCATGCCCCGAGAAGGGACCGAGAGTGAGAAAAAACCATAGGACCCGACGAGGGTCGGGCCGCGGTCGGGCCGCGGACGGGGAGCCACGTTTAACACCGACCGCTCGGTGAACTCTGCATGGTACGCACCGAAACCGACGGGCGCGTGCGAACGCTCACGTTCGACCGACCGGCGACGCGAAACGCGTTCACCGAGTCGACGGCGCGGGAGTTGGTCGCAGCGCTCGAAGACGCGGCCGACGACGACGCGCGGGCGGTCGTTCTCACCGGGGAGGGCAAAGCGTTCAGCGCGGGCGGCGACCTCGAAGCGATGCGCGACCGGGAGGAGACCCCCGCGGAGGCGTACACTCGCGTCAGCGAGACGCTCAACGCGGTCGTCGAGACGATTCTCACGGCCCCGTTCCCGGTCGTCGCGAAGGTCAACGGCGACGCCGTCGGCGCCGGGACGAACGTCGCCGCAGCCTGCGACTTCGTCGTCGCCGCCGAGCGCGCCCGGTTCGGCGAAGTGTTCGTCAACGTCGGCCTCATCCCCGACAGCGGCGGAACCGTGCTCCTGCCGCAGTTGGTGGGCCTCCGCCGGGCGAAGGAGCTGACGATGACCGGGCGACTGTTCGACGCCGAGGAGGCGCTGGAGATGGGCCTCGTCAACGACGTCGTCTCGGGCGACGAGTTGGACGCCGCCGTCTCCGCGTTGCTCGATACGCTCGCGTCGAAACCGACAGAGACGCTCGCGCTGATAAAACGGGGACTGCACGAGAACGTCGGCCGACCGTTCCGCGACGGGTTGGAACGGGAGGCGCATCTGCAAGTACAGGCCTACGGGACCGAGTCGCACGCCGAGGGCGTCGACGCGTTCTTGGAGGGGCGGTCGCCGACGTTCGAGTAGCGGACGGAGGCGTGCGACAGCGTGACTGTCGTGACAGTGCTACATTCGTATTCGAAACGGTGTTCGTGAAGGTTGATTGACCCGACGGTCGTACCTTCGGTGATGAGCTCAGCCGACCCGCAAGGGCTGCAAGCGTTCCCCGACGAACTCGCCGGGCGTGAGTCGTGGCTCGAACCGTTCGAGTGGTACCGAGAGATGCGGGACGACGCGCCCGTTCGTTACGACGCGTCCCGAGGGTCGTGGGACGTGTTCCGCTACGACGACGTGAAGCGGGTCCTCGACGACGACGAGACGTTCTCGGTCGACCCGGAGCGGGCGAGCGACTACGTCGAACCCGAGAACGAGGGCGAAGGGCTGATTCTCCAGACGATGCTGTTCGAGGACCCGCCGCGACACGACGTCCTCCGCGGCGTCGTCGAGGAGCCGTTCCGCCCGCGCGCGATTCGACAGCTGGAACCGCGGATACGCGAGTTGACGACGGAGATACTGGACGACGTACTCGACGACGCGAGTGGGGAGATGGATATCGTCGACGACCTCGCCTATCCGGTGCCGGTGATGGTTATCGCCGAACTGCTCGGCGTCCCCGCCGAGAAGCGCGACCAGTTCAAGACGTGGTCGGACACGCTGGTTGAGGCCGCGAGCGACGACATCGACGCGCAGGCGTACGTCGAAGAACAGCAGCAGGTCCAGATGGAGATGGCGTGGTACTTCCTCGAACTCATCGAGGACCGCCGTGAGAACCCGCGCGACGACCTCATCTCGACTATCGTCACCGCCGAGCTCGACGACGGGTCGAAACTCACCCGCGAGGAGGCGCTCGGAACGTGTATCCTCCTGCTCGTCGCCGGTAACATCACCACGACGAATCTCGTCACGAACGCGGTTCGGTGCTTCGACGAGGCCGACCACTTCGACGCCGTCCGCGGCGACGACCGGGCGCTCTCGACGGCTATCGAGGAGGTGCTTCGGTACCGGTCGCCGGTTCAGGCGATGACGCGAATCGCCACGAGAGACGTCGAGGTGCAGGGCGCGACGATCGAGGCGGGCGACCGAATCGTCGTCTGGCTCGGGTCGGGCAACCGCGACGAACGCACGTTCGACGACGCGGGGACGTTCGTCCCCGACCGAGCGCCGAACCAACACCTCGGCTTCGGTCACGGGACGCACTACTGTCTCGGCGCGCCGTTAGCCCGTCTCGAAGCGAAAGTCGTCCTCTCGGAGCTGCTCGACCGCGTGACCGACCTCCGCGTGGCCGAGACGGAACTGTCGCCGACGCGGAGTTCGTTCATCTACGGCGTGGAGTCGCTGCCGGTCGAGTTCCAGCGACGGTAGCGCAGAGTCCGTCGCATCCGACCGGCGACGCCGACGAATCGGGGTCACTCCAGCGAGAGCGAGAAACCCCACGTCGCCCGCTCCTCCGACTCCATCGACTCCGAGAGCACGGTGTACGTCGCCTCGAAGCGGAACTCGCCGACCGGCAGACAGGCGTCTTCGCCGGGCGTCGCGTAGAGGTCGACCAGTTCCTCCTTCGACGCGCCGGGTTCGAGGGTGATCGTTCGGTACTCGCTGGTTATCGCGATCGGCTCGGCGAGTCGCCAACACCCCGGTTCGGCGTCGTACTCGCCCCCCGCGGGCAGAAGTATCAGATCGTTCTCGGTGTCGGAGACGTACTGGAAGAACACGTCTCGACCTTCGCCCAGTCGGACTGTCCGGTCGCTCTCGTTGGTAATCGTCACGCGGAGCTGCGGGGGATGGTCGTCGGTGGCGACGTCCTCGGTCAGTTCGACGCTCGGGGCGACAGGCACCTCGGGCGCGTCGTCGGTGTCAGAGACGACGACGCCCGGACCGCCGGTACCCGCCGGGCGCGTCCCGTCCGAACCGCCGGAGTCGTTGCCGCCCGGCAGGTCGGAGCCGTTTCCGTCGTCACCGGCGTCGTTGCTTCCGTTCTGACCGTTCGAGTCGTCGCCTCCGGGGGTTTCCGCGTTCGACGTACAACCGGCGAGCGCCGCGACGGAGAGCAACCCGGCGGTTTTCAACAGCGTTCGTCGTGTCGGGGACATAGGGAGAGATTGGCCGGTGGGGGGATAACCACGACGTAAGCACAAACAGTTCTTTGCGTCTTCGGACGGGCACCAGTCCCTCTACGGGCGCACACGCGGAGAGACTACACGGAATAGTGCGATAGCATACAGGACAGCGTGATAGGGCAGTTTAGATGAATGTTCTCCTCAAGGTACTCTCTCTATTTCCAACTTATTCTCAGAACAATTACGATAGAAAAAACTATTTATAACACTACTTCAGATGCACGGATAGAATGTCATCCACGCGCGACATTGGCTCGTTTCTCGTCACCGTCGCGCTCGTTTTCGCCCTCCTCACCGCGGCTGGCGCGCCCGTCGCGGCAAGCGCCGTCCACGAATCGGACGAGAGGACCGTCCAGGCGAACGAGCGAGGCGGCGTACTCCACCAGTCGACCACGCAGACGCAAAACCAGACGACCAGCGGAGCCGAGAGCGACGACACCGAGACCGAGAACGAAACCAGTACTACAGAGACCGCGAGCGCGACACCGACAGCGACGTCGACTCCGACGGCAACGCCGACCGAGACGGCGACACCGACCGAGACGGCGACGCCCGGAGAACGCGCGAGCGAGGGGACGAGTTTCGAGGTTTCGAACCTCTCGGCGCCGTCCTCGGTTCGGCGAGGCGACGGTATCGACATCGCGGCGACGGTGACGAACCGCGGACCCGCGAGCGGCTCCGAGCGGGTCAACTACACGTTCGGCGGAACCGTCGTCGCCTCGGAGCGAATCGCGCTCGAATCAGGCGAGTCGACGCGGGTCACGTTCTCGTCGTCGTTCTCGGCGGTCGAACAGCGGCGAGGGTCGGTCGCACCCGGGAGCTACGTCCACGGAGTCCGAAACGAGACGGGGGAGGGCGCTGCCGCGCGGGTCCGGGCGACACCCGACGTCGACTTCACGACGCGGACGTTCGACGCGCCGACCGAACTCTCACACGGCGAGTCGTACATCGTCCTCGCGACGGTCGAGAACCCCGGCGAGACGACCATCACTCGGACCGTGAGCTACGAGTTCGACGGGTCGAAGGTGCGCGAGAAGGCGGTCACCGTCGACGGCGGCGAACAGCGACAGGTCGCCTTCGAGATCGCGCTCGCCGACGTCGAGGCGGCGGTCGGACCGGTCGCAAACGGAACCACGCACAGCCACGGCGTCGTCACCGGAGAGTCGAGACGCGGCGGCGAGGTTCGCGTCGTCGAAGGACCGAGTTCGGACGCGTCGATGCTCGCGGTCGAGGAACTGGAGACGAAAAGCGACGTCCGCCCGGGCGAGACGGTGACGGCGAATCTGACGGTCCGGAACGTCGGAGCGAGCGACTTCGAGGGGCAACTGTCGTATCGGCTGGACGACGCCATCGTCGCAACCGAGTGGGTCCGCGTTCCGATCGGCGAGCAGCGAACGGTGCGGTTCCGGATGGAGTACGAGCGCGTCGAACGCGCCGCGGTTCCGCTGTCCTCACAGGAGACGACCCACGGCGTCTGGGTCGGCGACGAGGCGTTGCAGACGCGGCCGGTGACCGTCTACGCGCCCACCGAGACGCCGACCGAGACGCCGCCGCCGGCGACGTTCACGCCCGACGAAGGTGCGTCCGGCGGCCAGTCGGACGCGGACCGGTCGGAGAGCGACGCGTGCCAACGCGGGTTCTTCAGCGAGTGTGGCGGAACGGCGATGGACGAGACGACGCTCACGCTCGTCGGTATCGCCACGTCCGTGTTCGGAATCGTCTACGAGATGCTCAAGAGTCGATGACCATGTCACGAGGACTTCCCGCCGCCTGGAGCGCGCTGTTCGGGCTACCGTTCGTCGCCGTCGGCGGCTACATCTACGAGTTCCAATCGCAGTACCCGCTCGTCGAGGGGCAGGCGACGGCGCCACCGATAGCCGGCGTCGTACTCGGACTGTTCGGCCTGTTCGTCTGCGGACTCGGTCTGTACGTCCAGTTCGTCGGTGCGCCGCCGGCCCCGACGATGCGAACGGGCGAACGGTTCGTCGACGACAGGGACCCCGCCCAGCGGAACGCACTGGCGCAGGCATCCGCCTCCCTCCCGTTTCTCGCGGGCGGTATCTCGCTTCTGTACTTCACCGCGTACCCGCTCGTCTATCCGACGATAGTGCTCGCGGTGGGGCTGTACCTCTTTTCGACCGGTATCCACCGCTACTGGCGGAACACGCTCACGACGTATCTCGTGACCAACCAGCGCGTGATGGAGGAGTACCGGTTTCTCTCGCTCGTCAGAAACGAACTGCCGATGGAGAAAGTCCGCGCCGTCGAGGAGCGACGGTCGATGCGGGAGTCGCTGGCGGGAATCGGCAGCGTCCACGTCAGGGCGGGCGCGTCCGGCGGTCTCACCGTCACCGTCGACGAGGTGTACGATTCGACGGAGTTCGCGGACGTGATTCGCGCCCAACTCGGCGCTGGTTCGGAGGACGCCGACGGCTACATCGATACCGTCGGTACGCACTCGCAGTCAGACGGCGACCGGTCGGACGGACCCGCGGAGGCGCTCGCAGCGAGCGAAGAGGCGTCTGACAACGAGTTCGAGTTCCCGAGCGAGCCCTCGAACCGGTCACAGAACCGCTAACGACGCCTTCGGGGGGAGTAGTCGAACTGGCGGTTCGAGACGCCGCAGTCGCGTCTGTACCGAGCGCCGAGACGAGTCAGTATCGAAAAGTGGGCGGGGAAGTATCAGTGCAAGAACCTAACCAAACACAGTATCTTCCGCCCAAGCTACGATAACGTCCAGACAAACATCAATTTGTCGGGAAACTACGGTCACGAGTGCCCGTTACCTGCTCGCGGCTACGGTCGTGAGTCCTCTCTTCTCGAATTCGTGCGAACGGAAACCGAGTGCCGTAAAACGGTGCGACTGAACGCACTAGAACCCCGTCCGTGGGGACAGAACGGCGGCGAATGCTTCCGTGATTCCGGTGTGAGTCAGCTCTCACCCCGATGAGAGATACGTGGGGGTGAGCAGTCGAAAATTCGACAACCCCCCACAGCGCTGTCACGTGTTAGCCGAGCATATCGTGTCAATTCGTCTGCGAGTTTTCGCTTTCGTGTCCACTCGAGAATCAGAAGCCGAGCGAGCGGCCCGCGACTCCTACTATCGCTGGTTCTGTCTGATAAACTGTCACTAACGCCACGTGGCTTGCAGCAGCTCCGAATCAATCGTTTTCCAACTGTATGAGAGTTTTTCGTTCACAAAACTTCAATACAGTTGTTGGGACGCTTCGTCGCTCGTTCGCACGTCTCGGTCGGGTACTACGCTGTCCGTACGTCGGTCGGAGAACGACACCATTGTTAACGTGTGTCGTATATCGTCACTCGAAATGCTACCCGACTGGAACAGTAGCCCTCGAATCTCGACGGCGTTCACCTACCGAGGTCTCGACGCAGTACTGCTGGAAAACCGGTCGCTCAGAGTCGTACTACTTCCCGAGAAGGGAGGCGACATCGTCTCTCTGCGGGACAAACGAACCGACGTGGACGTTCTCTGGCACGCACCGCACAACTGGAGTGCACCGACTGCCCGCTATCTCCCTTCGGAACCGAACTCCACGTGGAACGATCACTATCCGGGCGGATGGCAGACGAACTTGCCGAACGCCGGCGGTGAGCGGGAGATCGCCGGAAGCGCGTACGGACTCCACGGCGAGAGCGCGTTGCTCCCTTGGGATGCGACCGTCACCCGCGCGGACGACGAAGCAGTGTCGGTTCGGCTCGAAGTAGAGTTAGTGCGCTATCCGTTCTCCGTCGAACGAGAGCTCACACTCCACGCCGACGAATCGAAACTACGCTGTTCCGAAACGGTGACAAACCACGGTGGGGTTGAACTCGACTACGTTTGGCAGCAACACATCGCGCTCGGTCCCCCGCTTCTTGCACCCGATGCGCGTCTGGATGTCCCCGCCGCTCGCGGCGTCGTCGAAGACTACGGTGACGGCTACCCGAACCGTCGCCTTCGGAGCGGAGCGGAGTTCGACTGGCCGAACGCACCGGGCCACGACGGCGGCGAGATAGACCTCTCGACGGACGTTCCGGGCCAGGACGCCGAGATTCACGACCTCGCCTACGCCATCGATCTGTCCGAGGGCTGGTACGCGCTCACGAACCCGGAACTCAACCTCGGATTCGCGCTTCGGTTCCCGACGGACCCGTTCGAGTCGCTGTGGTACTGGCAGCCGTTCGGCGGGTACGCCGAGTCGCCATTCTGGAACCGAACGTACAACGTCGGTCTCGAACCGACGACGGCGTATCCCGGCGATACCGAGGGACAGCGAACGTCCGGTACGATGAAGACGCTCGCTCCCGGCGAGACCGTCGAAGCCGAGTTCGTCGCCGCGACGTACGGCGGTCTCTCCGCGGTCGATTCCGTTTCCGCCGACGGCGTCGTCGACGGACCTCCGCGGTGAACGACGCTCTCGTCGGAGCGAGTCGCGTCGTCCAGCAGGGTGATTCATTACCCATGCCCGCGGAGATGATGCCGACAGCCGAGCTATGGAGTACGAATCCACCATCTACGACGAGTTGGGCGTCCCGAACGTCGTCAACGCAGCGGGGACGAAGACACGCATCGGCGGCAGCCGAATCCGACCGGAGGCGGTCGAGGCGATGAGTCGGGCGGCGGAGGCGTTCGTCCGCCTCTCGGACCTGCAGGTCCGGGCGGGGGAACTCATCTCCGAGGTAACCGGTGCGGAGGCGGGATACGTCGGCAGCGGTGCGGCCGCCTGCATGACGCTCGCGGCCGCAGCGGCCATCGCCGGCGACGACCTCGGAACGATGGCGAGACTCCCGGAGACCGAGGGAGTTCCGAACGAAATCGTGATGCCCCGGACCCACCGTAACGGCTACGACCACGCGTTTCGCGCCGCGGGCGCACGAATCGTCGACGTCGGTAACAACGACAACTACCTCGGGACGGGGTCGAACAGCACCGAACCGTGGGAGATCGCCGACGCGATAACCGAACAGACGGTCGCCGTCGGCTACATGCAGAAGGTGTACAGCACGCCGCCGTTGGACGAAGTCGTCGAGGTGGCCCACGACCACGGCGTCCCGGTCATCGTCGACGCCGCCGCCGAGGTGCCGCCGCGGGAGAACCTCTCGGCGTTCGTCGAGGCGGGCGCGGACATGGTCGTCTTCAGCGGTGGAAAGGCCATCCGCGGCCCGCAGACGACGGGCATCCTCGCGGGGAAGCGAGAGTACGTCCGCTCGGCGGCGCTGCAGCACCTCGACATGCACGTCGCCGAATCCGTCTGGGAACCACCGACGGAACTGTTCGACAAGGAGTCGCTCGACGGCGTTCCTCGACAGGGAATCGGGCGACCGCTCAAAGTCGGGAAAGAGGAGCTTGTCGGGCTCATCGCGGCGTTAGAAGCGTTCCTCGACGAGGACCAGGACGCGCTCACGGCCGAGTGGAACGCCCGACTCGACATCGTTTCGGCGGGCCTCGAAGGGCTCCGCGGCGTGACGACGAGGCGGGAACCGGGTGGCAAACTGATGGTCGCTCCCGAAGTGTACGTCGAGGTCGACCCCGAAGCGGCCGCGCTCGACGCAGTCGAACTCGTCGGCGCGCTCAGGGAGGAGAACCCGCGTATCTTCGTCGGTTCCGACGACCTCCTCGACGGTGGATTCACCATCAATCCCATGTGTCTCTCTGACGACGGTGCTGAGTACGTCGTCGAGCGGATTCGGGGCCACCTCGGGTAGTCGTCTTCGGAGAGGCAGTCGACGGTCGGCGTCGGCCGGAGTCGGCCGTTCGATCACCCGACCGTTCGACTACTCGACCGTCGCGACGACCTCGATTTCGACGCCAATATCGATGGGGAGGTCGGCGACTTCGACGGCGCTTCGGGCGGGGTACGGGTCGCTCATGTACTCGCCGTACACCTCGTTGACCGCGTCGTAGTTCGCCATGTCGGTGACGAACACCGTCGCCTTCACGACGCTGTCGAGCGAGCTTCCGCCGGCTTCGAGGACGGCGGCGACGTTGTCGAGCGTCCGTGCGGTCTGTTCGCCGATGTCGTCGCTGACGACGTCGCCGGATTCGGGGTCGACGGGACCCTGCCCGGAGACGAAGATGCGGTCGCCGTCCCGAATCGCCTGCGAGAACGGACCGATGCTGGCCGGCGCTGCGTCCGTGTGTATCTCTTCCATGCGCGTCCGTGACGAGGACTCCCGCGTTCTTAGTGGTTTCTCTCGCCCCTTCACCGGGTGTCGCGTGCGCTGGAACCCGCTCCGCTCACACCCCCCACGACAGTTATCACCTATCCGCCCGAACCGGCGCTCGAACCCCCGATGGACCTCATGCGCCTGTTGGACGAGTTGCGAGTGCTGAGCCAGAACGGGCTCAGATACGCCGACGACTCCTACGACGAGGAGCGGTACGAGCGGATACTCGAACTGACGTGTCGGTACTACGGAGCGGCGCTCGACCTCCCGGCCGACGACGTTCGGGAGCGCTTCGCCGCCGAACTCGGACACGTCACGCCGAAAGTCGGCGCCGAGGCCGCCGTGTTCGACTCGTCGGGTCGGATTCTGTTGATGCGCCGCGCCGACGACGGGACGTGGTGTCTCCCCTGCGGGTGGGTCGACCCGAACGAGTCGCCGGCCAAGGCCGCGGTCCGCGAGACGCGCGAGGAGACCGGACTCGACGTCTCGGTGACCGAGCTGGTCGACGTCTATCACTACGCACCGAGCGAACGGTTCGGGCCGCACGGCCGGGTCGACCTGCTCTACCGTTGTACGGTCGAAGGCGGGTCGCTCGAACTCTCCCCCGAGGGCGAAGCGCTCGACTACTGGGAGATAGCCGACGTTCCCGTCTGGCACAAGGCGCACGAAACGTACGCCAGAGCCGCGCTCGGCACGACGTCGAAGACGTACGACGACGGGTCGAACGGCTAATTCGACAGGTACGGGCGGAACGGCTATGTGGGTGGCTCACATCTCCCGAACCGATGGTCCGACCGGCGATTCAGCTGTACACGCTCCGCGAGTTAGACGAACCGTTGACCGAAACGCTCCGCCGCGTCGGCGAGACGGGGTACGAGGGCGTCGAGTTCGCCGGCCTCGGCGGCGAATCACCGTCCGCACTCGCAGACGCGCTCGCCGAAACCGGCCTCTCGGCGGTCGGTGCGCACGTCGGACTCGACGCGTTCGAGACGGACTACGAGACGACGGTCGAGGCGTACCGGACGCTCGGCTGCGACCGACTCGTCGTCCCCTCTTACGGCGAGGAGGGGTTCGACTCCGCCGCGTCGACCGCGAAAGCGGCCGACGACCTGTCGTCGCTGGCGGCCCGTCTCGCCGACGACGGCTTCGAGCTGCACTATCACAACCACACCTACGAGTTCGCTGCGCTGGACGACGCGACGGTCGACACCGCCTACGACGCGTTCGCCGCCCGCTCGGACGACCACCTCGGTCTGGAGTTCGACGTCGGACTGGCACGTCACGGCGGCGTCGACCCGGTGACGTACCTCGACCGCTACGCCGAGCGACTCTCGCTCGTCCACCTCACCGACACCGTGCCCGGCGACGACGATGCGCTCCACGTCGACCTCGACGAGGGCGTCGTCGACCTCGAATCCTGCGTCGGCACTGCCGCCGGCGCGGGCGTCGACTGGGTGATCCACGAGAACGGGCTGACGACCGACCCCGGAGCGACGCTCGAATCGAGCGCCGACCGCGTCCGGACGCTCGTCGATGGCACCTGACGGGTCACAATACTTATCCTGCGCGCTACGCGACGTAGGCTCATGAAACGCATCGTCGCGGTTGGAACCGAGGCGGCGGTGCGAGCGCACGCCGAACGGTACCGCCGCTTCGACGACGCGACTGTCCGCGGCGTCGTCGGTACCGACATCGAGTCGAACGTCGACTACGACCGGAGCGCCGACTACGACCGGAGCGTCGACGCCGACGACTCCCCGAAGCGAGACGAAGCCGACGCTCTTGACGCGTCGACCGCGCCGAGATACGAGTCGCTCCCGGAGGCGCTCGAAGCGGCCGACGGCACGGACGTCGACGGCATCGACGTTTGCGGACCAGGGGTATCCCACGTCGACGCGCTCGAAACCGCCCTCGAAGCGGGAGTGCCGGTTCGCTGCGATCCGCCGATTGCCCTCGACGCAGAACAGTTCGACCGACTCGTCTCCTCTGCGAGCGAGAGCGAAGGGTGGCTGGTCGCGCACTCTCCGCACCGCTTCTCGCGGATGTACGGTCGCCTCCACTCGACCGTCGAGTCGGGCGGTATCGGCCCGGTCGGTGTCGCGAGAGTCGAGCGGACCGCACCGTTCGAGGGCCCCGGCTGGAACGTCTCGTACGACGGCGTTCGCGCCGTCGCGGGGCACACGGAGGCGCTCTGTTCGGTCCTCGCACACGACGTCGACGTGCTGGAGTGGACGTTCGGACCCGTCGAACGGGTGTTTGTCCGGGTACGAGAGAGCGAGCGATGCGACCACGCTCACGCGGTGCTCGCGTTCCGGGAGGGCGGTCGGGCGACCGCCGAGATACGGTGGCACCGGACGGAGACGCCCGCTCCGCGCGTCGGCGTCGAGTACAGCGGCAAGCACGGCCGACTCGACTTCGACGAGGACGACGCGTCGACCGCGTTCCGAGCGGGAGCGACGCCGCTGGCGGTCGACCCCCCGGAGGACGACTGCCGGGGGCGAGCGATCCGGGCGTTCCTCGACCGGCTCGGTGGAACCGGAGCGCAACCGACGAACGTCGCGCCGGCGTCGCCCTCGCGGGTCGTCGTCGCTGCGCGCCGCTCCGCCGCCGAGAACCGACCGGTCACGCTCACGGAGGAGTCGCAGTGACCGTCGACATCGGTATCTGCTCGACCGCTCACGTCAACGCCGAGGTGTACGCGGCGTTGCTCTCGAAGCTCCCGTCGGCCGACCTCGTCGGCATATCGGGGCGGAACACCGAGCGGACGCGCCGTCGCGCCGACGCGGTTGGTACGGCGGCGATGTCGCACTCCGAACTGATGCGAGCGACCGACGGCGTCGTCGTCTGTTCGCCGACCGCCGACCACGAGGAGCTGATAGATCTCGCGCTCCGACACGACGTCGCCATCCTCTGTGAGAAACCCCTCGAGACGTCGCTGTCGGCGGCGAAGTCGATTCGCGACCGCTGCGCGGAGCGCAACGTGGTGGCGATGATGGCGATGCCGATACGGTTCAGCCGGCCGATGCAGCGGCTCAAGGAGCGCTACGAGTCGGGAGCGGTCGGCGACCTCCTCTCGGTGTCGGGGGTCAACCGCGGGAGGATGCCCGGCGGTTGGTTCGTCGACCCGGAACTCGCCGGCGGCGGCGCCGTCGCCGACCACACGGACCACATCGTGGATATCGTTCGCTGGATCACCGGCGAGGAGGTGACAGAGGTATACGCCGAGACGGACACGCGGTTCTACGACATTCCCGTCGAGGACGTGAATCTGCTGTCGATGACGCTCTCGAACGGCGCGTCATTCCTCCTCGACGGCTCGTGGAGCACGCCGCAGAAGAACCCCTTCTGGGGCGACGCCGAAGTGGAACTCGTCGGGTCGAAGGAGACGGTGTCGGCGGACTGCTTCGGCTATCGATACAGCCACGTCAGAGACGTGGGACACGAACCGTACAACGAGTCGATCTACTGGGGCGCGGACCCGAACAACGCGTTGCTCCGGGGGTTCGTCGCGGCGATACGGGGCGAACAGACGGTCGCGGCGTCGTTCGACGACGCCGTTCGGACCGCCGCCGTCATCGCCGCCGCCTACGAGTCCGTCGAACGGGGCGAACCCGTCGACGTGACCTACTGACCCGCGTCGGTCGTCGCGTGCGATAGGTCACTCTGCTAGCCGCCGGTTCTGCGTTCGGTATCGGGACACTCAGTTCGTCGTCGACGTGAGTTCGGTCGCCTCCACGTCGACGGGTTCGACGCGCTTCGCGGAGTCGTAGGCGGCCTCGATGACCGCCACGTCGGCGACGGCGTCCGCGCCCGTCTTCGTCGGCGGGCGGTTCTCGGCGACGGCTTCGACGAAGTCGGCGACCAGTCCCTCGTCGGGGTTCGACCCCCAGAACACCGACCGGATGCCGGGGTCGCCGGTGTCGCGCGTCTGCTTTATCTTCTGGTCGAAGCAGTCGATGGAGACGACGCCCTCGGTGCCGACGAGCCGGAGCGTCGCGTCGCCCCAGAAATCCCACTGCTCGGGCTTGCTCCACGAACCGTCGAGGACGAACTCCGTCCCGTCGGTGAGGGTCATCGACAGCAGGTTGAGGTCCTCGACGGGAACGTCGTTGAACCGCGTGTCCGTCTCGGCGTACACCTCCCGGACGTCTTCGCCCGTTATCCAGCGGACGATGTCCACGATGTGCACCGAGTGGTCCATCACGGCGCCGCCGCCGGACTCGTCCTCCTCGACGAACCAGCTACCGGGCATCTGCCCTCGGTTCGTCCCGCTCAGGAATCGAATCTCGCCGAGGGCACCGTTCTCGACGGCCGTCTTCGCGTTCCGGACCGGTTGGTTGAAACGAAGCGGCATCGCGACGCCGAGGTGTACGTCCGCGCGGCGGCAGATGTCGACCATCCGCTGTGCGTCGTCGACGCTCGGCGCGAGCGGTTTCTCGCAGAGCACGTCGACGCCGGCGTCGGCGGCGCGCCGAACCCACGCGAGGTGGTCGGCGTTCGTCGAGCAGACGACGACGCCGTCTACGCCGTCGAGCAGCGCGTCCGGGTCGAGGTAGTCGACGCCGTACTCGTCGGCCTTCGCGCGACCCTCGGCTTCTCGCTCCTCCGACTCGGTGACGCCGATGAACTCGGCGTTCGGTAGGTCGGTCAGACGGGCGGCGTAGGAGTCTGCGTGCAGGTGTGCGACCGAACAGAGACCGATGCGAACCGTCACGCTCGCACCTCCGCGGGCGACACCGGTTCGCCGCGCTCGCTGGATTCGATGGCCGCGAGCGCGACTCTGACCGCCTCCCGGGCGTCGTTCGGTGAGATGTCCGGGTCCTCGCCGTTCTCGACGCAGTCGACGAAGTGTTCGAGTTCGGCCGTGTACGGACTCTTCGCCAGCGGACTCGCGGGCGCGTTCGCCCCCTCCACGCCGCCGGAGACGCGGACGGCGTTCTCGTCTCGGGCGTCGAACTCCAGCATCCCCTCGTCGCCGGCGAGTTCGTAGCTGGTGATGAACGGCGAACCCTCGGGGTACCCCCACGAGGCCTCGACGTGACCGACCGCCCCGTCCTCGAAGCGCAGGACGACCGACGAGTGCTGGTTGAGGTGCCCGTCGTCCCACTCGGTGGTCCGGGCGAACACTCGGTCGACCTCGCCGGCGACCCAGCGCAGGTAGTCGAAGTCGTGAATCGCCATGTCGAGCAGAACGCCGCCGCTTTGAGCTTTGTCGCCGAACCAGGAGTTGCTGCCGTACCGCGGCGGCGACGAGAGCCGTTCGGTGCGCAGCGTTCCCGGCGTCCCGATCTCGCCCGCGTCGATGCGTCGCTTCGCCTCGGCGTACTCGGGGAAGTACCGCAGAACGTGTCCGGTCATGAAGGTGATTCCGGCCTCCTCGACCGCGTCGACGACGGCGTCGGCGTCCTCGACGGTACGGGCGAGCGGTTTCTCGCAGAACGTGTCGAGTCCGCGAGCGGCGGCGGCCTCGACGAGCGGTCGGTGCGTCGGCGTCGGTGTACAGATATCGACGACGGTTACGTCGGCGTCGTCCATCATCTCCTCGGCGTCGGCGTACACGTCGGCGTCCGGCGCGTGCTCCGCCGCGAACTCCGCTCGGTTGTCGCCGAGCGACGCGACCGCGGCGATCTCCGCGCCAGCTATCTCTTGGTAGCTGTTAGCATGGGTCGTGGCCATGAAGCCACTTCCCACTAACCCGATTCGTTGCATCACCTCCAAGGTGCGGAACTATAGATATTAAAACTTCTGTAGCGGCAACACGGTCCTAAATGTTCGACCAGGTGGTGTTCGTCTCGGAGGTGAAGCCCGCTCCGGCGAATCGGTCGCTCTCGTCGAACACCGACCGGATGACCGAGGGGTCTTCGAGCAGCCGGTGGCGGAGGAAACTTCCGCGACCGCGTCCGCCGCCGGTTCGGGTGATTTCGAGCACTTCGAGAAACTCCCACTCGCGCAGCAGGTCGTGGACCCGGCGCTTAGAGAGCGCGTCGAGGGTGACCTCCGCGCAGATGTCTTCGTAGGCGGCGTACACGTCGGTAGTCTCGAACGTCCGCGTCTTCTCGACGAGCGCCAGCGAGACGACGGCCAGCAAGGTCGCCTTCTGCTGGGTGGTCGCACCCGCCAACAGCGCCTCGACGCGGTCCCGCTCGGCCACGCTGTCGGCGCGACGGACGTGGTCGACGGTGACGGCGTCGGCGTCGTCGCACGCAGCGAGTTCACCGGCGTGTCGGAGCAGGTTGATCGCTCTCCGCGCGTCGCCGTGTTCCTCGGCGGCGAGCGAGGCGCACTCCGAGACCACGTCGTCCGAGAGCGTGTCGGCCTGGAACGCGTCGGCCCGACTTCGGATTATCTGGCGGAGGGCCCGGCGGTCGTACGGCGTGAAGACGATTTCACGTTCCTGCAGGCTGCTTTTGACCCGCTCTTGCAGTCGGTCTCGGTACCGTATCTTGTTACTGATACCGACGACGCCCACCGAACAGGAGTCGAGCTTCCCCGTCTCCGTCGCGCGCGACAACTGCATGAGCAGGTCGTCGTCCGCTAACCGGTCAATCTCGTCGAGAACGACGAGCGCCACGTCGAATCGGGCGTCGAGCACTTGCCAGAGGAGACGGTAGTAGCGCGAGCGCCCGAGTCCGGTCTCCGGGACGGTGAGACCGGTCGCGTCGGGGTCGTTCAACGCCCGCACGATAGCCCTGACCGCCCGAGTTTCGGTGTCGTCCTGCGAACAGTCGACGACGACGCGACCGACCGCGACACCGTTCTCCGCGGCGGCTTCGACCACTCGCGTCGTCGCGTAGCGCGCGCAGAGTGACTTGCCGGTGCCGGTCTTCCCGTACAGAAACACGTTGCTCGGTGTACCGCTCGTGACGGCGGGGTTGAGCGCAGTCGCGAGGCGGCGGAGTTCGTCGTTGCGGGCGACGATGTTGGTGGGTCCGGGAACGTAGCCGACGTCCAGTTGCCCCTTCTCGGAGAAGATGCTGTCTCGAGCACCGAAGGCGTCTCCGAGAGCCGCCGCGTTCTCGACCGATTCGTCGTACCGTGTCATGCGATAACAGTACCAGCACGGCGTTCATAAACACATCGGGAAGACGGCAGTCCGAGACGGTCGATGGGGACCGGAGAACAGTGAGTCGAACCAACGCGGGCCGGGACAGCCGAGTCGCACGCAGCGACAGTTCGTCCGGTCCGTCGGTACCCCCTCCCCCCTCGTTTCACCTGAAAGCCATTACACGGCTATGTCTGTAATGAGTAGGGAGTCAATAACACACATAGAATTCACTCGGTTCCCGGTCGATCACCGCCAGAGACGCTCGCGAGAGCAGCGGCTCGCCGGACTTCGGTCGACGGCGTGCCGCAGAAACGGACTGAGCGACTCAGTCGAGGTACTCGGTCGCGCTCTTGTGGAGCGCGACGAAGCCCTCGGCGAACTCCGCACCTCTGGTCCGACCGAGCACTCGCGCCTCGGCGCGGACTCCCTCGACGAGGCCGTCGAACTCGGCGTCGATGCCGCCGTGTTCCTCGAGCCACTCGACCTGTGACTCGTGTTCGAGGATGGCGTCCTCTTTCGTCGACTGATAGTCGCCGATGTCGACGTACGTCTCGGGCTCGAACGAGGACGTCGGCTTCCCGAAGTAGTAGACGTTCCGCGGTTCCCACGGCTCGTACTCCGTCTCCAGAAGCGGGAGCGAGCACATGTAGTACGCGTCGGTCACCAGCCTCGACGTCGCCCGGTGGTCGGGGTGCATGTCGTCTCGGTAGTGGGTGAGGACGACGTCCGGCCGATGCTCGCGCAGCACGTCGACGAGCTGGAGCCGGTTCTCCATCGAGTAGGTCACGCGTCCGTCCTCGAAGTCGAGGAACACCGCCTCCGCACCGAGCGTCTCCGCGGCCGCCTCGGCCTCACGCTCGCGCGTCTCCGCGACTTCGGCCTCGGTAGTGTCGAAGCCGCCGTACTCGCCTCGGGTCATGTAGACGATAGTGACGTCGTCGCCGCGGTCGGCGTGTTTTGCGAGCGTGCCGCCGCAGAAGATGTCGGCGTCGTCGGGATGTGCGACTACTGCTGTGAGATGCATACACACGTCAGTCAGGCAAGCCGATATTAAACGTTGCGCCGGTAGTGTCGCGGACGTTGCCGTCGGCCGCTCGCGCCGCCGCCGCTTCCCGAATCGAGGTCGGTGCTCGACTACGAAAACAGGTGTTCGAGGTCGCCGCGCACCCGCGGCGGCATCCGCTCGGGCGCGGTCCGGTACGGCGGCACCTCGGCGGTCACCCAGCCGTCGTAGCCGACGTCCGCGAGCGCGTCAGCGACGGCGCCCCAGTCGACGTCGCCTTCCAGCGGGTACGTGAAGCCGTCGATGGTGTCGACGTCGGTTCGGTAATCTTTCACGTGGACGCGCTCGATTCGGTCGCCGAGGATTCGAATCCACTGCTCGGGGCGGCCGAACCGTCTGACGTTTCCGACGTCGAAGTACGCGCCGACCGGACCGGCCGAGGACGCCTCGTCGACGAACCCGGCGAACTCCAGCGGCGAGAGCAGGAAGTCGTTCCAGACGTTCTCGACGCAGACGGTCACGTCGCGCTCGGCGCCGACCGACGCGAGCCGCCGCACCGACTCCAGCGCCCGGTCGTAGGCGTCGTCGTACCGCGTCTCCTCGTCGACGATAGCCGGAACGACGAGGACGGCGCCGGCGTCGAACGCGTCCGCGAGCGCGATCATCCGCTCGCCCGCCTCGATGCCGGCCGCCCGCGTCTCCTCGTCCGCGCTCGACAACTGCCGCTCCCAGTGTAACGTCGTCGAGACCGCGGGAACGTCGAGTCCGGAGGCCACGATTCGGTCGGCGAGGTCGGCGACCGCACCGTCGTCCCACAGCGGTCCGTCGGCGGTCAGATTCGGTTCGATACCGTCGTAGCCGGCCTCCGCGAGCAGGTCGACGTTCGCTTCGAGACGCTGCTCGGGGAACCCCATCTGGTTGAGTGCGAACCTCATGCACACCAGTTCCCGTCCGCGCTGATTTATAGGTTCGCGTGGCGGTCCGCCGTCGACTCCACCGACGCTCGCGCCGAATCGCCGACGGCTCGACATCGATGATTCGAACCTTCCGAGCGGATAGCTTTAACACGCTGTGTGGGTCACGTGAGTCTGTGACACTCTCAGTCGGATTCGTCGGCGCGGGAGGTATCGCTTCGGTTCACCTGGAGACGCTCGACGACGCGCTGGAAAGGGGACTGACGGACCGTAACGGCGACACGCTCGACGTGGAACTGGCCGCCGTCGCCGACGTGGACGAGGCGCGGGCGCGGGAGGCGGCGACCCCCCGCGGTGCCGAGGCGTACACCGACGGCGTCGAACTCGTTGAGTCGGAGTCGCTCGACGCGCTCGTCGTCGCGGTTCCGCCGTTCGCCCACGGCGAGTACGAGCGGGCGGCCGCGGAGTACGGCGTCGACCTGTTCGTCGAGAAACCGGTAGACCTGACGGTCGACGCGGCGCGGGAGACGGAGCGTCACGTCGCCGACGCGGGGATTCTGGCGCAAGTGGGCTACGTCTGTCGGTACGCCGGGATAACCGAGCGCGCGCTCGAACTGCTCGAGGACCGCCGCATCGGCCACGTCGACAGCACGTACTGGGCACCGCTCCCCGACACGCAGTGGTGGTACGACCGCGCGCGCTCCGGCGGGCAGTTAGTCGAACAGTCGACGCACGTCTACGACCTTCACCGCTACCTCCTCGGGGAGGCGACCGCCGCGACGGGCAGCGGGACCGACGGTCTGCTCGTCGACGCTGTCGACTTTCAGGACGCGACGTCGGTGACGCTCGACCACGAGTCGGGTGCGGTTTCGCACGTCTCGTCGGCCTGTGGGACCGCCGAATCGCGCTTCGTGGTGCGTATCGCCGCCGAAGATGCGCTTCTCGAACTCGACTACTTCGACTACACGCTCTCGGGTACCGTCGACGGCGAACCCGTCAGCTTCGAGGCCGACGGCGACTGGTACCGCCGCGAGTTCGAGGCGTTCCTCCGCGCGGCAGCCCGTACCGCGGAGTCGGTGGGTTACGACGCCGGCAGCGACGCCCGCTCGGTCGATGTCCGGTCGACGTACGATGATGCGATAGAGACCCTGAATCTGACGCTCGCGGCGCGCGAGGCCGCCGAGACGGGCGAGCGGGCGGTGCTCGACCGGCCCACTCGCCGACACTGCAGCGGGTGAAGTTACCCTGTAATTTTATTATGGACTATTGCAATTCGCCATGTAGTGAGTTCCCATGGGTAAGTTAGACATCCGCAACCTCCAGAAGGTGTTCGCGGACGGAGACCGGTCGATCGTCGCGGTCGACGATCTGAACATCGACGTCAACGACGGCGAGTTTCTCATCTTCGTCGGTCCCTCCGGCTGCGGAAAGTCGACGACGCTCCGGTGCATCGCCGGCCTGGAGACGACCACGGACGGCACGATACTCCTGAACGGCGACGACATCACGCGACAGCCGCCGACCGAGCGCGACATCGCGATGGTGTTCCAGAACTACGCGCTCTACCCGCACATGTCGGCCCGCGACAACATCGGGTTCGGTCTCAAGATGTCGACAGACTTGTCGAAAGACGAGATAGAGCGCCGAGTCCAGCAGACGGCGGAGATGATGGGTATCGAAGAGCTGCTCGAGAAGAAGCCGGGCGAACTCTCCGGCGGTCAGCAGCAGCGCGTCGCGCTCGGCCGCGCTATCGTCCGCGAACCCGAGGTGTTCCTGATGGACGAACCGCTGTCGAATCTGGACGCGAAGCTCCGAACGACGATGCGGACCGAGCTCCAGAACCTCCAGCAGAATCTCGGCATCACCACCATCTACGTCACGCACGACCAGACGGAGGCGATGACGATGGGCGACCGCATCGCCATCCTCGACGGGGGTGAGCTCCAGCAGCTCGGCACGCCGCTGGAGTGTTACTACGAACCCGCGAACCGCTTCGTCGCGGGCTTCATCGGCTCGCCCTCGATGAACTTCTTCGAGGTGGAGTACGTCGACGGCGCACTCGTCCACGACGCGTTCCGGTACGAACTCTCGCAGGCGACACGCGAGGAGCTCGTCGGACGCGAGGGGCCGCTGACGCTCGGCATCCGCCCGGAAAGCTTCGAGCTCGCCGACGCGGGCGGCGACGACGCGATTCGGGCCCCCGTCTCGGTGACGGAGCCGATGGGCGAGACGACGTACGTCTACGTCGACATCGGCGACGAGCGGTACACGGTGACGCTCGACGGCGAGCGGGTGGTCGAACCGGGGACGACGCTCGACGTCGTCATCCCCGAGGAGAAGATGCACCTGTTCGACGCCGAGACCGGCGAGACCGTCAAGTCGCGGAACGTCTCCGCGGCGACGAGCGCCGACGTCAACGCCCGCGCCTGAGTTCGGTCGTCTCCCGCGGCGACGCGTCCACTCGGTTCGGCTACTGGTGAGACCGTTGTGCGATATGGTATCTTGTACCAAAGATTTATTGTATATCCTCTGTTTGTTCCTCTGAGGTTAGTATGAGCAACAGAAATCTCACCCGGCGAAAGCTCATCGCGCTGACCGGTTCGGTGGGCGCGGCGGGGTTGGCCGGCTGTTCGAGCGGTGGAAACGGCGACGGAGACAACAGTAGCGGTTCCGGCGGCGGCAACGGTTCCGGCGGCGGTAACGGCTCGGGCGGCGGCGGCGGCGACGGTTCGGCGACGTTCTGGGCGTGGAACGACCCGGGGCTCGCGCCGATTCGAGAGGAACAGGCCGGCGAAATCGCAGAACAGAGCGACACGATATCCGACGCCAGCTGGGAGTACTACCCCTTCGAGAACTATCTGGCGAAAGCGACGACGGCCATCCCGGCCGGGAACGCCCCCGACAGCCTGGCGCTGTCGGTGCTCTGGGTGCCGCGCTTCGCCGACCAGGGTGTCGCACTGAACCTCGAGGAGAACGGGTTCAATCCCGACGACTACGTCGCTGCCGCGCGCAGCAACGCCAGCTACGACGGTACACTCTGGGCCGTCCCGTGGTACGCCGACTGCCGTCTCGTGGCGATCAACACGGCGATGTTCGAGGAGGCGGGGTTGGAGGTCCCCGACCCCACGCACCGCCCGAGTTGGGAGGAGTTCGCGTCGTGGATCGACGCGCTCGGCGAGTCGGGGACGGCCGCGTTCTCGATGTCGGCGGGCGAGGGGTTCGACTGCTTCGCGCTCTCGAACGGGAGCGGCTACCTCAACGAGGACGGCACCGAGGCGATAATCAACAACGACGCCGCCCTCGAGGCGGCGAACTACCTGCAGCCGAAAATCGTCGAGGACGAGACGGTTCTCGCGCGCAACCCCGGCGGTACGGACGCCATCGAGGACCTCCTCGCCGGGGAGGCGGCGATGTGTTTCGCCGGGTCGTGGATGTACCCGCGCCTGCGCGACAGCGGCCTCGACTGGCAGTACATCCCGTACCCGAGCGGCCCGCAGATCGACACGAGCCACACGTGGAGTGCGGGCGTCTTCTACACCATCCCGAGTCGCGGCGGCGCGAACCAGGAGATCGGCCTGGAGTGGCTGAACTACATCAACTCGATGGAGGTCCAGCGGAGCGTCACGGAGTCGATGGGCGGCTTCCCCGGCCGGAAGGACGCCTACGAGACCGACGAGTTCAAGCAGTTCCTCGAGGACAACCCGAAACTCGAACCGGTCGCCCAGGAGATGGAGAACACGAAGCCGTTCCCGAGCCACCCCGAGGTGTCGAAGATGTGGGACACGGTCCACACACAGGCGCAGTCGATGTGGCAGGGTGAGGACCCGAAACAGGCGCTCGACAAAGCAGCCCAAGACATCAACGCGTTACTCTAACTATGGCGCAGTCACAAGGGCTACAGCGCGTTCGTCGTCGCTTCAGCGGCTACGTCTCCGATATGGGCGTCGACACCGCCGAGACCGACCTCTCGTGGTACGCCCTCGTCTTACCGAAGGCGATTCTGTTCGCGGCGATACTCCTGATTCCCTTCATCGGCGCGTTCTACATCAGCCTCCACGAGTGGGCGCCGTTGGCCCAAGAACACCCGTTCGTCGGGCTCGACAACTACATACGGCTGTTCAACGACCCGATTTTCTACAACGCGATCATCAACACCGCCGGCTACAGTTTCGCGCTACTCGTCTTCGACGTGCCCATCGCACTGGGTCTGGCGCTGCTGTTGAACATGAATCTCCGCGGGACGAAGTTCTACTCCGGGGCGATATTCCTCCCCGTCGTGACCTCTTGGGTCGTCGTCTCGCTCATCTGGACGTGGCTCTACAACCCCGAGTACGGCCTATTGAACGCCATACTGGGCGGTATCGGACTGCCACAGCTATCGTGGCTCCAGAGTTCGAGCACGGCGCTGGCGTCCATCGCGCTGATGAGCGTCTGGAAACACATCGGGTTCAACATGGTCATCTTCCTGGCCGGCTTGAAGGGAATCCCGGACGACTACTACGAGGCGGCCATCGTCGACGGAGCGAACCGCTGGGAGCGGTTCCGCTACATCACGCTGCCGCTTCTGAAGCCGACGACGTTCTTCGTGTTCATCGTGACGCTCATCTTCTCGTTCCGCGTCTACACGCAGGTGTACGTGATGACGCAGGGCGGGCCGGTGCGGTCGACGTACACCATCGTCTACTACTTCTGGCAGGCCGGCTTCCAGCAGTTCGAGATGGGGTACGCCAGCGCCATCGCCGTCGTGCTGTTCCTCATCGTCTTCGGACTGAGCATCCTCCAGCAGCGGACGTGGGGTGACGACGTTGAGTACTGACGAGCTCACGTTCGACGACGACCGTCCGAGCGTCGAGCACGAGGGGTCGTGGTACGACACGGTAGCGAAAGTCGTCGCCCACGCCATCCTCATCACCGCGAGCGCCGTCATGACGATTCCGTTCATCTGGGCGTTCCTCACCTCGCTGAAGCCCGAGAACGAGATTTTCACCACCATCAAGCAGATAATCCCTGCAGATCCGACGTTCGTCAACTACGTCAACGTCTGGGTACAGAACCCGCTCGACCGCTGGATATTCAACAGCCTCATCCTCGCGGTCGGCGTCGTGTTCTTCACGCTACTGTTGGACACGCTCGCGGGCTACGCGCTCGCGAAGGGTGACTTCAAAGGCAAGTCGCTGGTGTACACGCTCGTCATCGGGACGCTCGTCATCCCCCCGCAGGTGGTGCTCGTACCGCTATACCTGGAGATGAACGCCATCAACTGGTCGAACACGTACTGGGCCATCATGGTGCTGTACATCGCCAACCCGTTCGGGACGTTCATGATGCGCCAGTTCTTCCTCGGCGTACCCGACTCGCTCATCGAGGCCGCGAGGATGGACGGCTGTAGCACGCTCCAGATCTACACGCGCATCATGCTACCGCTGGCGAAGCCGGCGCTGTCGTCGCTCGGCGTGTTCACGTTCATCTTCGTCTGGGGGGCGTTCCTCTGGCCGCTGGTCATCCTCAACGACTCGGCGATGTACCCGCTTCAGGTCGGTATCGGCCTGCTCAGCGGGCGATACGGGTCGCAGTGGGGGCAGCTGTTAGCGGCGGTCATCCTCGCCGCACTGCCCGTTCTCGCGGCGTACCTGCTCGCCCAGCGGACGTTCATGGAGGGCATCGCGCTTACGGGAGGGAAAGGGTAGATGTTCATCGACGTTCCTACCGTCGTGTTGCGCCTCGGCTACTCCGGGCAGAACGAGCCAATCGTCGGCGGCGCGCTCGTCTTCCTGGTCGCAGCCGCCGGCGTCCTCTACCTCTCGTTCGTCCGCGACGAGATGGACGCCGGACCGGTGATGAAGATCGGGGGCATCCTCTTGTTGGGGATGGCGCTGCTCGCGTACTTCTGGCCGATGCGGCCGTGGCCGCACTGAGCCGGCGCCGGCGCTCGCATCCGCTCTTCACCTCTCGACCGCCGCCGACGGCGGCGAACCACTCATAACGTCGCACTGCGCAGTAGCGAGCATGCGAATCGCAGTCGGCGCGGTGAGCCACGAGACGAACACGTTCGCCGAGGGGTCGACCGGCATCGAGACGTTCTCGACCGCAACCGGCGAGAGACTACTGGAAACCGACGGAGTGGGCCGATCGCTCGGCGGTATCGTCGAGACACTCGAAGCCGAGGGCGTCGAGGTCGTTCCGACGGTCGGCGCGAGCGCGCTCCCTGCACCGACCGTCGAGGCGGAGGCGTTCGAGTGGATGAAGCGCGAACTGTTCGACCGACTCGACGGCGAGCCCGTCGACGGGGTCTGTCTCGACCTCCACGGGTCGATGTTCGTCGAGGGAGAACCCGACCCGGAGGGCGCACTGCTCGCGGGCGTCCGCGAGCGCGTCGGTCCCGACGTGCCGGTGACCGCGGCGCTCGACATGCACGCGACGATAACCGACCGGATGGTTGACCGTCTCGACGGCGTCGCCGGCTACCGAACCGCCCCGCACACGGACGTCGAGGAGACGGGGGTCCGGGCGGCGAACCTACTGCTCGACGCCGTCCGCGGCGAGAAGTCGCTCGCGCTCGGCTGGCGGCGACTCCCGATGCTCCTGGCCGGCGAGCGGTCGGAGTCGGAGGCCGAGCCGATGCGCACGCTCGTCGACCGACTCCGCGAGGCGGACCGAGTCGACGGCGTCTACGACGCCAACTACTTTCTGGGGTTCCCGTGGGCCGACAACCCCCACGCCGGATGTCACGCGCTCGTGACCGGCGACGCCTCCTCGGCGGCCGTCGTCGACGAGACCGCGACCGACCTCGCGCGGGCGTTCTGGCGACGGCGCGCCGAGTTCGACTTCACGACGGAGGCGCACGCACCGTCAGCAGCGCTGGACGAGGCCGCACAGACGGGCGCGAGACCCGTCGTCGTCGCCGACACGGGCGACATCCCCGGCGCGGGCGCGGGCGAGAGCACGACGAATCTCCTCGCCGAGGCGATCGGCCGCGACGACCTCGGAACGCCGCTCTTCGCCGTCGTCGCCGACGCCGGCAGCTACGGAACCTGTCGCGCGGCGGGCGAAGGGGCGACGGTGTCGCTCGAACTCGGTCGCAGATATCCGGACGGAGCGCCGCTGGAAGTGGCGGAAGCCGAGGTCGTGCGGTTGGACGGCGGCGGCTCCGAGGGCGACGGCGACGACAGCGACGACGGCGACGACGGCAGTGCCGAGAGCGTCGGAACGGCGCTCGTCTCGCTCGGCGGCGCGGACGTCGTCGTCGCCGAGCGGCGGACGAACGTCCACCGCGACCCGGCGTTTCTGCGACGGTTCGGCGTCGACCCGGACGACCGCGGAGTGGTCGTCCTGAAGAGCGGCTACCTGAGTCCCGCCTGGAAGGCGGTCGCCGCGCGGCGACTGTTCGCGCTGACGCCCGGCGAGACGAACCAGCGGCTCTCCGAACTGCCTTACGAGCGGGTTCCGCGCCCCATCTACCCGCTCGACGAGGACGCGACGTGGTCGGTGTGACGCGGCGCGAGTCGTTCAGGGCCCGACGGTCGTCGCCGTCGACGTCGTCGGCCCCGGTGATTTTATCCTGAGAGTGGTCGATACCGCAGTATGGAGATAGTCGGACTGCAAGCGTACGCCGTAGACGTTCCGCTCGTCCCCTTCGAGGAGGGCGGTGTCGCACCGTACGTGACGAACCACAACTCCCTGGAGCGCATGACCCGTGTACTCGTCCGCGTCGACACCGACGAGGGCGTCTCCGGGTGGGGCGAGATGCGCGTCTTCCTCACACCGGAAGCCACTGTCTCGATTCTGGAGGACGGCGTCGAACCGTTCGTCGTCGGCCGCTCGCCGTTCGAGGTCGAAACGTTTCGCCGACAGGTGTTCATCGAGTACGCCAACGCCGACCTGTTCTTCGCGCCCGTCGAAGTCGCCTGCTGGGACATCGTCGGAAAGACGCTCGACAGGCCGGTGTACGAACTGCTCGGCGGATGGACCGCACCGGCTCAGACCGAGACGCGCCACCGAGAGCACCAAAGCGAGTACGCCGCCGAAGGCGAGAGTCGAACGGTCGACGTGGCGTACTGCCTGGGCATCCTCCCGCCCGAGGAGTCCGCCGAACGCGCCGTCGAGGTTCGTGACGCGGGTTACTCTGTGTTGAAGACGAAGGCCGGCCGCGACTGGCGCAACGACGTCGAGCGCGTTCGGGCGATGCACGACGCCGTCGACGGCGACCTCCTGTTCCGACTCGACCCGAACCAGGGGTGGACCGTCGACGAGGCCGTCCGCGTCGGGGCGGCGCTCGCTGACGCCGGAATCTACCTCCAGTACCTCGAACAGCCGATTCGCGTCGATACTCATCGGTCGCTGGCGTCGTTGCAAGCGCGTACGCGACAGCCTATCGCGCCGAACGAGGACACCTACCTACCTCACAACCTCCGTCGTCTCGTCGAAGCCGGCGCGATGGACGTCGCCGTCCTCGATCTGACGCCCGCCGGCGGACTCTCGGGACTCCGACAGCAGGTCGCCATCGTCGAGGACGCCGGAATCCCGGCGACGCACCACTGCGCGTTCGACCTCGGAGTCCGGACCGCGGCGATTCTCCACGCCGCGTACGGCCTGCCGGGTCTGACGCTCCCGCCGGATTCGGTGTACGACGGCTGGGAGACCGACGTGGTTCGAGAGCCGTTCGAGATAACCGACGGCGCGCTGACCGTGCCACAGTCGCCCGGGCTGGGCGTCGATGTCGACCAGAGCGTCGTCGAGGAGTACCGCATCGTATGACGTTCGGATTGGGGTCGTTCGAGAGTGACGCAGGTGTCGAATCGAGCGCCGAGGTCGCGTTCGCGGCGCGCACCGCCCCCGAAATTCGCGCTCTCGGGGAGAGGGACGGGTCGGTGCTCGTCCTCCCCGTCGGGAGCGTCGAACAACACGGAAACCACCTGCCGGTCGCGACGGACTCGATTCTCGCCTCGGCGGTCGCCGTCGCGGGCGCAACCGCAGTCGCCGACGACGTTCCGGTGTTGGTCGCACCGACGGTCTGGACCGGCTACTCGCCGCACCACCGCTCGTTCGGCGGGACGCTCACCGGCGAGTTCGGCACGCTTTTGGACCTGCTCGGCACCGTCGCCGACGCCGCGCTGGACAACGGGTTCGACGCGCTGCTGCTGCTCAACGGTCACGGCGGCAATCGGGCGCTCGTCGACGCCGCGGTCACCGTCGTCGGACGTAGCCATCCCGGCGTCGAGTCACTCGGCCTGACGTACTTCGACCTCGCCGCTCCGTTCGCCGACGAGGTGCGCGAGAGCGACAGTGGCGGGATGGCTCACGGCGGCGAGTTCGAGACGTCGATGATGCGGTATCTCCGACCCGAACTCGTCCGCGACGACGCGCCCGCGGCGTACTGGGACGAACCGTACGACCTCGCCGGAAGCGACCTGCTCGAAGGCGGCCCGCTGTCGGTGTATCGACCGTTCGAGGCGTACTCGGAGAGCGGCGCTATCGGCGACCCCTCGCTGGCCAGCGCCGAGAAAGGCAAACAGTTCTTCGACGGCGTCCGAGCGGAACTGGCGGCGCTACTGCTCGACGTTCACGAGCGGAACGCCGACTGATACCGGGTCCGAGCCCCTCGGTTTTCGAGGGTCGAGCGCGTCGGGCGCCGTCGACACCTGTCCATACTCGCTCGGTCAGCCGTCAGCGGGAAGCAGTCCGTCGGTACCGAGCGACCCGTCGAGGAACCCGCTCACGAGGATGACGACGAGTCCGACCGCGGCGACGTACGCGTACATCGACTGGACGCCGACCAAATCGAGAAGACGGCCGGACGCGAGCTCGCCGACGCCCGACCCCGCGGCGAAGCCGAACCCGGTGAGAAACGTCTGCGCGGTCGACCCGATGGAGGCGGGCGCGAGTTCGTGGGCGAGGTTCACGGCTGCGAGCATGAACGCCGCGTAGCCGACGCCGAGAAGCAGTTGGAGGGCGACGACGAACGCCGGCGCGGGCGCAGACGCGTACGCCGCGAACGTAACGACGTGACAGGCGGCACCCGCGGCGAGGAGCCGACGGTACGACGTGGTGAACCGCGCTGCGGCGAGGAAGACGGCCGCCTCGCCGAGCGTCTTGGCGGCGACGGAGATGCCGGTGAGCGCGTCGCTCCCGCCGAGACTCCGGACGTAGACGGACAGGTACGCGCTTCCCGCCGGGAACAGCGTCCCCATCAGAAACGCTGCGACGACTAGAGCGGCGAAGTTTCGGTCTCTCAGGAGCGACGCCGCCCGGAGACCGACGCTCTCGGTCGGCGGCCTTCGGTCGACCGGTATCCGGAGGAGAAGGAGCGCGAGCACCGCCATACCGACACCGAACGCGTAGAACACGACGACGGAACCGAAACGCGCGCTGGCGATGCCGGCGCCGATCGCCGCGATACCGAAGGCGACGCTACCGTACGCGCGGACGCTTCCGTACGACAGTCCCGCAGAGAGTAGCATGGCGTTCGCCACCGGTCGAATCGGTGCGCGGAACGCCGCAAACCCGACCGTAACGGCCGCGACGAGCGGAAACACCGCCGCAGCCTGCGGATACGACAACCCCAACGCACCCGCGCCGCAGACGCTGACGATGAGAATTCGCTTCTGGGCGCCGAAGCGGTCGCTCAGTAGCCCCCAGGCGGGGAGCGCGAGGATGCCGGCCGTCCGGAGGAGAAAGCCGACGGTACCCATCTCCACGCCGGTCAACCCGATATCCTCGAAGTACGCGTTGCGGAACACGACGAACCCGCTCCACGCCGCGAAGTAGAGGAAGTAAAACGATTTGAAGTAGCTTCGGCGGTCCATCTCGGGGCGGTCGAACTAGTTACTCCCTCACCGTCCGTCGAACGTCGTGGGACGGCCGCGGACGGTACGGTCCGAGGAACGACACCGCGGTCACGGGGTGTCGAACTCCACGACTGTCTTGATGACGTCGTCTCCCGTCTCGAACGCCGCGTCGACCTCCGACAGCGAGTAGACGCCCGTGACGAGCGCGTCGGCGAACCAGTCGGGGAACTCGGTGAATCGCTTCTTCGCGGCCTCGAACTGCCGAACGTTAGAGTTGACGCTGCCGAACAGCGCCTTGTTCTCCAGCACGAGTTCTCTGTGCAGGCGGCCGCCGTCGACTTCGAACTCCCAGTCGTTCGGGATACCGAGGAGTGCGCCGACGCCGTTCGGCGCGAGCGCGTCGACGGTTTCGAAGGCGTGCTTCGCGTAGCCGGTGGCCTCGTAGACGAAGTCGACAGCCTCGTGCGCCCCCGGAATCTCGTCGACCGGCGTCTCTCGGGAGTCGACGTACGTCGACCCGAGTCGTTCGACGACGTCGATGGTCGGGTCCGGCCGGTCGCGGCGACCCAGACAGTACGTGCGCTCGAACGGCAGCGACGGCGTCTGCAGCGCGGCGAGCGTCAGCAGTCCGAGCGGTCCGTTCCCGAGGACGAGCGCGCTCGTCGGGTCCCACTCGAACGCCGAACGGGCGGCGAACGCGTGTTCGAGCGCCTTCTCGGTGTTCGATATCGGTTCGACGAGGAAGCCGTGCTCCGCGAACTCGTCGGGGACGGGGACGAGAAACTCCGACGGACTCGTGAAGAACTCGGACATGTAGCCGTGAGCGCCGACGATGCCGCGTTCGACGTACAGCCCCTCCGGAGCCATGTCGGGTTCGTCGCGCTCGAAGTAGTCGTTCGTCTCTCCGGGCGGTCGGCGCACGGTGGGCACGACGAGTTCACCCTCCTCCAGTTCGGTCCCGTTGGCGTCTTCGACGACGGCGACGGCTTCGTGGCCGAGAATCTGATAGTCGTCACCAGGGGGGTAGCCGCCGTGGTTTCCGCGGATGACCTCGTGGTCGGTTCCGTCGATACCGACCCGCAGCGTCCGTAGGAGAGCCTCCCCGGGTTCGGGGGTCGGGTCGGGCACGTCCCTGACCGTCGGACGGGACTCGCCTTTCTCGACGACGACGGCTCTCATCTGATGGTCCCCCTCCCCGGTGTCGACGGGACGGCCGTCGCTCCTCCGCGACCGCACTCGTTGTCACTCGTTGGCACGACTCTCGTTTGCTCGGCCCGTGCTATAAACACTCCGACGGACGCAGCGCGAGTCGGAACTCGGTGTCTCGATGCGGAACGTTTTACCGATAAACGCGTCTACGCAGACACCATGGAGAACGGAACGGAAGGGGCGGACGGACGGTCGAAAACGAGTCGGTCGCCCCGGCAGTGCAAGGTCGGACGGCTGATAGAGGTGTACGACCTCGACGGATTGGGCGAAATGCTCGAGGTCCGCTGGACCGCCGCCGGCGACGACCGGTCGAGCCTCCGCGAACTCGCGACCGAGTTCAACCGTCGACTGCTCGAATCGGCCCTCGAATCGGCGGGGGTGAGCCTCCTGGACGGCGAGGTCGAAAACTACTATCGGCTCTTGACCGACGACGAAGTGACCAGTGGGACGAGAGTACAGGCCGAACGGACCCTCGAGCGGCACGGCATCGACGTCGACGCCGTGAAGACCGATTTTGTCTCACATCAGGCGGTACACACGTACCTAGTGAAGTACCGAGGCGTCTCCCGCGACAGTTCGACGACCGGGAACCGAACCGAAAAGATAGACACGAACATCGGCCGCCTCAGAAGTCGAACGCAGACCGTGACGGCGAACTCCCTCGAATCGCTCGTGTCCGCCGGCGAACTCGAAGTCGGTGAGATCGACGTGCTCGTCGACATCAACGTCCACTGTGACATCTGTGGGGAGACACTCACCGTCGACCAGTTACTCGCAGACGGCGGTTGCGGATGTCACCGCGAGTGAGCGCGGCAGTGCGGGGTCGAACCGCTTTTTGGAAGAGTCATTCAACTCGGTTGTAGTTTAACGCATCAGCAAGATACAGTACTTTTAGAAAGTAGTACGCTAAGTAGGCCAAAGTTCGATTATAGTTCACCAGTCACGACACAAATGAAACGAAATAGGGACCATTACCCATTTTTATCGCAAATTCGTAATAAAATTGTTCGGTGGAAATTGTATGCGCACCCAATAATTGAAGAGTAGAAACTCAGGTGTTTGCTAGAATAAATATTTTCGGGAGGTAGTAGATAAATCGAGAGTAGTTGACGGAGCGGGGCGAAACTCGACTGTGATCGGTTCCGATGGGCAGTCCGAACGGGCGTTCGAGACGATGATGAGAGAGCCGACGCTCCGTCGTTCAGTGACCGAGGAATCAGTGGTAGGCCGGGCGGGCCGTGACTCCCACTCGGCCGCTGATTCTGTCTGACGAATTGTCACCATCGCCGCGTGACCAGGCGCGGCGCGGTGTCTGTGCAACGCCGCGTAACGCTGCAGTGGCGATGTCTCACTCATCCACGTTAGGTGTTACCATTGGGTCAAATGTGGACGGTGGAGCAGGGTGGGACGGTTCAGACCTCCTCGACGTTCCTGAGGGGCTCCGCGAGAAGAAACGCCCCACTCACGCCAATCGGTCGGTGTGACAAGCGGTAGTAACGGAAGAGACGCCAATCTTCGAACGCGAGAGTGACGTGTGGCACGCGTCGCTAATGGGGTAGTATCGGCCTCCTCTCGAAAGTCGCCAATTTAGTGTCAGCGTGAAGCCGCTCGCGGACGACCCGAGTACGCGTCTGCACTCGGTGTGATTTGGGGGAACAGTTATACCAGCGTGAAAGGAAGCGCCGCACATGGACATCCTTCGACATCTGCTCGACAACCCCGACCCTCCGCGGGAGTCGTCGCGAACGCGGCGGCGAGAACGGTTCTACGACGAGACGAGAGACGTTTCGGCGGTGACGGTTTTCTGGGAGGACGTCTCCGCGCTGAAGACGCTTCTCGACCGCGAGGCGACGACGCCGATGCCGGCCGGCGAGACGCTCGCGGTCGAGAGCGTTCGGACGGAGTTGCCGACCGACGAACTCTCGCTGCGAATGGCGCACGAACAGCTGCTCTCGGAACTCGACCGACTCTCGGACCGCTGGGAAGCACAACTGGATACCTCGCCCGCATCGGTGTGGCTTCCGACCGGCTACAGCGTCCGCATGCGGGTGTATCTTCGACACTGCGAGGCCCGTCTCGGGGACGACGCCGACCCGTTCTCGCGGCCGGAGTCGTTCGGTCGGGTCCGTTCGCTCGTCGACCGATGCACCGTCGCCGACGACAGCGACGCCGCTTCGGCGTTCGTCGGCAGCGAACACGTCCCGCTGAGCGAGGACCGATAGCCGACCGAACCGACGCTTCTGCGTATCGGTACCCCACACGTGAGCACCGTGTGTCGAACGAGGGGTCACGAACCAATTTTATTAGGCGGCGGACTGTTGTAGTTGTAACTCACACCTCGTAGTAGGGTTACCTCCCTTCGGCGTACGTCACTGCGTCGACTCGGGTGGTACGCCCCGAACGACCTGCTTGGCCGTGGTGTCGTTCGATCGCCGGACCGAACCGTGTTCCGGCACTCTCACTTTCGCTCGAACGGTCGTCGAATCTACCACATTCAGCGGGAGCTCTACGACGGAGACGACGACGTTGTAGCTGTCTGATTTAGTGAATATAGTCTCCAATTATTATTTGAAACGTGAAATACCAGCATTTGTGATACTGCGAGGAGCTATATTCAACAATGCAGAGTTATATCACATGCACGACCTAAGCGGCTTCCAGCGCGACCTGTTGTACGTCATCTCGGGGATGGACCAGCCCTCCGGACAGCAGGCGAAAGAACGGCTCGAACAGTATCTGGACGACGACATCAACCACGGGCGACTGTATCCGAACCTCGATACGCTCGTCAGTAAAGAGTACGTGGAGAAGGGACCGATAGACCGCCGAACCAACTACTACGCGATAACCGAACGAGGCGAGAATCAGATACGCGAACGCCGCGAGTGGGAGGAGTCGCAGTTCCCCTTCGACCGGCAAACGACCTGAGACGCGCAGTTACCTCCGGACTCGCCAAACCGCTTCAAGCGACATCCAGAGCATCACGCTGAGCGCGGCGAGAAGCGACAGCGCGACCTCTGCGAGGCCCATCCAGACGGGCGTCGCGTACATCAGCCCGTTTAGGTACTTGTTCGGCAAGGCGTCTTTTACCAGCACGCCCAGTCGGTTCCGTTCGGTCCCGGTCCGCGAATCGAGACCGAGGGACTGCGCGCTAGACCCGCCGGCGCTCTCGTCTCCGGTACCGAGGCGTTCGGCTTCGTACGGGAAACCGACGGTGACGCTGCGGACGATTTCGCCCTCTCGGTCGACCTCGACGACGCGATTTCCGTTCGAGTCGGTGACGAGCGTGTTCCCGTTCGGTAGGCGGTCGGCGTCGCGGGGCCACTGCGTCCGAGCGTCTCGCCACTGCCACGTCTGTACCCACGTTCCGTTTTCTCGCTGGTACTCGACGACGCGGTTGTTCTCGGAGTCGGCGACGAGGACGGCGGGACCGCCCTCGGACTCGGGGATGTAGTCCGGATTGTGCTGCTCGTAGAGGACGTCGTACTCGTCCTCTGCGCCGAGGGTCCAACTGTCGTCCACCTCGCCGCGCTGCCGGTCGACGAACACCACTCGGTCGTGGTTGCGGATGCTGACCATGAACCGTTCGCCGCCGTCGACGAGTTCGACGTCGTTGATGTGGCTCCAGTCTTTCGGGTACGGTCCGCCGGTCTCGTCGGTCGAGAACTCGTCGGAGGCGTTCCACGTCCAGACGATGTCCCCGCTGGACTGCTCGACGACGAACAGTCGGTCGAGGTAGATGTCCGCGACGGCGAGGTGCGTCTCGTTCACGCGGTCGACGTCGTGGAACCGGGTGAGTTCCTGTCCGGGCGTCGTCGCCGTCCAGACCGTCGTCGTTTCGCCGGTCGTGAGATTCACTCGGTCGACGCCGTTTCGCGTACAGCGGCCGCTCTCGCCGTGGACATCGTAGTAGCGCTCCCACGTCGTCTCGTCGACGGCGTACCGCGAGTGGTTCCAGTCGGTCGGACAGGCGTCCGCGTCCAAGTGGTCGGCGAACGCGGCTTCGACCGTCGCGTCGGTGCCCGGAACCGGGTCGACGTCCCAGTACACGTCGCGCGAGTCGTTGTAGTAGAGCACCGTTCCGTCGCCGTCGACCGCGACGAGTTCCGCGCGCCCGCGCGGAGTGGTCACCTCTCCGGGTCGCCCGCGCCACGAGTTCGAGTCGGTGCCGATGACTGTCACCGAGTCCGCCGACGCGACTCGGCTCGAATCGTGTTGCCAGCCGTCGTCCGGTCGAACCTCGTCGACGAGTGGTCTCTCGGCGGTAACGTACCCGAGTCCGAGTCCGAGTATCGAGAGGACGGCGAGCGTCGCCAAAACGAGCCTGAGCGACTGCTTCCGGTCGTTCACGGGTCGGGCCTCGCGGCGGGGACGGTGTCACGCAGCGGTCTCCGCGGGCGACTCCTCCGGACGGTGTTCGACCGAGTAGGGCGCCGTGAGCGACCCCGCCCTACCGCGCTCGGGGCCGCTCGTCCCTCGCTCGTCGAGGATAGGGTATCCACTCTCTCCGCCGGCGCTTGCACCCGACGCGGGCACAGCGGGTCCAGACTCCGCGGTCGACTTCCCTCCACGGGTGGTTCGGGGTGTCCCTCTCCTCCCGAGCCGACACCCGGGCCACACGTCCGATGCACGCATCTTGTCACGTTCGAACAACGGACGGACGTGGTGAGTATCTTACTACCTCGTTCAACTCCCGAGACGGTGAGCGTGAAGGGAACGCGTAAACGGCTTGTACAGGTGCTGTGTCGTTCCAGCCTCGCGCTTTCGTCACTCGTCGAAGGGTGGGGCCTCGGCGGCCCCCGTTACGGCCAGGTGCGCGGATTACGGTTGATGCCCCGGAAATCGTCGGTTTCACTTCGAAGCCAAGCGGTTCGAGAAAACCGAGCATTCTCGCCATTGTCGGGCGTAGCCCGAGACGCTCGCCCCGCCCGTCTATAGATAAAACCTATCTACGAGACGTGCCAACCGAGCAGCGAGAGCGACACATGGCCGCAGAGGAGGACCCCGTCGACGTACTCGACCCGCTCCGCCAGTTTCTCTCGCTCGAACGCGACGTGCTCGTCCTCTCGGTGGCGATGTTCGCGTTCAGTCTCGGCTTCCAGATGACGAACCGCTTTCTCCCGGAGTACATGGTGGCGCTCGGCGCGTCGGGTTTCGTCGTCGGCCTGTTCGGGACGTTCGGCAACGTCATCTCGGCCGTCTATCCGTACCCCGGTGGTGCGGTCTCGGACCGAATCGGCTCGCGGTACGCGCTGACGCTGTTCGGCCTCCTCTCGACCGTCGGCTTCGTGTTCTGGCTCGTCGCACCCGGAATCGGCGGACTCTCCGTGGGTTCCGTCACGCTCGGCCCCTGGATGTGGATCTTCGTCGGGCTGCTCCTCGCACAGGCGTGGAAATCGTTCGGCCTGGGAGCGACGTTCGCGGTCGTCAAGCAAGCGACGCCGCCCTCGCGCCTCGCCGAGGGGTTCGCGAGCACCGAGACGTTCCGCCGGACCGCCTTCCTCGTCGGACCGGTGTTGGCGGCGGTGCTCATCGGTCTCCACCCGCAGTTCACCGTGAGCTTCCGGTACGTCCTCGCCGTCGCCGTCGTCTTCGGCGTCCTCGGCACGGTCGTCCAGCACTTCCTCTACGACGCCGGTTCCGACACCATCGGCGACTCCTTCGAGGGAGTCGACCGCATCGTCCGCGACTTCCGAGAGATGCCCGAGGAACTGCGACCGCTTCTGGTCGGTGACACGCTCGTCCGCTTCGCCAACGGGATGGTCTACGTGTTCTTCGTGCTCGTGGTAACGCGGATATTCGGGGTCGGCCTCGACACGACCGTCTCGCTCGGCGGCCTCTCGTACGCGGTTGACCTGTCGCCGCAGGCCTTCTTCGGCTACCTCTTGGGCGTCGAGATGGTCGTCGCGCTGCTCACGATGATTCCGGCCGCGAAAGTCGCAGAGCGCGTCGGACTCAAGCCCGTCGTCGCCCTCGGCTTCGCCGTCTACGCCGTCTTCCCGGTCGTGCTCATCTACGCGCCGCAGACGGCTCCCGCGCTGGTGCTCGTCTTCGCCTTCTCCGGACTGCGCTTCGCGGGACTCCCCTCGCACAAGGCGCTCATCGTCGGTCCGGCCGAACGGGGCGCGGGTGGTCGCGTCACCGGCACCTACTACCTCCTGCGAAACACCATCGTCATCCCCAGCGCCGCGCTCGGCGGCTATCTCTGGGACTTCGTCAGTCCCGAACTCGCGTTCACCGTCGCCGCCGCGGTCGGTCTCGTCGGAACTGGGTACTTCCTGGTGTTCGGAAAGGAGTTCGAAGCGTACGCCTGAACCCCTCGGACGGTCCTTCGCTCTCTCTCGTCTCCGCGTCCGCGGACCGGAAAACGCCGCCCCGACCGGAGCCCCAATACGCGCTCGGCCGAACTGTACACGTGACGATGGACCACCGCAACGCGGGCTACGACCGGCTGTTCGGTACCGATACCCTGAGCTTCGGCGTCAGCTTCCCGCTCACCGACTCGCGGGAGTCGAGCCCGCCGGTCGCGCGGGAGATGGAGCTCGCGGCACACGCCGAGCGGGTCGGATTCGACGCGCTGTGGGCGCGCGACGTCCCCCTCTACTGGCCGCGGTTCGGCGACGCGGGCCAGACGTTCGAGACGTGGACGTGGCTGAGCCACGTCGCCGCCCACACCTCGGATATTGCACTCGGCACCGCCAGCGTCGTCCTTCCGCTTCGACATCCCCTGCACGTCGCAAAGAGCGCGGCGTCTATCGACCGCCTCTCCGACGGCCGCCTCGTCCTCGGAGTAGCGACGGGCGACCGCGACCCCGAGTTTCCGGCGTTCGGCGTCGACGCCGACGAGCGCGGCGAACTGTTCCGCGAGAGCGTCGACGTACTCCGGACCGTCTGGCGCGAGGAGTTCCCCGAACTCGACTCGGCGTGGGGGACGCTCGACGGGTCGCTCGACCTCGTACCGAAACCGACGACGGAAACGCTGCCGCTGCTCCCGACCGGTTACGCCCGGCAGTCCGTCGAGTGGATCGGCGACCACGGCGACGGCTGGTTCTTCTATCACCTCCCGACGAACACGCTCGAATCGTACCTCGACGAGTGGCGGACCGTCGCCGACGGGAAACCGTACGCGATGGCGGTCCGAACCGAACTCGCCGACGACCCGCGGGCGGGACCGGAACCGCTCCACCTCGGCTACCGCGCCGGCAGCGACTGGTTCGCCGACTACTTCTCGACGCTCGACGAGATGGGCGTCGACCACGTGCTCGTCTCGACGCCCGGTCGGAACCCGGAGACCGAACTGACGCGATTCGCCGAGGAAGTCGTCGAACGCGTTCGCTGACGACCCAGCCGAATCTCGTCAAGGCGGGACGAGGCGCGACGACCGGCGGGGGGAATCCGAAACAGGTTTCATTCTTTAGGTTAGCCTAAATCCATGGAACGTGGTTCAGCGGACCGGAGCCAGTCGACGCGTCGTGCGTACCTCAAGTACGGAGGCGCAGTCGTCGGTGCCGGACTGCTCGCAGGCTGTGCGAGCGACGACGGAGCCGAGGGGGAATCGCCGGAGACGACGGGGTCCGGAGACGGCAGTGTCGGAGAGACGGATACGGGAGCCGACTCCGAAACGACGGATTCGGGAGGGTCGTACTCGGTGTCGATGGCCCCGGTCGGGACAGTCGAATTCGACAGCGTGCCCCAGAACGTGATGGTGTACAGTCTGCTGTACGCGGACATGGCCGTCGCCTACGGGCGAGGCGACGCGGTGAATTCGCTCGGCTTCGACGCAGACGCCGGCGGCAGGACGTTGGACGCTTACTACGCTCGTCTCGACGGCGTCTCCTTCGACCGTAGCGGGCTCGAACAGCTCAACACCGGCTCCGGGAGCGCGAACGTCGACAAAGAGCTGGTCTACGAGCTGAACTCCGACCTCCACTTGGTCGACCCGTCTCTCGTCCTCTCGTTCGACGGCTGGGAGCAGTCCGACGTCGACGAGATTCGGACGAACGTCGCGCCGTGGTTCGGCAACGCCTATAGTCGGGCGCACAGCCCGCCGCCCGAGGAGTATCGGGACGATTACGAGTACTACATCCTCTGGGAGATTTCGGGGAGGGTGTCCGAAGTCTTCCGAGAGCGGCAGCGGTTCGAGGCGCTCCGGTCGGTCTACGACGAGATGCTCGAACGAATCCGGTCGAACCTCCCGCCCGCCGACCAGCGACCCTCGGTCGGTACGGTGATACTCATGGACGAGACGTTCTACCCCTCGAAGCTCAACGCTCCGGGGTTCGCGGCCGCCCACACCCGACCGCTCGAAGCGAATGACGCGTTCGCAGCCGACGACGTGACGTACGAGACCACCTACGACTACGAGACGATGCTCGAAATCGACCCCGACGCGATTCTGCACCCCTTCGGAATCGCCTCCTACTACGACGTCGGACAGATTCGACGGACGCTCGAAGAGCATCCCGTGGGCGGGCAGTTGACGGCCGTCCAGAACGACCGCGTCTACCCCTCGGGCAACCCCGTTCAGGGGCCGCTGATGAACCTCTTCCAGTTGGAGATGACCGCAAAACAGCTGTACCCCGACCAGTTCGGCGAGTGGCCCGGCTACGAGAACGGCGACCCGTACCCGGAGATTCCGGAATCCGAGCGCCTGTTCGACCGCCAGCGCGTCGCCGACATCGTCACCGGGAGGCTCTGAGGCGTCCGTCGAACGCGGACGCGGGCGCGCTCGGATGGGTGAAGCGGAGCTACCCGACGAACTGCAGCACGGCGAGAATCGTCCCGACGGACGCGACAGTCGTCGCGAACACGTTCGCGGAGGCGAGGTTCGCATCGCCGCCGAGTTCGGTCGCGTAGATGAACGTCGAGACGGCCGTCGGCATCGCCAACATCAACACGCCCGCGCGGGTGGTCGACACGTCCGCCGAGAGCAAGGAGAACGTCGCGAGCGCGATGGCGGGCATCACCAGCATCTTGAGCGCGACGACCGACCCCACCGTCGAGAAGTCGACGGCGGTGTCGTCCAGCGACAGCGACGCACCGACGACGAGGAGCGCGACGGGGAGGGCAAATCCGGCGAGCGCCTCCAGACCGGACCAGACGGGGCTCGGTACCGAGACGCCCGACGCCGAGGCGAGCAGCCCGACGGAGAGCGCGACGAGGACGGGGTTGGCGAACAGATTCCGGAGTTCGCTCCGCAGGTCCGCGTCGGCGTTGTTGACGAAGACGAGAACCGCGATAGTCAGCGGGACTTGCGTCAGCGCACCGACACCGAGGAGGAGACTCGCCTTCGCGGTGACGACGTCGCCGAACGTCGCCGCGACTATCGGTAGACCGAGAAAGCCGAGGTTGCAGTGATACGACTGCACGACGGCGACGCTCCGGACCGCCGGTGACGACTCCCGGCGATGGACGACCCACCCGACCGCCGCCGCCGAGAGGAGGACGGCCCAGAATCCGACGACGAGGCGGGGTTCGAGCACCTCGCCGAGCGATTGCGAGGCCGTCGACGTGAAGACGAGTGCGGGAAGCGCGACGTAGAACGCGAACTGCGTGAGGCGGTCCGTGCGGGCGTCGTCGAGGAGGCCGAGTCGTCGGAGGCCGAGCCCGACGGCCAGGAGGACCAGAAGATACACCAGATTCGAGACGACATCCATGCTGGCACTCAACCGCCGACGCACTTCAGGTTACGGCAGGTGGCAACGGAGGTTGTGGTCGTCGCACCGGCGTCGAGCGGGGCGTCGACGCCCCCGGTTCGGAACGCGTCGACTGCGTCGTCGAAGCCGACGCCCCCGGTTCGGAACGCGTCGACTGCGTCGTCCGCTACGGCGCGGACGAGTCCCCGTGGTGCGCCTCCTCCCACAGCTCGCGGCAGTCGTCGCCGCAGAGCGGATAGATTCGGAGCACGCTGTTGCCGTCTCCCACTGTCACGACGGGGTACCACTCGCTCGTGTCGATGGCGGCCCCGCAGTACTCGCACCACTTTCTCCTGTGCGAGACGACGCCCCTCTCACGAAGGGAGTCGTCGCTGCGCCCGCCGTTTGCGTCGGGAGCCACTTCCGCGTCGGACGCCTCTCGAACCAAACTGTCGGAACGGGTCGAGTCGGCGGATTCGGACCGTTGCATCTCAGTTCTCGAGCGGGTCGACGACGGCGGTCGCCTCGGTCGGTGGCAACGCGACGCGTATCTCGCCGGTCCCGCGAACGGTGACCTGACAGCCCGCCATCGCGAACTCGAGTTCTACCGAGTCGTGCGTCGGACCGGCCGAGGAGAAGATCGCGTCAAGGGCGTCGGGGTCGATGACGTTGTAGAGCGGTTCGAGTTCCAGGGGGTCGACGTTTCGCGCTTCCGCGACCGCGAGAACGACCGCGTCGGTGGCGTTTTGGTCCCCGCGAATTTGTCGGACTCCGGCGGCCGGAGTCGAGATTCCATCCATACTACAGCTATCGGGACGTTCGGGGAAATCGACTGCTCCTACACTCGTAGTGTCACCGAGAGGTGAACACTACGTGTGTTGGTTCACCCGCTCCGAGGAGACGGGGCCGTCGTCGAACAGCATCGCACAGAGCTTTCGCTCCGCGGTTCGGAGGTGGGCGTTGAACGTCGGTTGCGTGATACCGAGCGCGGTCGCAACTTCCTCGCCCGTTCGGTCGCGCGGCCACTCGAAGTAGCCGCTGTGATACGCCGTCTGGAGCACCTCTAACTGCCGACGCGTGAGTTCGGCTTCGAGCGTCGTGCCGAACGCCTGCCGAGGTCGGTCGGTCCGCTCTTTGTCCCGTCGCGCGCGGAGCTTCGTCTCGGGGTACTTCTCTTCGACCCGGTTGACGAACGAACGAACGTCCGTCGCGTCCGGGAGTTCGACGACGACGTGCGTGACGGCGTCCTCGACCCGAATCGAGCGAGCGATGCCGCCGCACTCGACGAGCACCGACGGAACCGTCGGCCCGGAGATGACCGCCTCGAAGCGGAGTCTGCCGGCGTCGTCTCCGCTGCCGATGTAGTCGATGTCGCGGATTCCGGGGATGGTGGCCGCGGCGTCGACGACGACGTCGGACGACGCGTCGGTCGCGTCGAAGAAGATTCGCGTCGTCCCGTCCGTCTGCGGGACGAGACCGCCGTAGCGGAGGTGACAACCCGCCTCGCGCGCGAGCTGTTCGAACTGTCCACCGGTCTCGCGAATCTCCAGTTCGAGTTCGACGACCGTGTCGGTCAGCAGCGTCCGGCGCGTCTCCACGGAGTTCATCGCGTAGGCGATAGTCTCACCCAACTGCTCGAAGACGCGTCTCGAACGGTCGGAGAAGGCGTCCGGTTCGGTGGCGAACACCGTCAGCACGCCGTAGGGCAGCTCGTTGTACTGAAGCGGGATGCTGATAGCCGACTGGAGCCCTCGCGCGATGGCGGCTTTTCGCCACGGTTCGTCGCGAAGCCCCGAGGCGACGTTGGAGACGACCGTCGTGGCCCCCGTCGACGCCGTCGTCGCCGCCGGCGAGGCGCTGTCGCTGACCGACAGCGAGACGATATCGAGGTAGTCCGGGCCCGCGCCGGCCCAACTGCGCGGGGTGATCTCTCCGTCCGCCACTTCCCCGATCCAGGCGAACGCGAACCGCTCGGTCCGGGTCAGAAGCTCGCAGACGGCCTGCTCTATCGCGTCGCGCGTCGTGGCCTGTACGAGCACCTGGTCGATTTCGCGGATGAGGTCGTTCGTCCGGTTCAGTTCCTCCAACTGTCGGTTCTGCGTCGCCAGTTCGCGCTCTTGTCTCCGAAGCGACTCCTCGCGTTCGACGCGGTCGAGCGCGACCTCGGCCGTCGCCGCCAGATGGTCGGCCAGCTGTTGGGTCTGCTGGTCGATACCTCCGGCCTCCTCCGAGACGATGACGAGCACGCCGTGCCCGTCGAGGGGAACCCAGAGTCCGCTCCGCAGCGGGACGTCGAGCCGGCGGAAGTAATCGATCTCCTGGAGGTCCTCGCAGACGATGGTCTCGTCGTCGACGAACGCCTGCCACGTGATCGTCGCCTCGTTCGGGTGCAGGGTCGGGACGTCGCCGGAATCCATCTCGAAGTGGTCGGTGTACACCGCCGTCGGTTCGAGCGCGTTCGTCTCCGCGTCGAAGAGGAAGATACCGATGCAGCAGTGCTCGAACACGTCGGCAGCGGCGTCGACTGCGAACTGACTCACCTCGGCTTTCGACTCGGCCTGCACCAAGTCTCGGCTCGCGTCGTGCAGCGCCGCCTGCGTTCGGTCGAACTTTTTCCGCTCGATGGCGTGTCGAATCGACCGGTACAGCAACGGGGGCGTCAGCTCGTCCTTGACGAGATACTCCTGTGCGCCCCGCTGGACCGCCTGCACGCCGACGCTCTCGTCGTGAAGCCCGGTGAGAACCACGACCGGAACCTCGTTCGTTCGGTCGCGGACCGTTTCGAGCGTGTCGATTCCGGAGCTGTCGGGGAGTCCGAGGTCGAGAAGCAACACGTCGACCCGCGACGCTTCGAGCTGCTGCAGTCCGTCGGCCAAGCGAGCGGTTCGTCGCAGTCGCGGCGTGCCGACGGAGTCGGAATCGGAGAGCGTCGCCGCCCGCCGGGTCGCCTCGTCGAGCAACTCCTCGATGAGTCGGACGTCGCCGGGGTTGTCCTCGACGAGGAGCACCTCGAGTGTATCTTCGTCCGACATGCTCAGTTACGATTCGGCAGCGGGAGTTCGACGAGCCGTGACCAGAACTCCTCGAACGCCCGGGCGAGGTCGACGAACTCCTCGGAGACGACCAGCTTCACGGAGTTGGCGTTGGCGTGGAGGTCGTAGCTCCGGACGACATCCTCTCGGGCCGTCGGTATCGTGCAGCGAACGTCGAGCCGTCGCCGCTCGGTCGGGAACGTCGTCGGAGTCGACGCGCCCGTCAGCGAGGGTGTGACATCTCGGAGAACGCGGACGTGAGCGTGGTGTCGGCGTTCCGCCTCCATTGAGCGATAAATAACGGACCGAGCGTCTTGAATCCTCTCATCAGCGAACCGGTTCACGAGTACGGCGCGGCGTACGGGCGGCTCCGTATCTGAAAGGTCGAGGAGGGAAATCGTTCATAAGTATTTAGACACAGGAGGGAGTATCGACTCCATGGGAAAACTCGACGAGGTGTCGACGGACCGTCTCCGAGATGCGCTCTCGAACGCCGCGGACGCGAAGGAGGCGAAACGGCTCGTCGTCGCCCTCGACTACAAAGACGGCCAATCGGTAGACGAGTTGAGCGAGCGGTACGGGATTCCCCGTTCGACGCTGTACTCCTGGTTGGAGCGGTTCGAGAGCGATCCAGTCGAGGCGGCGGTCGTCGACGAGAGTCGACCGGGACGCCCGCCGAAACTCGCGGCGGAGGCGCTCGCCGAACTCCGAGCGGACGCGGCCGCGTCTCCGTCGAAACGGGGGTACGACGCCGACGAGTGGACGACGGCGATGTTTCGAGAGTACATCGAGGAGCGGTACGGTGTCACGTACTCCGAAGGCCACGTCCGGCGGCTACTTCGGCGACACGGGTGAACGGAGCGAACGTCGAAGCCGGAAGATGGGTCGCGATATGTGTACAATTACTTTTGTTCTAAATGCTCGGGGGAGACCGCAGCTGGACCGACTCAATCGAGTTCTATCGCCGTCTCCTCGTCGGCCGCTCGGTGGATGGCTTCGATGATTCGCATATCGGTCAGGCCGTGTTCGCCGTCCGGGTAGATTCTCGCCTCCGAGAGCAGTCGGTCGGCGAAGTAGTCGAACTCCTCGGTCGTCTCTTCGACCGCCCCGAACGAGTCGTGCGACAGTTCGACGGTCAGGTCGCCGTCCGAGGCGTACAGCGTACACTCGCCGTGAAACGCCGGCCGGAGTTCGAGTTGGCCGTCGGTGCCGGTGATCTTCAACTGCGTATCCGTGTGCGCTCGCTGACTCGCGGTCGAGACCAACTGTACGTCGCCTTCGAGGACGGCGAGAAACGACGACCGCTCGTCGGGGACGGCGTCGAACGCGTCGTGGTGCGACGACATCCGGGCTTCGACCGCCACGGGGTCGCGCCGAAGCAGGTAGCGAGTGGTGTTTATCGAGTAGATGCCGAGGTCCATCACCGACGTCCCGTAGCCGGTCAGGTCGGGGTCGAGTCGCCACTGGTTCTCGTCGGGAATCATCTCCAACAGCGGCTGCGAGTTGTTTCCGTACACCTGAACCGGCTCCCCGAGGAACCCGTCCTCGACGAGTTCGCGCGCCTGCCGAACCGCCGGGTCGGTCTGCATCCGGTAGGCGACCATCAGCGGGACGCCCGCGTCCTCGCACGCGTCGACTATCCGTTCGGCGCGCTCGACGCTCGCCTCCATCGGTTTCTCGCAGAGGACGCCCTTGCCGAGTTCCGCTGCGGTCTCCGCGTACTCGAGGTGGTACGCGTTCGGCGTCGCGACGTACACCGCGTCGTACGCGTCCGCGGCCGCGCCGTCGTGGTACTCCTCGTAGGTGATGCCGTGGTCGACACCGTGCTCGTCGGCGAGTCGACCGGCCTTCTCGGCGGAACTGCTGACGAGAACCGTGGCCTCACAGAGTTCCGCCGCTTCGAGTGCCGGCAGTGCGACGTCCGTCGTCCACCACCCGAGTCCGACGAGCGCGTAGCGAACCGTCCCCTCGGTCGACTGCTGCCAGTCCCGCTCGGCGTACTCCGTGAACCAGTCTGTGAACGCCATACGATACGAGGGGGCGACGACTCCGAAAAGCTACCGCCCGAACCGGTTGGTTCCGGTTCCCGCCGGCGTCTCACTCCGTCCGTGCCCGGTCGACGGCTGCGCGGAACCGTTCTGCGCGCTCGGTCAGCACGTCGTACGCCCCCGCAGCGATAGCCTCCGAATCGACGAGGCTGCTGCCGACGCCGACGGCCGCGGCTCCGGCCTCGACGTACGCCTCGACGTTGTCGAGCGAGACGCCGCCGGTCGGGACGAGCGGCAACTGCGGGAGCGGCCCGCCGAGACTGCGGACGTAGTCGGGGCCGAGCGACGACGCCGGGAAGATCTTCAGCAGGTCCGCGCCCGCCTCGTGCGCGCGGACGGCTTCGGTGGGCGTCTGTACCCCCGGTGCGACGACCGCACCGTAGCGGTTGCACGTCTCGACGACGCCGGGGTCGAAACTCGGCGTGACGACGAACGATGCGCCCGCGAGCAGTACCGCCCGCGCCGTCTCGCTGTCTAACACGGTTCCGGCGCCGACGAGCGCCTCCGAGCGGTCGAACGTCGAGGCGACGGCTCCGAGCGTGTCGAGCACGCCCGCCGTGTCGGCGGTTATCTCGACGGTGTCGACGCCGCCTTCGACGAGCGCGTCGACGACTTCGATGGTTCGGTCGGGGTTGACGCCGCGGACGATACCGACGACGCCGTTCTCTACGATTCGCGCGTGCGCTGTCTGTTTCGAGCTGTTAGTCATGGTCGCCGGTGTCGCTGGTTGGCCTATTCGCGGCATCCAGTTCGATTTACCTCTCGTGTCCACCCACTCAAACGTTCGGTTCGAGGCGTTCCTCTCCGCCCGCGTTGATGAGGGCCACGTCGTACCCACCGATATTAGGTTCGCCGACTACCTACTCAGCGTCTATGAGGACATTGAGAGTGTGCACGTCGTTGGAAAAATATCATCCAAACGTACCCCGTGCTCCGTGAGGTGAACACCGTCCGGGAGATGCTCGGTGTGCGAGATGTCCGCTTCGTCAAGCGTGTCGCGAGTCCTGTGCCGGGCCAGTACCGTATGTAGGTCACGCTCTCGTCGCCGGCGTCGCGAAAGACTACGGTCGACCGCAGTGATTCCTCCAACCCCGTATTCGCCCGCGTCGGTCGCTTCGCTCGAGTCGAGCCACGCGAAGTCGAACTTGCCCATACGAACGTACTCGATACCGCCTTTGAATGTTCGTTCGGCACTACCGGTCCAGCGACTCGGGTCCCCGTGCTTTGGAAAGTAACAGACTTCGACTTCTGTGGTACTCGTAATGTGGTAATCCAACACAAAGAGGTTCCGCTACCGTCCACGGGCGACGTTCCTCCAGCACTCTGTCGACGATACGCTTATGCTACCTCGTTTGTGAAACGGTATTACATGCCTACGGTCGCGTTCCTCGGCGCTGGAAGTATGGTCTTCGCCCGAAAACTCGTCGGCGATATCCTCTCGTTCGAGGCCCTATCGGACAGCACTATCGCGCTGATGGACGTCGACGGGCACCGTCTCGCACGGACGACCCGTGTCGCAGAGGCGATGGTCGAGAACGGCGGCATCGACGCGACGATCGAGTCGACGACCGACCGTCGCGAGGCGCTCGACGGCGCGGACTACGTCCTCAACATGATCAACGTCGGCGGCACCGAACCGTTCGAGAACGAGATACGCATCCCCGAGCGATACGGCGTCGAACAGGCTATCGGCGACACGCTCGGCCCCGGCGGCATCTTCCGGGCACTCCGAACGATTCCCGTGATGCTCGACATCGCGGCGGATATGGAAGAGCTCTGTCCCGACGCGCTCCTGATGAACTACACGAACCCGATGGCGATTCTCTGCTGGGCGCTGTTCGAGGCGACCGAGGTCGAAACCGTCGGCCTCTGTCACAGCGTCCCGCACACTGCTGAGGCCATCGCCGACTACGTCGGCGTTCCGCAGGAGGAACTCGACTACTGGGTCGCCGGCATCAACCACCTGGCCTGGTTCCTGCGCTGTGAACACGACGGCGAGGACCTCTATCCGCGGCTGGAGGGGGCGATGGAAGACCCGGAGACGTACCGACGCGACACCGTCCGCTTCGAGATGCTGCGACACTTCGGCGCGTTCCCGACCGAGTCGAGCCACCACCTCAGCGAGTACGTCCCCTACTTCCGGACCGAGAGCGAGACCATCGACCGGATGCGGGGCACCGACTACGCCGAACGGATGGCGACGGCGACGTATCTCGAAGGCTGGAAAGAGCGCTCGGCGGAGCGCGACGGCGCGTTCTCCGACGTCGACCTCGAGACGGTCAGCATCGAGCGCTCCGAGGAGTACGCCTCACGCATCATTCACTCGCTGGAGACAGATACGCCGCGGCGGTTCAACCTCAACGTGAGCAACCGCACAAATGCGATACAGAACCTCCCCGACGAAGCGTGCGTCGAGGTGCCGTGCTTCGTCGACGGGACGGGCATCCACCCGTGTTCGGTCGGCGAACTCCCACCGGAGCTCGTCGGCCTCGTCCGGACGAACGTCAGCGTCCAGCAGCTCGCGGTGCAGGGTGCGCTGGAGGGGGACCGCGAGGCGGTCCACCGCGCGGTCAAACTCGACCCGCTCACCGCCGCAGCGCTGAACCTCGACGAGATCCACGAGATGACCGAGGAGCTCATCGCAGCGAACGAGGCGTATCTGCCGGCGCTCGGCCGAGCATGCGCCGACTGACGGTGACTCGCGATCACGCATCTCACCACGGCTCACCGCGACGCGGCTCGCGGTAACTACGATAACCCACGACAACGACACAGAGACTATGACGAAGATAATCGACTACGACCTGTACGAAGTACCGCCACGTTGGCTCTTCCTGCGCATCGAGACGAGCGACGGCACGGTCGGTTGGGGAGAACCGGTCGTCGAAGGTCGCGCGAAGACGGTCGAGGGAGCCGTCGAGGAGCTGATGGACAACTACCTCCTCGGTGAGGACCCGCACTCCATCGAGGACCACTGGCAGCGGATGTACCGCGGCGGCTTCTACCGCGGCGGTCCCATCCTGATGAGCGCCATCGCGGGTATCGACCAAGCGCTGTGGGACATCAAGGGCAAGTATTTCGGCGCGCCCATCTACGAACTGCTCGGCGGTCGAGCGCGGAGTCGAGTACGCGTCTACCAGTGGATCGGCGGCGACAGACCCTCCGAGGTCGGCGACGCCGCCGCCGAGAAAGTCTCGGAGGGGTTCACCGCGCTGAAGATGAACGCCACCTCCGAGATGCGTCGGGTCGACAACCCCGCGTCGGTCGACTCCGCGGTCGACAGACTCCGAGAGGTCCGCGAACGCGTCGGCCCGGAGACCGACATCGGCGTCGACTTCCACGGCCGCGTCTCGAAGCCGATGGCGAAACGCCTCGCAGCGGCGTTGGAACCGTTCGACCCGATGTTCATCGAGGAGCCCGTACTGCCGGAACACAACGACGCACTCCCCGAGATCGCCGCCCACACGACGATTCCCATCGCCACGGGCGAGCGGATGTTCTCGCGGTGGGATTTCAAGGAGGTGTTCGAGTCGCAGGCGGTCGACGTCATCCAGCCGGACCTCTCGCACGCCGGCGGCATCACCGAAGTGAAGAAGATCGCTGCGATGGCCGAGGCGTACGATGTCGCTGTGGCACCTCACTGTCCGCTCGGCCCCATCGCGCTCGCGTCCTGTATCCACGTCGACGCCTGCTCGCCGAACGCGCTCATCCAGGAACAGAGCCTCAACATCCACTACAACGAGACGAGCGACGTGCTCGACTACCTCCAGAATCCGGACGTGTTCCACTACGACGACGGGTACGTCGACATCCCGGACGCGCCCGGTCTCGGCATCGAGGTCAACGAGGAGTACGTCGAACAGCAGGCCGAACAGACGGTCGACTGGCACAACCCGGTGTGGCGTAACGACGACGGGAGCGTCGCCGAATGGTGAACCTCCCGGACGGCGGCGAAAACGGCAGCGTCGGTCTCCCGACGCGCGACGGTCGCCTCAGCGGCCGAGTCGCCATCGTCACCGGCTCGACCCGCGGGATCGGGGCCGGAATCTGTCGCCGCTTTGCGGCCGAAGGAGCGGACGTGGTCGTCTCCGGTCGCAGCGAAGCGGCGGGCGAGGCCGTCGCCCGAGAGATACACAACGCACCGACGGCGGGCGACGCGACGTTCATCCAGTGCGACGTGCGTGACCCGGAAGCCATCGAGTCGCTCGTCGAGGGAGCCGTCGACGAGTTCGGCGGCGTCGACGTGCTCGTCAACAACGCTGGCGTCCAAACCGAGACGAGCGTCGAAGACGCGACGCTCGACGACTGGTCGTTCGTCCTGGAAACCGACTTCCGCGCGTACTGGTTGGCCGCCAAGCACGCCATCGACCACATGCCTGCGGGCGGAAGTATCGTCAACGTCTCCTCGAATCACGCGTTCGTCACGATGCCCGAGCACTTCCCGTACAACGCGGTGAAGGCCGGGATCGACGGTATGACGCGGGCGATGGCGCTCGAACTCGGACCGCTTGGAATCCGGGCGAACACCGTCAATCCGGGCTGGATAGAGGTCGAACGGACGAGACAGGAACTCGAAGACGGCCGATACGAAGCCGTCGAGGAACTGCATCCACTCGGGCGCATCGGCCAACCGGGGGACGTCGCGAGCGTCGCGACGTTTCTGGCGAGCGACGACGCGGGGTTCGTCACCGGCGAGAGCCTCCTCGTCGACGGCGGCCGGTCGGTCGTGATGGAAGACGACGCGTTCAGGTCCTACAAGCGACGTCTGTAGAGCCAAGTACTTCGCTTTCTGTCGTAGTGTCGCCTCACTGAATCTGGCCAACTGTTCGCTATCGGGAAACGTAATCGGCGGGACCGCTCGACACGTCGAATTTTCGGCTCGAAATGGAGACGGCGAACTCCAACCCCGGTCTCCAGCTCAGAGATCCGTTTCTCAGTGGGAAACAATATATGATTCCTCCGTCTGCACCTCGTATGAGCAGAGACGAACGCTACCCGGTCGGTTCGGTTCGGACGACGTTCAGAATCATCGAAGCGCTCGAACAGCGGGGGAGCGCCGGCGTCACCGAACTCGCAGACGAGATAGCGCTCTCGAAGAGTTCGGTCCACAAACATCTGACGACGCTCGAATCGTTGAACTACGTCGTTAGAGACGAGGGAACGTACCGCCTCGGTTTTCGATTTCTCGGACTCGGAAACCGCGTTCGAAGCCGTTCGGAACTGGTCTCGATAGCGAAACCGGCGATAGAGAACCTCTCTCGGACCGCCGGCTCCGTGACGAATCTGATGGTCGCAGAACACGGCTACGGCATCTACGCCTACCGGGCGGGAGAGCAGTTCGAGACGTCCAGCTATCTGCCTCCCGTCGGCGGTCGCGTGTATCTGCACGCGACAGCCGGCGGAAAAGCGATCCTCTCGCAGCTCCCCGACGAGGAAGTGCAGGCGGTCCTCGACCGCCGAGGCCTCCCGTCGCTGACCGAGAAGACCATCACCGACGAACAGGCGCTTCGTCGGGAGCTTCGGTCGGTCCGCGACCGTGGACTCGCGTTCGAACGCGGCGAGCACCTCCCGTCAGTTCAGTGCGTCGCCGCACCCGTGACGGCGTCCGGTCGACCCGTTGGAGCGATCAGTGTCTCCGGGAGCATCGACCAGATGAGCGGGAAGAAACTCGAAGAAGATCTCGCGGGGTTAGTTGTTAGCACGGGTAACGCCATCGAGGTTACCCTTCTGCAGCAGTAGCGTTTCCCGATAGAGAACGAGATGGAGCCACGCCGTAGTCGTCGAAGTCGCGGCCCGGGTAGTTCGTCGAACCGGTGACGCAGAAAGATACGTGCGAACGATGCACACAGTACCTGCTTCCGAATTTCGGACGTTTGTCGGCAGCCATCGAGCGTGGGTGCTCGGTGGACAGGGCAGAGGAGCCCGTCAGTTCGTTTCCCAGTGGGAAACGGAACCGAGGCGGAGTCGATCCCGGAGAAGCGACCGTCGCTCCAATAACATTCGTATATCTGTTATTTGCTGCTGTGAGAACCCCCACGGTTAAACCCCTTACCGTCCAATGGCGAGTAGAAATGGACTCCGAAAAGACGGGCGACGACTCCGAACGGCCGAACAGCAAGGTCGCCCGCGTCATCGAAGCGTACGACCTCGGGTCCGAGTTCGGCGAACAACTCGAACGACTCTGGACGGGCGAGGGCGAAGAACGGTACAGCCTCCGGGACTTGGCGGACTACTTCAACCGTCGGGTGCTCGAAGCGGCCGTAGCGAGCACCGGTACGTCGATGCTGGACGGCGAAGTCGAGAACGTGTATCGGCTCCTGACCGACGACGAGGTGAGCAGCGGGATGCGGACGGAGGCGCGGGTGAGACTCGAACGCGACGGCGTGGACGTCGAGAGACTCGAACGCGATTTCGTCACGTATCAGGCGATACGTTCGTATCTCAAAGAGTATCGCGGTGCCGAATACGAAGGGACGAGCGGCGCAGACAGAGTCGAGAACGCGACCGCGACGATCCGGCGTCTCCGGTCGCGGACCGCGACGGTGACCGAAGGTAATCTCGATCAGTTGCGGTCGAACGAACACATCGCGCTCGGGGAGTTCCGCCTGTTCGTCGAGATGAACGTGCTCTGTGAGGAGTGTGGCGCACAGTACGGGGTAGACGAACTGCTCGAACGTGGCGGGTGCGACTGCCAACGAGAGACGGACGAGTAGAACTGTCTCGACTCGGACTGAAACGAGTTCGTACCGAACGGCGTACGCGAAAAGCGGGAGCGACTGCGGGAGTGTTGGTCAGATCTCGGAGATGCGAGCGTCCTCGTTCTCGATCGCCTGCGCGTCTTCGGGGAGGAGCGCGACGACGAGAAACTCGGCGTAGTCGGAGAGGTAATCGACGAGGCGGGCGATTCTGTCGGAGTCGATAGCCTCCAGCGAGTCGAGGAGCATGAACGGGACCGTCTCGTAGAGGTCGTGGACGAGGTAGCCCGCGAGCGCGAAGATGAGTCCCGTGACCTCCTGTTCGGACTCGCTGAGGTGGTCGACGGTGTCTTCGTACGTCGTCCCCGACTCGGTGCTGCGGACGATGTGTAGCTCGAACGTCGCCTTGTCGACTTTTCGTCGACCTTCGCGGACGCGACGCTCGACTCGTTCGATCCAGATTCGCTCGATGTTCGCGTACTCCAGAATACCGAGCACGGCGCCCATGTGTTCGTTGAATTCGGAGATCGCTTGCGTCTCGATCTGTTCGATTCGGGTTCGGAGGTCGGTGAGCTCCTCGGCGATGCGTTCGCGCTCGTCGGCCAGTCGGCTCTCCGCCGCGAGTTCGTCTTCGATCTCGGAAATCTCGGCCTCCACGGACTCCAGCGAAGACTCCAGTCGACCGAGTTCGAATTCCAGTTCGTTCGCCTCCTTGTGGAGTTCGAGGATGTCGCTGAAGTCCTCCGATTCGAGGTCGTCGACCGTCTCTTCGAGCGCTGCCACCTCGTCGCCGAGTCGGTCACGCTCGTCGCGCTTGTCCGAAAGCGTCTCCTCGCGGCGGTCGAGTTCGTCTTCGACACGCCCGAGTTTCCCCCGAAGCGACTCCACCCGTTGTCGTCGTTTCTCGCGCGTTTTCTTCCGGGTCCGGAGCTCGCTGAGGTCGTCTTCGATGTCGCGGACCGCGGTGAGTTTCTCCTTCCGGAGCGTGCGCAGTTGTTCGAGCGTCCGCTCGATGTTCTCTCTGTCGACGGTCGACCCGCAGGTCCAACACGTGACGGCGTCGTCGTCGACGAGTTTGTCGGTGACCGCTTTCGACTCGTCCTCCGCTCTCAGCGTCGCGGTGACGGCACCGTCTTCGAGCATCTCCTCGTTGAACTTCAGCACGTTCTGCAGTTCGCTGACTTCGCTGCTGAGACGCTGTTTGCGCTCGCGTAGCTGGTCGATCCGTCGGTCGACCTCCTCGTCGGGGTCGTCGACCTCGTCGGCGAGTTCCTCCAGTTCGGCCTCGAGTTCGCGCCGTTCGCGCGTCAGCGACTCGATGCTCTCCTGTTCGAGGTCGATGTCCGACCGCACCGTCTCGAGGGCCGCGCGCCGGTCGCGGAGCTCGTCGAACTTCTGCTCCAGTTCGCGTTTCTCCTCCCGCGACTCGTCGACGTCGGAGCCGTGGTCGTCGATCTCGGCTTCCTTGTCGGCCAACTCCTCGCGTTTGGCTTCGAGTTCCTCACGCAGACGCGTGCGTTCTGACTCCAGTTCGGGAAGGTCGCGTTTCAGTTCCTGTAGTTCGTCCACACGGTCGTCGAGTCGCGATTTCTCGGTTTCGAGCTCCGAGATCTCGCGACGAATCGCGTCGGTGTCGACGGGCCGCATGATGAGCTCTCGGAGGTCGACGTTCTGGGTGACCGCCCGTCGCGCCTCGTTGTTCCCGAGGAGGAACGCGAAGAGGTCGGCGACTTCCGCCTCGTCGAGGAAGGGCTCGCCGCTCGTGCTCACTCCGCCGCCGGTTCGCATCAGCGTTCGAGTGTACTGGTCGTCGCCGAGTTCGAGTTCGACGTGCCCCTCCTCGGCGTCGCCTTTGAGCGAGACTCGGTCGCTTCCCATCGCGGCCATAATCGCTTGCAGGAACGAGGTTCGGTTCGTCGCGTTTCGTCCCGCGAGCACCGTGATACCGGGCGGCAGTTCGACGGAAGTTTCGTCGATTCCGCCGACGTTCCTCACCGCGAATCGGGCGGGGTCCTCCTTCGTAACTGTCGATGACATAGATATGATTCTGTGTGGCTGCTATATAAAAATTTTCAGCCACGTCGGCTCGGCTCCCGAGTCCGCACGCCGACACTCCAGGAGAGGGAAAACGGCCGACGCTCCAGAAGAGGGGAAAACAGCCGACGCGGGCCGCGGAGAACGTCGTTCGATACCGAAGCGGAGACGTCCATCGCGGTTTCGTCGACGAAGCGGATATCGGCGAGGGCGGCGTCGACGGGGACCGAGTGGCCGACGTCGCCTCACGCCACCTGCTCAGTGGACCGTTCGGTCGTCACTCGTGTCGATGTCCTCTATCGGGTCGGCGTTGCCGTAGGTAGGTGACGGCTGGTTCTCGCCCGATGCGGCCCACTCGCAGGCGTTCGCGAGCACCTGCTGGATGTTTTCGTCGTGGTAAACCGGGTAGGTCTCGTGGCCGGGACGGAAGTAGAACACCTTCCCCGCGCCGCGGCGGTAGCAACAGCCCGAGCGGAACACTTCGCCGCCCTCGAACCAACTGTTGAAGACGAGGGTTTCGGGGGCGGGCACGTCGAACCGTTCGCCGTACATCTCCGCCTCCTCGAGTTCGAGGTAGTCGTCGTCGAGTCCGGCGACGATGGGGTGGCTCGGTTCGACGATCCAGAGGCGTTCGCGTTCGGCGGCCTCGCGCCACTTCAGCGAACAGGTCGTGCCCATCAGCGACTTGAAAATCTTCGAGTAGTGCGCCGAGTGCAGCACGAGCAGACCCATCCCGTCGAGGACGCGTTCCTTGACTCGTTCGACGATCTCGTCGTCGACCTCGTCGTGGGCGGCGTGACCCCACCACGTCAGCACGTCCGTGTCGTCGAGAACTTCCTCGGAGAGGCCGTGTTCGGGCTCGTCGAGCGTCGCCGTCCGCGTCTCGAAGCCGCGTTCTTCGAGCGCGTCGGCGATGACCGCGTGGATGCCGTCGGGGTAGATGTCCGCGACGACGTCGCTTTCGCGCTCGTGGACGAACTCGTTCCAGACCGTGACTGTTGGGCGTGTCATGTTTCATCCGTCTCGTGCGTTCGGTAAGGATGTGTCGATGCGGGAAGCCCGAGGCGTGTAGTCGAGAGAGTGCGCCGCCGAAAACGGACGTCCAGAAGAGGAGACAGACGAGGTCAGAACTGTTCGAGGACGTCCACACCGCCGCGCATCGAAGCCATCGGGTCCTCCGGTTCGTCGTGTTCGTAGATAGCCCACTCGATATCGCTTTCGCGGACGGCCTTCGCGCATCGTTCGACGTCGAGCACGCCGTCGCCGACTTCTCTCGGCGTTCTGTCGGCCTCGGCGTCCGAAACGTGAACGAGCGGTACTCGGTCGCCCCACTGCTCTAAGAAGGAGACGGGGTCGCCGCCGCCGACCGTGACCCATCCGAGGTCGACCTCGAATCCGAGCGGCGCGTCCGAGTGCTCCGCGAGCAACTCGAGGGCGGGAGTGCCGTCGACCAGTTCGTACTCGTGGTCGTGGTTGTGATAGCAGAGGTCGATACCGCGGTCGGCGAGCGTCTCCGCCGCCTCGGTCAACCGAGTCGCTGTCTCCCGGACGGCCGCCTCGCTCTCGAACCGTTCGGCGTCGAGCCACGGAACGACGAACCGGTCGCAGCCGAGCGCACGGTAGAACTCGACGGTGTCGTCGAGATTGTCCTCGATAGCGCCGAGGCCGACGTGCGCCGAGACGGTCTCCAGACCGGTCTCGTCGAGCGCGGCGGTCACCGCATCGAGGTCGGCCTCGTGGACGCGTTGGGCGAACTCGACGCCCTCGTAGCCTGCGTCCCCGACCTCTCTCAGTAACGTTTCGAGCGGTTCGTCGACGTTTCGGAGCGTGTACAGCTGGATTGCGGAGTGTGCCATGGACCTACGTGGACGAGTAGCCGTAAAATCGTTGCTCTTCGAGAGATTCACACGACACGTCGAGGAGACCCTCCTCGATTGGGAAGCGGTGCGTAACCGAGGGAGTCGAAGATGTCCTCGAAAGCAAGCGTCGGGACGAATAGCCGTATCGGCCGCGGAGGCGACACTGATGTCCCTCGCACGGGTGTCATAACATGCTTATTGTTGTTATTCTGAATCGGCCGTAGATGCTTCGGAGGGAGATATCGGCCAAGTTCACAGCGTGCACTGACAGCGAACGAAACCGCCGGTCGCACCGCCACCGCGTCGACCCCTCCAGACAGCCGTAGCTCGGGAGAGGAAGACGACAGGCGGGAGATTACCGATTCGAGCGTTAATCTGACGACGAGGTCCTACTTAAAGTCCCGAATAGCCGGACTCGGAACCGTATTTTCGTGAACTGAGAGAATACGGTCATTCCGGCCAGCGATCCGCCTATTTCGGTCGTTGTAACCTCGACAAAGGCTAACAGTAGACGAACGACCGGTCAAACGGGGAAAATTACTGGTAGATGATGTTGAGTTCGATCTCGTCGACCGTGCCGAGCAGGAGGTCGACGATTTCGTCCTGGTATCGCTCCGCACGCATCCGGTGTGCGGGCCCCGAAACGCTGAGTCCGCCGACGACGCCGCCCGCTCTGTCGAGAATCGCCGCTCCGACGGCGATCTGTTTGTGAATCCGTTCTTCGTCGTTGATAGAGTACCCCCGTTCCCGAACTGCATCTAACTCCGCGAACAGTTCGTCCTCGTCGGTGATGCTGTTCTCGGTGTGGGCTTCGAGGCCGTGTTCGTCGAGTATCTCTCGGACCGTCGACTCGGGGAGATACGCGAGAATCGCTTTGCCTGCGGCAGTCGGGGCGAGGTCGGCAATTTTTCCCATCCGCACGTCCGCCTGAACCGCTCTCTCGCCCTCTGCGCTCGTGTAGAGGTAGATTCCCCGCCCGCCGTGTTCGACGATGAACTGCACGCGCTCACCGGTCCTCTCGGCCAACGCCGACACTCTCGGTCGGACGAGTTCGTACTCGCGTTTGTTGTGGAGGATGTGACCGCCGTAGTAGAGAAACTGCAGTCCGAGCGTGTAGATGTCGCCGTCGCTTCGAACGAACCCGTGTCGCTTCAACGCCGAGAGGTGCGCGTGGACGGTACTCGTCGGCATCTCCAACCGGTCGCTCAACTCCGAAACCCTCGACCCTTCGGCCTCCACGAGGGCGTCGAGGATTCGCACCGTCTTGTCGATTGTTTTCATGCCAGGTGTTAACGACAACCAGTATATAAAGTTCACTATCGATGGATAGGGAACGCGAGTGGCGGCGTACCGATATAAAGCCGCGCCGAAAGACAGGCGAAAAGGCGGCAAATTTGGACTCGTACACCAGCAATATGGAACGAGTTCGAGGTTCGTTCCTGCTCCACAGCGTGGAAAGTTACCGTGCGATAGGGTGGTGGCAGCGACCGTGAGTGGGTGCAAACAGCAGTAGTCTGTCAAGACTGGGACGACCGGAACAGATACGTAAGTCGACTCAGTTTACCGTCGTGGGATTCGTGGCCGCCGAGAATGGCCGCTCCCGTCGGAGACCAAAGATGGCAATCAAAGGAGACGAGGAGGGGAGTCCGTAGGCCAGATATGGAACGCGCTCGCCACTTCGACAATCTGTTGTTAGTTCTCGTCACAGTCGTCAGCGGCGTAGCGCTGCCGGGGTTAGGTCCGTACACGGAGCCGCTCATCACTCCGCTCGTCGCCTTTCTCGTCTACAGTTCGTTGCGGGGGTTGCGCTTCGGCGAGATCAGTTTGGCGTCGTACGGGGGTGTACTCGCGCTCTCGCTGGCGATATCGTACGTCGTGCTCCCGGTCGGCGGGATGCAAATCGCATCGCGGTTCCTCTCCGGCGGGGCGTTGACCGGCATCGCTATCGTGTTAGCGGTTCCGACGACGACCGGCAGCGCGATTATCTGGACGCGACTGTCCGACGGCGACGACCAACTGTCGACGTTCATCTCCGTCGTCTCGTTGCTGGTGTCGCCTATCGCGACGCCGCTGGTCTTTCGGAGTCTCGTCGACTCGCAGACGCAGACGCCAGTGGAGACGATGCTCGTCAATCTCGTCGTCGTCGTCGGCGGCGGTATCGCACTGACCCTCCTCGTGCCGAAGCGTGCCGTCTCGTCGAAGCGGGTAGACCGAGCAGCGACGTTGGCTATCATGGTCCTCATCTACTCGGGAGTAGCGAACCTCGACCTCGTCTCGGTCGAGGCGGCCGAATTTCTCCCGCTGGTAGGGGTCACGCTGTTGCTTCTGAGCGGCGGGCTGTTCCTCTCGGTTCTCGTCGGGTACGGGGTGAGACTGGAGTACGCGACGATGGTGCCGCTGTTCTTCACGAGCACGCTGAAGAACCTCGGAATCGCGCTGTTCATCTCGTTTTCCTACCCAGCCTCGATGACCGTCGCTGCGATCGTGACCTACTACGTCGCCCAACAACTGCTCAGCGCCGCCATTGCGGACCTCGCCCCAACGAGTTCGGTGACTCGAACGGACGAGAGGAGGCGGCCGCGGTGACGGTGTTCGGTGTTGCGAGAATTGGCACGTCCCGAACCTATATGTACTGCATCGGATAACCGATTCAATCGAGGAACCTATGCGAAAAGTACGATTTGTCGACCAGTCGGGAGCGGTTCGAGAGGGAGAATGGAACGACGACGAGATCGAGTTCGGCGGTGAGACGTACGACCCCGAAGCGGTCGACGTGCTACCGCCGTGCGAACCGTCGAAGATCGTCTGCGTCGCCGCGAACTACATAGAGCACATCAAAGAGGCCGGGCGGAGTATCCCCGAGGATCTGCCGCCGCGACCCGGTTTCTTCCTCAAGGGACCGAACGCGGTCGCGGGACACGGCGACACCGTGACGCTCCCGACGCCGGCGGCGACCGAGGAGGAGATGGCCGGTCGAGAGAAGGGCGACATCGAACTCGGACAGGGCCGAATGGACTACGAGGCGGAGTTCGGCGTCGTCATCGGCGAGCAGTGTCGAAACGTCTCGGAGGACGACTACATGGACGTCGTCGCGGGGTACACGTGCCTCAACGACATCTCCAACCGCGACGACCAGGACCTCGAACGGAACTGGGTCCGGGGGAAGGCGTTCGACGGCTCCGCGCCGATCGGCCCCGTTCTCGCGACGCCGGACGAAGTGCCGGAAGAACCGCGTGTACGTCTCTGGTTGAACGGTGAGAAGCGCCAGGACTCCGACGACGACGAACTCGTCTTCCCGGTGTCGAAGGCGATCAGCGACGTGACCCGCTTCCTGACGTTGGAACCGGGTGACATCGTCGCGATGGGGACGACCGTCGGCGTCGGGCCGCTGAGCGACGGCGACCACGTGGAGATCGAGGTCGAGGGAGTCGGTCGGTTGGAGCACTACGTCGAGGCGTAATCTGCTTCGACAGACAGTCACATCACTGCGAATCGCGCTGCGTCGAGGCGGCATTCGTCTCGACGGCCCGGAACGTTACGATCGTCATAAACAATAGTATTATATCCGAGTCGACGCTTCGCTACGGATATGAGTGGCCCCACGGGTAACGAGTCGCTGTTTTCGAGTGGCGTGTTGGTCGTTCGAGACGACACCGTCTCCGTCTCCGAGTCGTTCGTCTCGGCGGTCGAGGAGTACCTGACCGCGTTCGAGGAGTCGCCGTCCGACGACCTCGTTCGAGAGGTTTCGACCCGACTCGGCGACGAGACGCTCGTCGACGCCTTTGTCGAACTCGGACGAAAGGACCCGCGGTCGGTCGCCGAACTCTGCGCACTGGCCGACAAGCGGGAGACGTCGACCGCGGCCGAGTTGCTCTCCGTACTGCCAGTTCTGCGGCTCTTCCGGCCGAACTCGACGCTCGAAGCCGGCGTCCCCGACGGTGCGATACCGGTTCCAGCCGACCACCTGCCCGCGCTATCGAGAGTGTACTCACCCCTCGCCGTGTACGTCTGGCTTGACGACTGCCCGCCGTGCGATTCGCTGAAATCGCGGCTCGAATCCCTGTTCGAAGAGCCTCGTGGAATGCAGTTGTTCGCGGTGTACGGTCCCGACTATCAGGAGTTCCTCGCCCGAGAGTACCACGTGACCGCGGGGCCGGCGCTGCTGTTCTTCCGAGACGGCGACGTCGACGTCCGACTCTACGGCGACCAGAGCGACAGCGCCATCGAAACCGAACTCCGGCGCGTCCAACAGTAAGGCCACTTTCGGTCTCCGCGTGGACTCTCGAACGTCGACGATACGGCGGGGTCGGAGGCGGTGCCGCGGTGACTGCAGCGACTGCGGAGTCATCGACAGCGCTTCGCTACCGTCGTACCGGCGGTTAGAGACCTATAACGGAGGATATCTACCTCTCCGAAAATCTTATTAAAGTAGGTGATTTGGGAACAACCGTCACATTAGGGAGATTAGATAAAATGCACACTACCATATCAGTCGGGTACTCGAGAAAACACGATACGGACTGGGCACCTCACCCATGAGTATCGCAAACAAGATAGACAGCGTTCGAGGCAGTGATTACGGAATCGTGCTCTCGAACACACTGAGAAAGTTGCTCCGAGAGCGGATGACCCGATTCGCCTTCTTCGGACTCCTCTTCGTCTTGCTGCTCGGCCTCCTCGGTCCCATGCTCGCACCGTACGACTACAGCGCCCAGCAGCGAACCGCCGACGGAGACCTGAAACGGTACGTCTCGCCCTCGCTCGAACACCCGCTGGGGACGAACGACCGCGGTGAAGACGTCGCCTCGCGGCTGTTGTTCGGCGCTCGGGCGACAGTCATCACCGGCATGCTCGCTGGAACGCTCATGCTGTCGATAGGGCTGCTCGTCGGCGTCGTCGCGGGGTACGTGGGTGGACGGTCCGAGGAGGTGCTCATGCGGTTCGTCGACCTGATGTACGGGATTCCGTTCATCCCCTTCGCGATCGTCCTCATCACGTTCTTCGGGGCGGGGTTCTACACGACGATAGCGATAATCGGACTCGTCCTCTGGCGGTTCATCGCCCGTGTCATCAGATCGCAGGTGCTACAGATCAAACAGCGCGAGTACATCATGGCGGCGAAGGCGTCCGGCGCGAGCACCTCCTGGATCATCCGAAAGCACATTCTCCCGAACATCGCAAACATGGCGGCGCTGTTTTTCGCCATGGGCGTCGGTCTGGCGATTCTCGAACAGGCCGGACTGTCGTTCATCGGCGTGACCGACCCCTTCATCCCGACGTGGGGTATCATGCTGCGAAACGCTCACCAGTCGGGTAGCGTCGTGGAAGCGTGGTGGTGGTCGTTCCCGCCGGGAATCATGATCTCGGTGACCGTCCTCTCGCTGTACCTGCTCGGACGCGGGTACGAACAGTCGACCGAGAACGACGAGGTAGTAGTCTAACATGACCGAACCCATACTCGAATTCGAAGACGTCAACATCAAGTACCGGACGCGGGGAGACAGCGACGTACACGCGGTCAACAACGCGTCGTTCACCATCGGCGAGCACGAGTACTTCGGACTCGTCGGCGAGAGCGGCTGCGGTAAGAGCACTATCGCGGACTCGGTCGTCGGCGGCCTCGACGACAACGGCGAGGTCGTCTCCGGGAAGATCAAGTTCAAAGGCAAGGAGATTCAGGACTTCAGTGAGAAACAGTTCAACAAGGAGATTCGCTGGAAGGAGATATCGGTCATCCCCCAGTCGTCGATGAACAGCTTAGACCCCGTGATGAAGCTGAGCGACCAGGCCATCGAGATGGCCAAGTACCACACGGACCTGTCGAAACGGGAGGCCGTCGACCGCCTCAGAGAGCTGTTCGACGTGGTCGGGATTCCCGAATCGCGCATCCACAACTACCCCCACCAGTTCTCCGGCGGGATGCAACAGCGGACGATAATCGCGTTCTCGCTGTTCCTGCAGCCGAGTCTCATCATCGCCGACGAGCCGACGACGGCGCTCGACGTCATCATGCAGGACCAGATTCTCGACTACATCAACGCGCTCAAAGACGACTGGGACGTGAGCATGCTGATGATTACCCACGACATCTCCATCGTGTTCGAAAACTGTGACACGATGGCGGTGATGCACGGCGGTCAGATGGCCGAATCCGGGAGCGTCATCGACGTGTTCGACCGTCCGCGACATCCCTACTCCATCCTCCTGCAGAACGCGTTCCCGGACATCCGCTACCCGGACCGGGAACTGGCGGTCATCGAGGGGCACCCCCCACAGTTGACCGAAGTGCCGGACTACTGCACGTTCGCCGACCGATGTCCGTGGGCGACCGCCGAGTGTTACGACGGTGCGCCGGAACCCGTCGACGTCGGCGGCGGCGACGACCACCGCGCGTGGTGCGTGCACGCCGACGAGATGGAGACGCTCGCGGCCGAGCACCTGTCCACGTCGAGGAACGCGACGAACATTCTGGAGGAAGCCCATGAGTGAATCGCCACCGGTGTTGGAACTTCGGTCGTTGGAGAAGCATTTCAAAACGTCGGGCGGGTTGCTCAACACGGCAGTAAACCGGATCACCGGGGGCACTCCCGACTACGTTCGCGCTGTCGACGGCGTGAGCATGAAACTGGAGAAAAATCAGGTGCAGGGTGTCATCGGCGAGAGCGGCTGTGGAAAGACGACGCTGCTTCGGACGCTCATCGGCATCTACCAACCGTCCGGCGGGGAGATGTACTTCCACGGTCGGCCCGTCTCGGAGTTCGACAAAGCCGACTGGAAGGATTTCCGTCGGCAGGTCCAACTCGTGTTCCAGGACCCGTTCAACTCGCTGGACCCGAAGTTCACCGTCCGACGGACGCTGGCCGAACCGCTCGAGATACACGGTATCGAATACGACGAGGCTCGAATCGCCGAGATGCTCGAGGCCGTCGGTCTGACGCCGCCCGAGAAGTACCTCACTCGGTTCCCGAGCCAGCTATCGGGCGGAGAGAAGCAGCGGGTCTCCATCGCGCGCGGACTGATCACCGAACCGGACGTCATCCTGGCCGACGAGCCGGCGTCGATGCTCGACGTCTCCACGCAGGCGGAGATTCTGAACCTGCTAAACCGACTCACCGACGAGTTCGGCGTCTCGATGTTGTACATCTCGCACGACCTGTCGACGGTGTCCTACATCTGTGACATGATCAACGTGATGTACCTCGGGCGGGTCGTCGAGCAGGCGCCCACCAAGGAACTCATCGTCGACCCGAAGCATCCGTACACCGAAGCGCTGATCAAGTCCATCCCGGTGCCCGACCCGCACTACGTCCGCGACCGACCGGACGTCGACGGCGAACCGGGCGACCCGATAAACATGCCGACCGGCTGTCGGTTCAAGAATCGGTGTCCGCAGCGGATGGACGTCTGCGACGAGAAACCCCGCGACATCGAACTCGGGGGTGACGTGAACCGCACGGTTGCGTGTCACCTCTACAACGAACAGCTCCTGGAGGGAGCACAATGAACACAGAAACCACAGAGAGAGCGGGAGCAACACCCGCTGGAGACAGCCTGACAGACGCAGTTCCGCACTGGTCCGCCGATACGAAATCGGGAGGTGAGGGCGCGTGAGTCGTCTCCAGTACTTCGTCAAGCGGACGCTCGTCACGGCGGTGCTGATCTTCCTCGTGGCGACGGCCCTGTTCGTCTTCTTCCGGGCGATGCCCGGCGACTACACCTCGCTGTTGGTGCAACAGGGGATGAGCCCCGAACAGGTCGAGCGGTTACAGACCAAGTGGGGACTCAATCAACCGCTCCACCAGCAGTACTTGGCGTATATCACCAATCTGTTAACCGCAGATGCCGGCATCTCCTTCCGCCACGGAACCGACGTGTGGACGCTGGTGAAGCCCCGAATTCTGAACTCGCTCATTCTCGTCGCGCCGGCGATTACGGCGACGTACATCATCGGGTCGGTGCTGGGCGCGGTCATCGGTCGGTACCGCGGCGGGCTGTTCGAGAAGTCGAGCATCGTCTCGGTGTCGGTCTTTCACTCGATTCCCGAGTTCTTCCTCGGCATCCTGCTGATAGCGGCGTTCTCCGAGACGCTCGGCCTCTTCCCCACGTCGGGGATGCTCTCGCCGCAGACGTCCATCGCCATCCAGGACCAGCCGTTCTACGAGATGTTCTTCCTGCCGGAGTTCTGGCAGCACTACGCGCTGCCGTTCGCGACGATTACGCTGTACTTCATGCAGTATCCCGCGCTGATCATGCGCAACAGCGTCGTCGAGATAAGCGACCAGGACTTCCTGCACTACCACCGGCTGAAGGGGCTTCCCCGGGCGAAACTCCTTCGGAAGCTCTACCGCCACGCCTGTCTGCCGGTCGTGACGCTCTACCCCATCTCGCTGGCGAACGCCATCAGCGGACTCGTGCTGGTCGAGGTCGTCTTCAACTGGCCGGGCATCGGTCGGCTGCTCGTCGACTCGGTGCTCGCGAGAGATTTCCCGGTGATCCAGTTCGTCTTCCTCGTCGCCGCGGTGTGGGTCATCCTCGGGAACTTCTTCGTCGACCTGTTCTACGGCGTGATCGACCCCCGGGTATCGGTCGAAGGCGACGCCGAGTAACTCTCGGCGCGCCGCCCACGGAGTCGCGTCGACGACCGCTTCGTTTTCGGCTTCCGTTCGTGAAATCGAACGAGGACCCGAATCGCACCAATCATTCAGGATGTATTACCAGTACCAATATCTTTTTAACCCCTCGAGAGAAGGTTGGCTTATGCCAACATGTGGCAAGAGCGGACCAGAGACGAGAGTCAGCCGACGGCGATTGTTACAAACGGTCGGCGTCGCATCGGCTGCAGGTCTCGCTGGCTGCAGCGGTACCAACGAGAACAACGGGAGCGGCGGAGGCAACGGGGATTTGGGCGAGCGGGTGCCGACGCTCACGTTCCAGTACTGGTCGGACCAGGGACCGCCGACGGTGCTCTTCGAGGAGACTATCTCGCAGATAGAGGCGAACATCGGTGAGATCGGCGTCCAGATCGAGACGATGCCGATGACGACCGGCGAGGGGATCACTGCGGTGTCCGACGACACGCGCGGCTTCCACTTCGCGGTCAACAGCCACGGGCCGTCACCCGGACGCCTCGATCCGAACGAGCTGCTGACCAACTACAGCATCGACTTCGCGGGGGCGAACGGGCAGTACAACCCCGCAAACTACGCCAGCTGTGAGTTCACCGAACACGCCAAGGCCCAACAGACGGCGGGCGATCCTGACGAACGACAGTCGATCGTCGACGACGCGATGGCTCAGTTCTCGGAGGACGTCGCGTTCATCACGACCATCGAACGGCCGACGACGGCTGCCATCAACACGGACCAGGTCAACGCGGTCGAAGCGGGGTCGGCGGGGTTCTCGGACACCCACTGGGCGGCGTTAGTCGAGGCGGGGGTCACGACCACCGGCGGCACCGACACCATCGTCGCGAACTTACCGTCGGAACACCTCACGAGTAGCTTCTACCCGACCGTTGCCGACGGCGACTCGATAGGACTCTACACGAGTCTCACTCACTCGCCGTTGCTAGCGTACGACGCGAACTACGAGCTCACTCCCGTGCTCGCCGAAGACTGGGAGACGTCCGACGACGGGACGTCGACGACGTTCAACCTCCGAGAGGCGACGTTCCACAACGGCGACCCGGTTACACCGGAAGACGTCAAGTGGACGTACGAGTTCCTCGCCGAGCAGTACCACGCCGGCAACTACTCGTGGACGTCGCTCCCGGAGAGCCTCACCGTCGAAATCGTCGACGACAGCACCGTCAACTTCGTGACCGACGAACCGGCGCCGACGCTACTGACGGCGAGCCTCGCCATCTACGGTGTGCTCCCGAAGGGCCCCTACGTCGACGCGGGCATCGAGGACAACCCGACCGACTTCGAGGACCCGATGATCGGTGCCGGGCCGTACCGGATCACGGCGTACAACAACCAGCAGAACATGGCGCTGGAGCCGCACGACAGCCATCCCGTCTACGACGTACAGACGGGCATCGTCTTCCAGCTCTACGAGAGCACCGACGGCGTCACCCGAGCGTTCGAGAACGGCGAACTCAACGTCGCCGTCGCGCTGCACCCGGAGGCCGGCAGTCAACTGCGGGAGAGCATGGGCGACAACGTCCAGATCATCACCGGGAAGTCGCACCTTCCGTTCGGTGTGATGCCCCAGCAGTCGTTCGCCCCCGGGATGTTCCGCGAGTTCCGGATGGCGCTGTCGAACCTCATCGACAGACGGAGCCTGAACGAGACGTACGCGTTCGGCGAATCCGAGGTGGTAACGCAGGGCACCTTCAACTCGAACGCTCACCCGTGGCACAACGCGGACGTGCTCACGAAAATCGCCGACGAGACGGCGAACACCGAGCGAGCGCGGCAGCTGCTCGAAGACGCCGGATGGGGCTGGGACAACAACGGTAACCTGCACTACCCGCCGGATGCGGAGTTAGAGGCTTGGCCACAGGGCGAGACGCCCGACCCGAGCGAGTTCTCCTGTCTCGAGTGAACTCGTTTCGGTGAGTATCGACAGACGAGCCCGTCGACACGACGTTCGGCGAAGTCGAACATCGTAGGGGTGAACGACCCGATGTATCTGTGCAGGTGAGCGACTCGATGTACCTGTGCAGATAAACGGCTCGATGTACCCGTACAGGTGAACGACTCGGGGCGCCAGCATCGAACCGGTTCGTGTCGTCGGTGTGCGACGTTCCGCATGATTTATGTGTCGTGTGCTCAATTAACATACGTCATGCGACAAGTTCGATTTATCGATCCCGCAGGCAGTACGCGGACCGGTGAGTGGGTCGACGGCGGCGTCGAGTTCGCCTCTCAGCGGTTCGACGTCGAAGACGTATCGATTCTCCCGCCGACGAATCCGACGAAGATCGTCTGCGTGGGCTTGAACTACCGACTGCACGCGGAGGAGACCGACTCGGAGATACCCGAACGGCCGCTTCTGTTCCTGAAGACGCCGAACACGCTCGCCGGCCACGGCGACACCATCGCACTGCCGAAGGACAAAGAGCGAATCGACTACGAGGCGGAACTCGGCGTCGTCATCGGCGAACAGTGCCGCAACGTCTCTCGCGAGAACGTCGACGAAGTCATCGCCGGCTACACGGTCGTAAACGACCTCTCGAATCGCGACGACCAGCGAGAGGAACAGAACTGGGTCAGAGGGAAGGCGTTCGACAACTCCGCCCCCGTCGGCCCGGTGCTGGCACCGCCGGAGGCGCTCGCCGACGACGCGTCGATCGAACTCCGACAGAACGGCGAGGTGAAGCAGTCGTCGACTATCGACGACATGATCTTCGGCGTTCCCGAACTCATCGAGGAGATTACGAAGCTCGTGACGCTCGAGGCGGGCGACGTGATCGCGACCGGGACGCCCGAGGGAGTCGGCCCGATCAGCGACGGCGACACCGTCGAAGTCGAGATCGACGGCGTCGGTACGCTCGTCAACAACTTCGTCGCCAAGGAGTTCAGCGGCGACACGTCCAACGACTTCATGCCCGGCCAGTAGCGCTTCGGGCCCATCAGAACGGATTTTTTTTTTCGGTGCTTCCGGTCGCGTTCGGACGGATACTCACCTCCGAACCCGCGACGGTCCGGTAGCGGCCGCCGACGGTCAGTCGCCGGAGTCGGAGCCCAGCACCGGGCCGCCGAGCGATTCGATTCGTTCGCCGTAGCCGCCGATCTCGTAGAGCGACTCGCCGTTTGCGAGTCGTTCGCGCGTCCGAGCCTCCCGGTCGGCGAGCTCGGTGGCCCGGTCGAGTACCGCCTCGGCGTCGTCTTTCGGGACGACGGTGACCCCGTCGGCGTCGCCGACGACGATGTCTCCGGGGTTGACTACCACGTCGCCGACCGTGACGGGGACGTTGACCGACCCCGGCGTCTCCTTGACGGCGCCCGCCTGCGACACCGCCGCGGCGAAGACGGGGAACTCCAGTTCCGAGAGGGCGGACACGTCCCTCACGTTGCCCGCGGTGACGACCCCCTGAATTCCGCGCTCGACGGCGTTGAGCGTCAACAGTTCGCCCCAGGTGACCGCCCGCGTCGTCTCGGCGGCGATCACGAGGACGTCTCCCGGTTCGGCGACCTGCGACCCGACGTGTACCATCAGGTTGTCGCCCGGCGGGACTCGAACTGTACACGCCGGGCCGCAGAGCCGGTGGGCGGCGTCGATAGGGGCGATTCGGGGAGTCATCGCGTTCGATTTGCCCATCGCCTCGTGGGCGTCTGCGGCGCTCACATCCCGAAACGAGTCGATTATCGCCGAATCGGGTCGCTCGACATCTCGGACGATCTCCATGCGCAGTCAGAACGGAGAGCGCTGTGAATAAAGTATCGGCGGCGGCGGCCGAAACGGAGCGCAGCGGCGCTCAGTTCGGGGTCGGCCGGTCGAACGCGTCCGAGAGTCGGTCCTCCGCGAGCGCGAGCACGGCTTTTACCCGCGTCTTTTGAAGGTTCAGATCGGAGTAGTAGCAGCCGAGTTCCTGTAGAGTCCGCTCGCTCCCCCGGAATCCGTACGTTCGGCGGGCGAGTCGGCCCTCCGGACACCGAGTCGTCGCGACGACCGGGACGTCCTCGTCGCGCAGCGTTTCGAGAGCCGAGAGAATCTTCGGCGGCACGTGACCGGCACCCATCGCCGCGAGACACACTGCGTCGGCCTCCGTCCCGAGTTCGAGGACCGAGTCGCTCATGTCGAGCGTCGCCACGCAGGTGAGAACTTCGTCGGGGAGCGCGGACGCAGTGGGAGAGAACGTCGGGTCCGGGTTCTCGGCGCGTCGTCGCCACACGAGCCGGTCCTCGTCGACCGTCGCGAGCGGCCCGAACTCCGGGGTTCGGAACGTATCGACGTTCATCGAGTGCGCCTTCACGACCTCCCGTGCGGCGTGGACTCGGTCGTTGAACACGACCAACACGCCCCGGTCGCGGGCCGAGTCGTCGAGAACGGTCCGGACGCCGGCGAGGAGGTTTGCGGGACCGTCCGGGCTGGCATGCGACGGCGTACGCATCGCGCCTGTGAACGCGACCGGCGTCTCACCGTCGTAGCAGCAGTCGACGAAGTACGACGTCTCTTCGAGGTTGTCGGTCCCCTGCGTGACGACGACGCCGTCGACTTCCGGGTCGGCGTCGAGTTCGCGCAACAGATCGACGAGATCGAGCAGGTCCTCGAAGGAGAGGTACGGGCTCGGAACCGTGGCGAAGTCCTCGGTTTCGACGGTCGTCAGGCCGTCGAGCGCCGGGACGGCCGCAACGAGGTCGTCCCCGGTGAGGTCGGGATTCGCGTCGGCGCCGTCGTCTTCCGTCGATGCGATCGTTCCGCCGGTCGAGACAATCCGTACGGACATTCGCGAGAGTGGACCGCGACTCCACTTAATCTCTCGCCTCCGGGCAGTAGTCGAGAGAACTCGGGGCTCTGCGCGGTAACATATTTATAGTCCGGACGGGAGCATCTGGACGTGTCGATACTCGCAACCATCGGCGAAGAGACTAGCTCCGACAGAGTCGTCTCCGTCGCGTACGAGTTGGCTACCGCCTACGGAGAACCGCTCGTAGTCCTGCACGTCGTACCCGACGAGGACTTCGAGGCGCACAAGGAAGCGATAGAGAGCGTCGCCGACTTCTCGGACGTCTCGTTCGAACAGGAGGAGGACAGCGCGGCGCGGTACGCACGGCGCGTCGTGAAGAATCGACTCGACCAGTTCGACGAGACTGTCGTCGAGACGCGCGGGCGCGTCGGTGACCCGACCGACCAGATTCTGGCGGAGGCCGACCTCCTCGACGCGAGGTTCGTCGTCGTCGGCGGACGGCGTCGGTCGCCGGTCGGAAAGGCGCTCTTCGGTAGTACCACCCAAGAGGTCCTGCTCGGTGCCGACTGTCCGGTCGTCACCGCGATGACCGATTGATCGGTGCGAATCGGGTGCACACGTTTAATATACGGCACGATACAGAGGTGGTATGATAGAACGAAGCACAGTTCCACTCGCACGACGCGTCGACAGGGTCGACGAGACGATGATCCGGACGATGTACGACCTCGCCGAGCAGCGGTCGGGCGACCTCGTCCGGCTGGAGATCGGGGAACCCGACTTCGACACGCCCGAACACATCGTCGAGGCGGCGGCGGAGGCGGCTCGGGGCGGCGCAACCCACTACACGCACAACGCGGGAATCCCCGCGCTCCGCGAGGCCATCGCCGAGAAGATGGAACGCGACCACGACCTGGCGGTCGACCCGAACCAGGTGGTCGCGGCCGCGGGTGCGACGGAGGCGCTGTACCTCACGCTACTGACCACCGCCGAGCGCGGTGACGAGGTCGTCCTTCCGACGCCGGCGTGGCCGCAGTACCGCCTCCAGATTCAGCTCGCGGGGGCGACGCCCGTCGAGGTGGGGCTCTCGGCGGCCGACGATTTCGACCTCGACGTCGACCGCGTCGTCGACGCCATCGGAGACGACACCGCCTGCGTCATCCTGAACTCGCCGTCGAATCCGACGAGCCAGGTGTACGACCCCGAGGCGGTCGAAGCCGTCGTCGACGCGGCGGCCGCCCACGACGCGGTCGTCGTCCTCGACGAAGTGTACGCGAGCCTCGACTTCGGGGGCGACGGACGGAGTCTCGCCGCCGACCTCGACGCCAACAACGTCGTCGTCATCAACGCCTGTTCGAAGCAGTATGCGATGACCGGGTGGCGCCTCGGCTGGCTCGTCGCTCCCGAACACCTGGCGAGAGGGGCCATCAAGCTCCACCCCGGCACGTCGTCGTGTCCGTCGAGCCTCTCACAGCACGGTGCCGTAGCTGCGCTCACGGGACCGCAGGACGAGGCCGAGGCGATGTTCGAGGCGTTTCGGGAGCGACGGGACTACGTCAGAGAGCGCGTCGACTCGATTCCCTCGGTCTCCTGTCCCGCTCCCGACGGCGGGTTCTACGCCTTCCTCGACGTGAGCGCGCTGGAGGGGACGAGCTTCGAGATAGCCGAGCGACTCCTCGAAGAGCACGGCGTCGTAACCGTTCCGGGCGAGGGGTTCGGTGCCGGCGGACAGGGCTCCATCCGGGTGAGTTTCGCGAGCAGCCTCGCAGAGTTAGAGGAAGGATTCGACCGAATCGAGCGGTTCGTCCGCGACGAACTGGCCTGACCCGTTTCGAGAGCGTTCCGTTCGCGTCCGTCGACGGGTAGCTATCGACGCGTACTCGGTTACGGAGTCGGAGAGTGACCCATTCAGTTCAGAAGTCTGAGTTTATTCCATGATATTAATATAAAATTGTAAACCAAATATTTATGCTGTCTCAAGATATTTAGGGTGTCGAGTTACTACTGGGCAAGATGTAGTTCGTCGGGCGACCGTGCGATTCGAGGAGCGAGACCGACCGCCGCGCAGTGGGTTACCGAATGAATGCCGAGTGCACAGTTCACGCTCATGGAGGGGCTGGGTCACTTCCCGATGACGGAGAGATCTGACTGCTTCACCGAGTACCTCCGACCGGTTCTCACCGAGGTCGTTCGAATCGAGTAGGCGACGCACCTCGAATCCAGACAGACCACCGCACGGAGCACTCACAACCGAACGCACACGAACGTTGATTACCGAGGGCGCGAACAGTTCGGTCACGATGCAGTTTCACCAGACGAGCGTGCTCTTTCGAGACGCGTTCGGCACACCGGAGATGCGGGAGATATTCGGCGACGTAGGTTACCTCGAACGGTTTCTCGAAGTCGAGGCCGCGCTCGCACGCGCGCAGGCAGACGTCGGTATCGTCCCCGAGTCGGCAGCGACCGAGATCACCGAACGGGCATCGCTGGAGTACCTCGACATGGAACGCGTCGCGGCGAACGTCGAGGAGATCGGCCTGTTCACGATGAGCATCATCGACGCCTGGAAGGACTCGTTCGGCGACGCAGGCGAGTACATCCACTGGGGGGCGACGAGCCAGGACATCTCCGACACCGCGGTCGTCCTCCAACTGCGCGACGCCTACGAGCGCTACCGCAGCGACCTCCTCGAGATCCGCGCGACGCTCCGCGACCTCGCCAGCGAACACCGCGACACGCCGATGATAGGACGGACGCACTTCGTCCACGCGCTTCCCACCACGTTCGGACTGAAAGCAGCCGTCTGGCTCGAAGAGGTCGAACGACACATCGACCGACTGGACGCCGCCGCCGAACGGGCGTTCGTCGTCGAGTTCTTCGGCGCGACGGGCACGCTCGCGTCGCTCGAACGGGGCGGCGAGGAAGTCCAGGAGAATCTCGCGGCCGAACTCGACCTCGTCGTCCCGGACACGCCGTGGTTCGCCGCCCGCGACCGGTTCGCGGAGTTCCTCTCGGTGCTCGCACAGATCGGCAGCGGCCTCTCGAAAATCGCGCACCAGATTCTGCTGCTCAACCGCCCGGAGTTCGGCGAGGTCTCCGAGAGCATTCCGGAGGGCGAAGTCGGCAGCAGCACGATGCCGCACAAGCGAAACCCGGTTCGTTCGGAGTTCACCGGGGCACTGGCGAAACTCCTGCGAGCGAACGCGACGGCGATGCTGGAGGCGACCGAGACGTACGACGAGCGCGATTTCACGACGTGGTACGTCGAGTTCGCGGTGATTCCCGACTCGGGGCTCTACTTCGGCCGGGTGCTCGAAAACTGCAAGACCGTGCTCACGGACCTCGACGTACACCCGGACGGGATGCGGGAGAATCTCGCTCACCACGGGTCACTCGTCGCATCGGAGGCGATAATGATGGCGCTCGCGTCGAAGATCGGCCGCCAGACGGCTCACGACGTCGTCCACGAGAACGCGATGCGCGCCATCCAGAGCGACCGAGACCTGCTGGCGTGTCTGCGTGACGACGAGCGAGTGACGGACGCGATGACGGACGAAGAACTCGAAGCGGCGGCGGACCCGACGAACTACGTCGGGCTCTCCGCGGAGTTCGTCGACCGAACGCTCCGAGAGTGAGCAGCTGCGGTGCTCTCTGCGAGCGCCCCACGGGTGCTCGCTCGCGCCTGTCGAGGCGGACGGCGTACTCGCTGTCACGTGGGGTGCGTCGCCGTCGGTGCCGTCGTCAACTCCCGACGGACCGCCGTGAAGCTTGCCGTTCGCGTATGCGGAACAGTTTTCTGAGATAGTCGGGACGCGCGGAATTTGCGAGAGAGCCCCACGCGAGAGAACGACACGCTCCGTTCCGAGAACTCGGACGCGGTCGAATCTCTCCGCACCGACATCGTCGAATCCGCGAACCCGAGTGGACCGATTCGACGACCGGGAGTCGGTAACTGAACTCGGTAGACGGTAGAATAACAACGTTATATTCGTTATTCTCTCCGCGTAGTACGTCAAATCGGGCCCCCTCGCGGTGGAGGAATCGCACCGACTGTTCCGCCGGTTGCCACCGGTTCGATTCGAACGTCTGTCGAAGACGCTGTTCGATTCTACGGAACGCAGAACGTCTCGGCCCGACCCCGTCACAGACAGAGTCGAGCACACGGAAATACGGCGGAAACGATCGCAATCCCCGCTACGACGGGGTGTGATTCCGATTGACTACGTGCAGCGTGAGTAGTTATCGAGCGGGACCGGGTGTTGACATACCACACCTGACGAAAGAGAAAATCGCACGTACAGAAAAGCGAACCGCAGATGTTACCGTGTGTCAGTATTTTTAGCGTAGAGTCGGAGAGAGGGGTTTCGGGGTCCGGACGCGAACGTGCGTTCCGTATTGTCGAACAGCTACGAGTAAGCGATGTTGAGTTCGAGTTCGTTAGCGGTGCCCAGGAGCAGTTTCGGGAGGTCCTCCTCGAACCACTCTCCCTGCATGCGGTGGGAGGGACCCGAAACGCTGAGCGCGCCGATGACGTCCCCGTCGGGTCCCAACACGGGGACGCCGACGGCGTGAAGCCCCTTGAGATTCTCCTGGCGGTTGAAGCTGTAACCCCGTTCGCGGATCGTCTCCAGTTCGTCGTACAGCCGTTCCGACTCCGTGATCGTGGACTCGGTGATCGGGTCGAATTCGAGCGCCTCGATGAGTTCGGTGCTCCGCTGTTCGTCCATACTCGCGAGGATAGCCTTGCCGGCGGAGGTGGCGTGAAGCGGAATGCGACTCCCGATTCCGGGGTCGGTCCGAACGGCGCGCTCGCCGAACGCTCGGTGGATGTACACGCCCTCGCCGTGCTCTTCGACGATGAACTGCGCGCGTTCGCCCGTCTCATTGGCGATGTCCTCGACTTTCTCTTTGACCATGCCGTGTCCTTGCTGGCGCTGTCTGGCGGAGTGCCCGATCTCCAGGAACCGCAACCCTGCCTGGTAGCCGTCGGGCGTCTCGGCGACGTATTTCAACTCCTTTAACGTCGAGATGTGACGATGGACGGTACTTTTCGCGTACCCGAGGTCGGTGGCTATCTCGGTGATCGTCGCTCCGTCTCGGTCCGCGACGTACTCGATGATGTCGAACATCGTTCTGACCGCTTGCACACCCCCGTGTTCGCTTCTCGATGTCATGGTCTAGCGATGCGCATCCACGAACAAATACTGTTCGGTATCGCGGAACGCCGTGTCGAAACCGTTCCGAACAAACGTTTATCAGGGACTGTCGAACAGTAGCCAGTATGGAGACGACGCCACCAGAAGCGAGTCTGGGGAACTTCGTCGCGGAGCTGACGTACGACGACCTCTCTGGAGAGAGCATCGAGACGATAACCCGAGCGTTCGTCGATACGGTGGGCGTGATGCTCGCGGGGTCGACCGAAGGGGCGGGAAGGAAAGCGACCGAATCGAGCGGTATCGAGCCGACGGCCGCCGACGCGGCGACGCTGCTCGGCATCGACGCGGACGCGCCGCCGGACTCGGTCGCGCTCCGAACCGGGACGGCGAGTCACGCGCTCGACTACGACGACCTCGCGTGGGCGATGAGCGGCCATCCGAGCGTCACGCTCGTTCCTGCCCTCCTCGCGCTCGCCGAGGAGACAGGCGCGAGCGGACGGGACCTCGTTGCGGCGTACGCGGCCGGATTCGAGGCGGAGTGCGCCGTCGCCGACCCCGTCAGTCCCGACCACTACGAGGCCGGATGGCACGCCACGGCGACGTTCGGAACGTTCGGCGCGGCGGCGGCGGCGGCGCATCTCCTCGGGTTGGACGAGGTCGAGGTGTCGCAGGCGCTCAACATCGCCGCGTCGATGCCGTCGGGACTCAAGCGGAACTTCGGGTCGATGACCAAGCCGCTGCACGCCGGACTCTGCTCTCGGTCCGGCGTGACCGCGGCCCGCCTCGCGGCCGACGGGTTCACCGCAGACGCGGCGGCGATAAGCGGCGAGCGGGGGTTCTGGGACCTCTACGGAGAAGGCGGACCCGAGCAGTTCGCCGAGCCCGACTACGAGGCGTTGCAGGAGCGGGGTATCCACATCAAAGCGTACCCCTGCTGTTACTTCACACACGCCGCTATCGCTGCAGCGCAGGCGCTCGTCGAGGAAGGTGTCGACCCCGAGACGATCGAGCAGGTGACTGTCACCGCATCGGCGGGCGCGGGCGACGCGCTCCACCACGCCGACCCAGACACTGGTCTCGAAGCGAAGTTCTCGATGCAGTACGCCGTCGCCAGCGCGCTCGTCCGCGAGAGGGTCAGTCTCTCGACGTTCCGCGACGACGCCATCGAAAATCCGGCGGTTCAGGCGGTCCGCGAACGCGTCGAGTTCGTCGTCGACGAGGACATGGCGTACGACTCCCACGAGGCGTCAGTCCGTATCGTCACCGAGGACGGAACGTACGAGCGCCACCAGGAGAACCCGCCGGGGACTCACGACGACCCCCTCACGGACGACGAGCTCCGGGCGAAGTTCGAGGAGTGCGCCGGCACCGTCCTGTCGGAAACGGACGTCGACCGGCTGTACGACGTGCTCTCGACGCTCCCGGCGCAGGAGGATGTCGCCTCGGCGGTCCGGGTCGACCACTGAACCGGGACGGGACGCCGAAACGGCGTCTCGCACGGTTCGCCGTTCGCCCCGAAACTCGTTCCCACGTGGCGCGGCACCTCCGACAGAGTTCGGGTTCGGGGGACAGTCTGTCACGAAGTAGTGAAAACCTTGATTAGGAGTCGACTCGAGCGTCACGTATGAAGCGTGTTATCATGCCAGTCGACGCCGAACCGGAACGACTCGACGGACAGCTCGCCACGCTCGACAGGCTGTTCGACCGCGCCGACGTCGAAGTCACGGTGCTCTACGTTTACGAGGAGATAGATTCCCCGGCGGACGAGGCGGGGAAGACGGTGATCGAGTCGATAAACGAGAACATCGAGTCGCTTCGGGACGCCCCCGATACGGTCGAACGCGCCGGGGCGAGGTTGGCCGACGACGGCGTGGAAGCGGACGTGTTGACGACGGTCGGCGAACCCAAACAGGCCATCCAGGACGTGGCCGAGGAGATCGACGCCGACGTGATTCTCATCGGGAACTCGAGGCGGACGCCGGTCGGGAAGGCCGTTTTCGGAAGCGTCACGCAGGGTATCATCCTCGAAGGGGACCGCCCGGTTCTCGTCGCCAACTGACGATGGATCTGGAACTCACCGACAAGCGGGCGCTACTGTTCGCCGCCAGCAAGGGACTCGGTCGGGCCGCCGCGGCGGAACTCGCCCGGGAGGGCGCGCAGGTGGCGGTCGCCTCCCGGGACCCCGACAACCTCGCGGACGCGAAAGACTACATCGTCGAGGCGGCGGGCGTCGACGACGACGACGTCCGAACGTACGCGTGCGACCTCACCGACCCGACCGACGTCGAACAGACGGTCGAGGCCGCGGCGACCGACCTCGGCGGTCTCGACGTACTGGTGACGAACCACGGCGGCCCGCCGGTCCAACCCATCGACGAGACGGATATCGAGACGTTGGACCGGACGTACGAACTCGTCGTCCGAAGCACCGTCGTCGCGCTCCGGGCCGCGCTCCCGCACCTCGTCGAGGGGGACGGGGAGGCGTCGGTCGTGAACATCGTCTCGGCGACGGCCGCGGAGCCGATGGCCGGCGACGTGCTCCAAGCGGCGTTCCGACCGGGAATCTACGCACTCTCGAAGAGTCTCGCCGAGGAGTACGGACCGCGAGGCGTTCGGGTCAACTGCGCCTGTCCCCGCGGGATCGTCACCGACCGCCTCGAGGACAAGATAGAGCTCCTGGCCGACCGAGAGGATATCTCCGTCGAAGCGGCGAGGGAGCGCCGGGCCGAGGAGCTTCCGGTCCGGAAACTCGGGGAACCGGAGTCGTTCGGCCGAGCCGTGGCCTTCCTCGCGTCGCCGGCGGCCGACTTCGTCACCGGCGAGACGCTCGCACTCGACGGCGGCTGGCTCGACGGCATGTCGCCGTAGCTCCCCGGTCCGCCGTCCGCCGAGCCGTTCGTCGGAAGGGAAGTCGTAACCGGTCAATCGTTCGGGAACCCCAATACGCTTAATGTCCCCTTCGAGTATATGGTAACTGATGTCAGGCTATTTCGCCAGTGAACTGGCGCTGTCTCCCAGACAGCAGGCCGTTCGGGAAGAGATTCGGTCGGTGTGCCGCGAGTTCGACGACGCCTACTGGCGCGAACGGGACGCCGAAGGGGAGTATCCCCACGAGTTCGTCGACGCTCTCGCCGAGGACGGCTGGCTCGGAATCCTCCTCCCGGAGGAGTACGGCGGCAAAGGCTACGGAACCGAAGAGACGGTGGCGATGATGTACGAGATCGCCAGAAGCGGCGCCGGCTTCAGCGGCGCACAGACGGTCCACGCGGCCATCTACAACTCGGCACCGCTCGTCAAGTACGGCAGCGACGAACTCAAGGAGGATTTGCTCCCGCGCGTCGCCAGCGGCGAGGCGTGGATCCAGTGTTTCAGCCTCACCGAACCGACGGCCGGGTCGGAGTCGACCGCGATGACGACTCGCGCCGAGCGCGAGGGCGACGAGTACGTCGTCAACGGCGAGAAGCTCTGGACATCCCGAATCGACGTGAGCGACTACCTCGTGTTGGCCGCACGAACGACGCCCTACGACGAGGTCGAGAAGAAGACGAAGGGCGTCTCGCTGTTCCTCGTCGACATCGAGCGGGGAATCGACGAGGGGAGCATCCAGTTAGAGGAGATAGAGAAGACCGTCAGCGGCGTCGTCAGCTCCTTCCGCGTCACCTACGACGACCTCCGCATCCCAGCCGACCAGCTAATCGGCGTCGAGGACGAGGGGTTCTACCAAGTTCTCGACGGGCTCAACGAGGAGCGGTTGGTCATCGCCGCCGAGGCGATCGGACTCGGCGAACTCGCTATCGAGAAGGGCGTCGACTACGCGAACGAGCGCGAGGTGTTCGACCGCCCCATCGGGAAGAATCAGGCGGTCCAACACCCGCTGGCCGCGGCGTTCGCCCGCGTGCAGGCCGCAAAGCAGTTCACCTTCGACGCGGCGAAACGAACGGACGACGACCGGAAAGCCGTCGGGGCGCGGGCGAACGCCGCGAAGTACCTCGCCGCGGACGCGACGTTCGAGGCCGCCGACGCCGCCGTGCAGGCCCACGGCGGACGGGGCGTCGCCCGCGAGTACGACGTCGAACGATACCTGCGCGAGGCGCGACTCACGCGCTTAGTTCCCATCACGCAGGAACTGGCGCTGAACTACCTCGGGGAGAACGTGCTCGACCTCCCCCGGTCGTTCTGAGAGCGAAACCGAGCGACGAGACGCGAGACGACGAACACCGCACGAGACCACAGGAAACACCACACGACAATGAGCGACAACGACAACGCGACGGACGAAACGACGGAGACCCGACTCGTAGAGGGATGGCAAGGCCGGTATTACGAGGACTTCGAGGTGGGCGACGTGTACAAACACCCCTTCGGACGCACCGTCACCGAGACGGACAACGTCTGGATGACGAACGTGACGATGAACCTCAACCCGATGCACTTCAACGAGGCGTACGCCGCCGAGACCGAGTTCGGCGAGCGACTCGTCGACGGCACGTTCGTCATCGCGCTCGCCGTCGGGATGAGCGTCATCGACATCTCGGTCAACGCCACCGCGAACCTCGGCTACGACCGGATTCGACACCACGCGCCGGTGTTCCACGGCGACACCATCTTCGCCGAGAGCGAAGTGCTGGAGAAGCGCGAGAGCTCCTCGCGGGACCACGTCGGCATCGTCACCACCGAACTTCGAGCGTACAACGAGGAGGGGACGAAAGTGCTGTCGATGGAGCGCACCCCGATGGTGCTGAAGCGCGAGTACGCCCAGCCGACCGCCGCACAGCCGCCGGGGTGGCCCGAGGGAATCGGCACACAGCCGACCGACGGAGAGGCGGATGACTGAGGCCGACGACCGAGTCGGAGACGGCGACGACCGAATCCGGGACGGGGGCGACGACCGCATCGCCGACGGACTCCCCGTCACGGACGCTGCGACGGCCGCCGAGGTCGTCGAACCGGAGGACGTCGTTCTGGTGAGCGGCTTCGGCGGCGTCGGCTATCCGAAGCGGGTTCCCGAAGCGCTGGCCGACGACGACCGCGACCTGTCGCTGACGGTCATCTCGGGCGGGGGCGTCGGCGGCGAGATAGACGACGCGCTGGTCGAGGCCGGTCAGATGGCCCGTCGGTATCCGTTTCAGACGCGAAACGTCTCCCGATCGGCGATAAACGACCGCGAGGTCGAGTTCCACGACCGTCACATCTCGCGGTTCGGCGACGAAGTTCGACTGGGCGACTTCGGCGACCCCGGAGTCGCGGTCGTCGAAGCCGTCGCCGTCGGCGAAGACTGGCTCGTCCCCTCGACGTCGATCGGTCACACGCCGTCGTTCGTCGCCGCCGCCGACCGTCTCGTCGTCGAGGTCAACGCCACGCAGCCTCGGCTGCTCGAACACGTCCACGACGTGTATCTCCGCGACCTCCCGCCGAACCGCGACCCGATTCCGCTGGAGGAACCGGTCGAACGTGTCGGGTCGCCGAAACTCGAGTTCGACCCCGAGAAGCTCGTCGCGGTCGTCGAGACCGACCGTCCGGACGACCCGTACGACTTCCGGGAACCGACCGAGGCCGACGACAGTATCGCCGACAACCTCCGGACGTTTCTGGAGGCGGAACTAGAGCGGAACCCGACGCTCCGAGAGCAGATCTGCCTCCAGTTCGGCGTCGGGAGCCTCGGCAACGCGCTCATGGGTGCGCTCTCGGAGATCGACTTCGGCGACCGCGAGGTGATCTACTTCGGCGAAGTGTTCCAGGACGGGCTGCTCGACGCCATCGACGAGGGGATGCTCTCGGGGGCGAGTGCGACCTCGCTCGCGCTCTCGCTCGAAGGCCAAGAGCGACTGTTCGACGACATCGAGCGGTACGCCGAGGACGTCGTCCTCCGGCCGGCCGACGTGTCGAACAACCCCGCGCTCATCGACCAGTTCGGCGTCGTCGGCGTCAACAGCGCCGTCGACGTCGACCTCTACGGGAACGCGAACGCGACCCACATCGGCGGGACGCGTATCGTCAACGGCATCGGCGGCGGCGGCGATTTCAACCGTAACTGCCGCCTCGGGGTCATCGCGCTCCCCTCGACTGCCGCCGGCGGGGACATCTCGCGGATCGTCCCGACGGTTCCCCACGTCGACCACACCGAACACGACCACTCGGTCGTCGTCACGGAGTACGGCGTCGCCGACCTCCGAGGGGCGAGTCCGAGCGAACGGATGGACGCGCTCATCGACGTCGCTCACCCCGACTTCCGCGACGACCTCCGGGAGTACCGCGAGCAGGCACACGAAAACGACGGTCACGTCCCGGTCGCTGCCGACACCGAGTTCCGCTGAGATTCACCGGCGACGGTAGCGAGTCGAGGTCGCCGTTCGCGGCGCTTTCCGGGGAGGTGGAGTAAGGTTTACAGGTGGCGTTATACTTATGTACCATAATGATTATTGTCAAACGTCTATGTCAGACGATAGCAATCGGCGTCGGGATGTTTTAAAAGGATTGGCGACGCTCGGAACGATCGGATTGGCCGGTTGTTCCGACTCGAGCGGTGGCGGCGGCAACAACAGCAGCGGTGGCGGCGGTAGCGGCGGCGACCAGTATCAGATGGTCATCGCAGGGGCGGGGTCCGGCACGTCGACGCAGCAGGCCGCGCAGGCGCTCGCACGCGCCGCGAGCCAACACAGCGACAGCCTCTCCATCACCGTCCAGGTGACGGACGGGTGGACCGCGAACCTCTACGAGTTCGACGGCGGAAACTTCGACACGCTCGGGGTGGACAACAACTCGTTGGCGAAAGCGATGAGCGAGAGCGGTCCGTTCGCGGAGGACGCGGTCGACTCGCTTCCGATGCAAGGGTTCGTGTTCACTAACCTCGAAATGCACTGGGTGGCGATGGAGGGGTCGGACATCCAGTCGACCGCCGACCTCCAGGACGGCGGCTACACCATCTACCCGATACAACCGGGCTTCGGTACTCGGCTGCTCACGGAGGAGGTCATCAAGGAAGCCGGTCTCTGGGAACCGAACGAGATACTCAACGTCGACACGACCGACATCCCGGGTGCCGTCGAAGAGGACCGCGTGGACGCGCTCTGTGTGTACGGTGCCAACGGCGTCAACCTCTCCAGTTGGGTGCAGGAGGTCGACGTCCGCAGTAACGGTCGCCTCTATCTCATGGAAGTCGACGACAACTTCCGTCAGGCGATCGAGAACGTCCCCGGTGCGCTTCTCAACGACTGGGAGGAGTACCCGTACGAGTGGGAACAGGAGGTCAACAACGTCACCGAGACGACGACGTCGTGGGTTCTCGCCGGGCAGTGGGCGTTCGGTCCGGACGTCCCCGCCAGCGCGGCCCGCGAGGTCGCGCGTCTCTCCGCGGAACACCACGAGGCGATTCGACAGGCCGACCCGACGGCGATCGACCACTCGGGCATCGAATCGATGACCTCCGCGGTCATGCCGGACCTCGAAATCCACCCGGGCGTCGCCCAGTACTGGAAGGATAACAACGCCTGGAACGACGAGTGGACCGAAGGGTCGACGAACGAGTAACCGCCGGCGGGCGAACGCTTCAACAATTCACACACAACTTACTATACGCAGCAACTTGATCATTAATCATGCAGAAGTTTAGGCGGCAACGAGAGCGGTCACACGTAACGGCTACCGGAGGGAGTGAGTAGACGTGAGCGAGACAGCCGACGACGTCGAATCAGGTGCAAACCAGGGATTCGACACGGAGAGTCCGGGCGACGCGGAACTCGTGTCGATGCGCAACGTGCTCATCTTGCTCTCCGTCGTCTTCTGGGGCATCGTCATCTGGTACGCGTGGAGTCAGATGATGCCGCGTGCGCAGTACGGGGTCATCTTCTTCGGAGCCATCCTCGAACTGTTCATCCTCACCGAGTTGATGGATCTCGCCGGCGGCGGCCGAGACCACCTCGTAGACGACCTCAAACGCGCCTACGGGCCGGGGAACCGATCCGAGGCGGCGTTGCTGACTCTCTGTGCGCTCATCGTCGCAGTCACCTGCGTGTACGTCATAATGAACTTCCAGGAGCTGTACGTCACCCGACAGGGTCGCGCGTTCCAGTACGAAATCTACATGGCGGCGATCTTCACGCTCGTGATAATCTACCTCACGTGGCGGTCGTTCGGAATCACGTTCCTCTCAATCATCCTGTTGGGGATCGCCTACGGTCGCTGGGGGATGTTCGCGCCCGGACCGCTCGCACACGGCGGTATCGGCTGGGACCGACTCATGCGCATCCTCGTACTCAGCGTCGACGGCTTCTTCGGCTTCCTGACGCAACTCGTCGCGGCGTGGATCGCGCTGTTCCTCCTGTACGCGGGGTTCCTCAAGTCGTACGGCGCGTTCGACCTCATCATGCGGTTGGCGTTCCGTTCGGCGCGGTACATCGACTCCGGTATCGCCCAGACGGCGGTGTTGGCCTCCGCGATAATCGGCTCCGTCAACGGGAGCCAGACGGCGAACGCCGGAATGACCGGGTCGTTCACCATCCCGCTGATGAAGCGAAACGGGATGAAACCCGAGACCTCCGGTGCGATCGAAGCCGTTGCATCTACCTCCGGACAGGTACTCCCGCCGGTGATGGGCGCGGCCGCGTTCATCATGGCCTCTCTCATCACGGGCATCACGTACGCCGACGTCATCGTCGCCGGCCTGATTCCGGCGGCGGTGCTCGTCGTGACCATCTTCATCGCGGTCCACTACGTCTCGGTGCCGCAGCTCGACGACACCGACCCCGAGAAGCTCATCGCCGATCCGATGCCGCGCTCGGAGTTCCTGACCGAGACCATCAAGTACGGCATCCCGCTCGCCGTCCTCATCTACCAGCTCGGAATCGTGCAGGTGACCGTGATGACGGCGGCGCTGTGGACGGCGACGGCGATGCTGGCCACCGGCACGCTGATTCCGCTGCTGCAGGCGAGCGCAGGTGTCAGCGACGAGACGACGAGTCAGTCGGCCCGCCGGAGCGTCTGGGAGACGTTAGACGGCGCGCGCGAGGGCGTCGTCGTACTCGCGCCGGTTGCGATTATCCTCGGCGCGATCAACGGCGTCGTCGACATACTCACCGCGACCGGAGTGCCGACATCCATCTCACTGACGCTGATGCAGTTGGCGGGCGGCCAACTCTGGCTCGCCGCCATCCTGGCGATGATTATCTGTATCATCCTCGGGCTGGGGATGCCGACGACGGCGTCGTACACCATCGTCGCGCTGCTCATCGCGCCGACGCTCATCAACCAGTTCTTCCTGCCGGAGCTGGCGGCGCACTTCTTCGTGTTCTACGCGGCGATTCTGGCGGGACTCACCCCGCCGATTGCGACCTGTGTCGCGGTGGCCTGCGGTATCGCGGGCGCGGACTTCTGGAAGAGCTGCTGGGAGGCGATCAAGCTCTCGGCACCGCTTTTCATCCTGCCGTTCACCTTCATCTACCACCCCGAAGTCGTCTCCGGTACGTTCGATTCGCTGGCGTTGACCTCGGGGGCGTTCGCGATGCTGGGCGCGATTGCGATGATTCACGGCATCAACTACCCGTTCGCGTTCGCGAGGACTATCTCGCTACCCGCCCGTCTCGCGTACGCCGTACTCGGCTTCGTCACGATGGTTCATCCCTCGCGGACGATACAGCTGTTCGCGCTGGGCGTCGTCGTCGCGATGTACATCGTCCAAGCGATCGCCGGCCGGCCGGACCCCGTCGGCGTTCTCCGAAGTTCGCTCGGGTTCTCCGGTGACGGACGACCGCAGGCGGGCGGAGCGAAGCGAGAGTAGCCGACGCCCCGAGTCGTCGGTCGGCCGTTCTCTTTTCCGTTCCCGCGTGGGAACTGTTTTGTCCGTGCCGCGGTAGTGGTACGCATGGATATCGCAATCGTCCTCTTCGAGGGCGTCGACGAACTCGACGCCATCGCGCCGTACGAGGTTTTCGACAACGCCCGCGCCGCGGGCGCGGACGTGACGGTAACGCTGTGTACGATAGACGACGTCGAGGAGGTGACCGCCAGCCACGGCGTTCGCATCGGTGTCGACCGCCGACTCTCGGACCTCGCTCCGGACATGGTGCTCGTACCGGGCGGTCAGTGGGCGAGTCGCGGCGAGACGGGCGCGTGGGCGGAGGCCGAGCGAGGCGTCGTTCCGGAAGCGATTGCGGAACTCTACGACGACGGCGTCGCCGTCGCGGGAGTCTGTACCGGCGGAATGCTGCTCGCCCGGGCCGGAATCACCGACGGACGGCCGGCTATCACCCACGCCAGCGCCGTATCCGACCTCCGGGAATCGGGCGCTGAAATCGTCGACGCTCGGGTCGTCGACGACGGGGACGTAGTGACCGCCGGCGGCGTCACCTCGGGGCTCGACCTGGCGTTTCACGTCGTTCGCCGCGAGTTCGGCGACGAGATCGCCGACGCCGTCGCCGAACAGATGGAGTACGACCCGCGGGGACCGGTCCACGCGGCCGACCCGGCCTGAATCGAACTCGGCGAATTCGACGCGTCTGGGGCCGAGAGCGCGTCTCCGACCACCGGAGCTCGTCCCAATCGAGATTTGTAGAGAGAGCGGCTTACCGAACCGCTTTGTCGTCGGTACGGCGAGTCGCTGTCGAGAGACGATAAAACGAGTCAGCGTCGAGAGATGGTACGACGAGTCGCTGCTGTGAACGGCGCTACGCTGCTGTGAACGGCGCTACGCTGCTGTGAACGGCGCTACGAAGCGGTGTAGGAGTCGGTGCTACAGCGTCGGGACGTCCTGTTCGTCGAGCCACGCGTCGATGGCCGCCAGGCCGTCGTCACCGACGTCGTCGTACGGCGGCCGCGGCGGACCGACGTCGACCCCCGAGAGACGCGTCGCGGCCTTACAGACGGCGGTGAGCCCCGTCGTCACCTCGTCCGGGGGGAACGTGCCGAAACTACGCTGGGCGCGGACCGCCGTCTCCAGGTCGCCGTCGCGGTACGCTTCGTAGACCCGCATCGCGGGAACCGTCGCCGGAGCGGGGATGACCGCGCCCGACCCGCCGGCCTGCAGCGTCGGGAGGAGAACGTCCATCGTCGTGAACACCTCGGCGTGTCCCGCGTGGTGGATGCGTTCGAGGAGCCACCCGACTTTCTGCCAGTCCCGCGAACTCTCCTTGACGTACTCGACGCCGTCGATTCGGGCGACCGCCAGCATCGTCTCTTTCGCCATGTCGACCGTCACGGCGGGGTTGTTGTAGACGAGAATCGGGAGCTCCGTCTCGGCGGCGATGGCCTCGTAGTAGCGGACGATAGCGTCGTGACTCGGCGGCATCCCCCACGGCGGCATAGCGAGCAGTCCGTCGACGCCCGCGTCCTCGGCGTGAGAGACTAAGTCGGCGACGACCGACTGAGCGGGGTAGGAGACGCCCGCGAGCACCGGTTTTCGCCCGTCGACGGCGTCGACAGTCTCGCTTATCAGCGTCTTCCGTTCCTCGGGTGCGAGCGCGGCGGTCTCTTGGACTCCGGTTCCGGAGGCGACGACGGCGTGACACCCGCACTCCAGCGTGAACGCCACGCTGTCGGCGACTCGGTCGACAGCGAGGTCACCGTGTTCGTTTATCGGCGTTACCACTGGTGCGACGACACCCGTGATCGGTTCTGTCATGGTTGTCTCGTGCGAACGATTACCGATAGAGGGTAAAAAACTACCTCCGCATCATCTGCTGCTCGACGAACTCGTAGGCGCGGGTCATGTCCGCCTCGCCGCCCTGCCGGACCCGAGCGTAACCGACCAGGTTCCGGACGACGCCGCCCAGGAGCGCGGACGCGTCGTGGGCCTCCGCGAACTCCGCGAACAGGCGGATGTCCTTCTCCATCAGTTCGAGCGGGAAGCCCATGTCGTACTCGCCGGTGAGCACGTAGTTCGGGAACTTCTCCTCCGTCGCGCTGTTGCGACCGCTCCCGGCGCTGAACGCGTCCACGAGCGTCTCGCCGTCGAGTCCGGCCGCGCGGCCGAGCGCGACCGCCTCGGAGGTCGCCAGGAACCCTGCGAACGACAGATAGTTGTTGAGCAGTTTCACGGCGTGACCGTGACCCGGCCGTTCGCCGACGTGGAGCACGTCGGCCGCGAACGACTCGAACAGCGGGAGACACGCCTCGTAGACCGCCTCGTCGCCACCGACCATGACCGAGAGCGACCCCGCGCGGGCCCCGGAGGGTCCGCCGCTGACCGGCGCGCCGAGTACGTCGACGTCGCGGTCGTCGAGCAGCGCGGCGACGCGTTCGGTCGTCGACGGCGTCGACGTCGAGAGGTCGACGAGAACCGAGCCCGAATCGAACGCCTCCGCGGCCTCCTCGACGACCGTCTCGACGACGTCGGGCGTCGGAAGCGAGAGAAACACCACGTCGGCACCGGCGGCGGCGTCGGCGGCGGTGTCGGCGGGGGTCGCTCCGTGCGCCTCCAGTCGTTCCACGGCGCTGCGGTCGAGGTCGAACGCGGTCACGCTGTGCTCCGCTACGAGGTGTTCGGCTATCGGACCGCCCATCTGGCCGAGTCCGACGACTCCTACGGCTACCATACGTCGACTAACCTCGCTCGACCGTCTTAACTCCCCACGCCTCGAATTTCCGCGACCTGCGTTCCGACGGATGCTCGTCGGACGTAGCGGTACGGAACTCCGTGACGCGAAGATTCATTATCGGACACGTGACAACGTGTACCACTACACATGAGCGATTACCGTAGCGAAACGCTTCGTACGACGACGGACGGCGACCGACGGGCCGGCGAGTGACGATGCCGGAAACCGTCGGTATCGTCGGGCTGGGAAACATCGGCGGACAGATAGCCGAGGTGCTGGCCGACGCGTACAGTGTCGTCGTCTTCGACATCGACCCCGCGCGGGTGGAGGCGCTCGAACAGCAGGGCGCGTCGGGAGCGGATTCCGCGGCGGCCGTCGGGGAACGTGCGGATATCGTCTTCCTCTCGCTCCCCGGCGACGGAGCGCTGCACGCCGCGACGCTGAGCGACGACGGGGTGTTGCGCGGATTGGATGCGGGAGACGTGCTCGTCGACACGAGCACCGTCTCTCCCGCGGCGTCCGAGCGCGTCGCCGACGCCTGCGAGGCCGCCGACGTCGAGTTCCTTGACGCCCCCGTTAGCGGCGGCGCGCGAAACGCCGAGAGAGGGACGCTCACCGTCCTCGTCGGCGGATCCGACGAGACGGTCGAACGGGTTCGACCCGTGCTGGAGACGATCAGCGAGACGATTCACCACGTCGGGCCGACCGGCGTGGGCGTGACGCTCAAGGTAGTGAACAACTACGTGCTCGGCCTGAATCAGTTGGTCCTCTTCGAGGCGCTGTCGATGGCGCGAGCGGCGGGTATCGACGACAAGACGTTCACACGGACGCTCGCCGACTCGTCCGGCGCGTCCTACGCGCTCGACCGGGATATGGAACGGTTCGTCATCCCCGACGAGTACGACTCCGAGTTCACCCTGTCGCTGATGCGCAAGGACGTCTCGCTGGCCGAATCGTTCGCTGCCGACAACGACGTTCCCCTTCTGTTGGGCGGAGCCAGCGGCCTCTACCGCATCGGGGAGGCGATGGGGTACGGCGAGTTGGACGCTTCGGCCATCGTGAAACTGTACGAGGCGCTGAGAACGGAGCGATGACCGACGAGACGAGTGGCGAACGCGCGTCGACAACGAAGAGCAGGTGCTCGGCGGCTACGGAGAGCGGGCGCGAGTCGACAGCGAATAACGGGTGCGAACCGGCTACAGAGAGCGAGTACGAGTCGGCTACGGCGGACAATGGCTGGGTCGACCTCTCACAACCGTTCTCCGACGACATGCCGCACCCGCCGGCGGTTCCGGCACCGGCGTTCGAGACGGTGAGAGACGTCGCGGAGGACCGAATCAACGTTCAGCAGTACACGGCCGCGACGCACGTCGGAACCCACGTCGACGCACCGCGACACTTCGTCGAGGGCGGCGCGACGATAGACGAGTTGCCGCTCGACCGCTTCGCCGGTGACGGCGTCTTCCTCGACGTTTCGACCGACGATGCGCGGGAGATAACCGTCGAGGACGTAGAGCAGGCCGACGGGACCGTTCGGGAGAACGACATCGTGCTGTTGTACACCGGGTGGCAGGAGAAGTACGGGACGCCGGAGTACGTGTCCCATCCGTGGCTCTCGGTCGACCTCGCGGAGTGGCTGGTCGAACGGGGGGTGAAGATGGTTGCGACGGACACGTTGACGCCGGATATTCCGCCGCCGCGGCGGCCGGAAGGGTGGATGGCGTTTCCCGTCCACCGGACGCTGCTGGCCGAGGGAGTACTCGTCGCCGAGAACCTGACTAACCTCGACACTCACGTGGGGAAGCGACTCGAAGTGCAGGGGTTCCCGGTGAAGATTCGCGACGGCGACGGCGCACCGGTGCGGTTCGTCGCCCGGCGTCGGTGACACTCGACCGAAGCGATGGGTTCCTCGGCGAACTCCTTTCCGCGGCCGAGGTGGCGACGTAGGTTTCCTGTTTCGCTCCGGAATCGGTCGCAGAGATGCGACTCAGACTGTCGGACCGGCCCGGAGCTAGCCAGACTGCCCGAAGCCAGCGGGACTGGAGATTATCGCCGCGCTGTATCCGTTTCCGCCGCCGTCGCTGAGACAGCCCGCGACCGCGGTCGCACCGAACACGGCCCCGACGCGAGAACCGACCGTCGGGTGAGTGTTTTCGGTTCTGTTCGGTCGCCATCTGTGTTCTTTCGTCGTGTCGTATAGACGTTAATTGTCGACGACATGATAATTGTGCGTGTGACGGTACCGAGGACCTATACTACTCCAAGCGCTCCACATCGTCCGCACAGACGACGCCAACCGACTCCCTCGAACTTTGAAAGCGCCCCAGCTTCCGTGGCCATCTCCGCCAACCACCTCTGACGAGCGAGCGGTGGTCGGCACTCGTCCGCGGGTCAGGTGACCCGCGGCACGTCACACCCCGTAGTCGACGAGTCTGTCGAGGAGGGCCGCGGTCGTCCGAACGCCGCTCTCGAAGCAGTCGAGGGCGAGGTTCTCGTCGGGTGAGTGGTTGTTCTCGTCGCTGTTGGCGTACGGGACGACGACGACGGGCGTCTCCAGGTGGCGAGCGAACGCCGCCGTCGGAAGCGACCCGCCGAGCGTCGGCTTGAGGATGGGTTCGGTGTTCCAGCCCTCGGCGACCGCGTCCAGAATCGGCTTCCGTGCGGGATGGTCGAGGGGCGTCCGCTGGGGCGACATCGTTCCGAACTTCGACACCTCCACGTCGACGGTCCCGGACGCGTGGTTTTCGACGTGGCTGCAGAACTTCTCGTAGACCTCGTCGGGGTCCTGGTCGGCGACCAGTCGCATGTCCATCTTCAGCTTCGCGGTCGAGGGGACGATAGTCTTAGTCCCCTCGCCGCCGTAGCCGCTCGCGAACCCCGCGATGTTGAGCGTCGGATAGTACAACAGTTTTTCGAGATAGGAGTCGCCGGGACCGTTAGCGAACCCTCCGATGTCGAGGTCGGCTTCGACGGCCTCGGCGTCGAACGGCATCGCGTCGAGCGCCTCGCGGTCGAGGTCGGTGATGGGTCGCACGTCGTCGTAGAAGCCGTCGATCGTGACCCGACCGTCGTCGTCCTTCATCGAGGAGAGGATGCGGTTGAGTTCCCAGGCGGGGTTCGGAACCGGGCCGCCGTAGTTGCCCGAGTGGAGGTCGCGGTTCGGCCCCGTCGCGTCGAGCTGGACGTAGAGCATCCCGCGGGCGCCCATCAGGACGTGCGGACGTCCCGAGGCGTCGATGGGGCCGTCGGCCACGTACGTCAGGTCGGCGGCGAGTTCGTCGGCGCGTTCCTCGACGACCTGGTCGAGGTGGGGGCTTCCACTCTCCTCCTCGCCTTCGAGAAGGAGGGTCACGTTTACGGGGAGACCGGTCGTCTCGCGGAGCGCTCGAACCGCACAGAGGTGGGCGAACCACTGGCCCTTGTTGTCGCCCGCGCCCCGCGCGTAGATACGCTCGCGGCCGTCCGGTCCCTCGCGGACGGTCGGTTCGAACGGCGGCGAGGTCCACTCGTCGGGGTCCACTGGCTGGACGTCGTAGTGGCCGTACAGCAGGAGAGTCGGCCGGTCGTCCGCCGACTCGTCGGCTTCGGCGTGCGCGATGATCGCAGGCTGGCCGTCAGTCTCGACCGTCTCGGTCTCGTCGAACCCGTACTCGCGACAGAGTCGCTCCGCGAGGTCGGTGCACTCTGCGACACCCTCGCCGGTCGCACTGATGGAGGGCTGTTCGAGGAGTCCGAGGAGGTCTTCGAGGAAGTCGTCGAACCGTTCGTCGACGTAGTCGTCGGGAGCGTCAGCCATGGGAGATTACCACACTACCTCCGGGGAGAACGAGCAGGGTTATCAAAGTTTCTTGGCCGGTGGCGACTCAGTTCGACGGGGCGTAGAGAGGAGACAGTTCGTCGTCATCTCAGAGGGAACTCGCATGTCGAAGGTAGTGGAGGGGTGAAGCGGTCACACTCGGTAATCGACCAGCGCCGGGAAGGAGAATCCAGGGGGACGACAGCCTCGTCGTCAGGACTCTTCGAGCAACGAGCTCGCTCGTTGCACGTAGCTGTTCGCGTCCCAGCTACGGACGTCGCTCACCTCGTCGAGAAGTCGCCGTGCATCGGCCGCTGATAGCTGTCCAGTTCGAACGAGAACCGAGAGCAGCGTCGGTGTCGTGACGAGTCGGGTATCAGCGAGTGAGGCGTGGACCAAGCCGAGTTGGTTGAACTCGTCGCAGAGGAAGAGCGTAGCATCGAGGTCGTTCGCGAGGGTGACGGCCGCGTTTTCACCGTCATCGAGCGGAAACTCGGCATCGAGGTCGGCCACCCGTGTCGTGAACGAATCGGCTCGGTCGAGCACGGCGGACGCGGCGCGTCCGTGGACGTCATCGTACGAGGCGATCTCTCGGAGTTCTTCGACGACCGCCGTTGGGACGACGACCTCGTACCGGGATAGACAGAGTGAGAGTGGATCGGGGTCGTCGTCAGTAACGACTCCGAGACTCACGAGGGCGGAGGCGTCTGCGACGAGCCGCGACATCTATGCGTCGGCGACCTCGTCGACGAAGGCCTCGTCCAGTTGCTGTTTCAACACCCGGAAGTTTGCCGCCTCTTCGGCGCCGACGAGCGCTCTGAGTTGTTCGAAAGTGATCTCGTCGTCGTAGTAGGCGGCGGCGATCTCCTGAGTGAGTGCGTCGTCGTGAGCGGCGTCTTGGAGGTACTCCCGAAGCGCGGTCACGAGGACGTCTGTACGGTCTTCCCCGAGGACTGCGGCCAGCGCGTCGGCTCGGTCGATAAGCCGATTTGGGGCCCGAAACTGCACGCGCTTCTTGTCGGTGCTCATGATGTGTACATTGTGAGCCAACTCACTTAGTCGTTTTCGTGTGTACGGGTTGTTCTGAAACGAGGCTATCCTCCGAAACTGCGGGACCTCACAGCCTAGGCCAGTACCCGATTTCAATATAGCGACATAGGATATATGAATCAGACATCGAAAATGGCCCATCCAATCGGTGTTCACACAGACCGTAAGAGTCTGTTAGTTCCCAAAATATATACGCCAGTTGTCTGAATACGCGTACCACCCGAAAATGTCCGTCTCAGAACGTAACCTCGACACAGCGAGGCTGCTACCCCGAAATTTGATCGTTCAACACCAACGACAGGAGGAACACGTTCGTGAGTGAGAGTCTCAGCGCTGCCGGACGCGACTGGGAGGACGTCGACGACATCTCGTGGACGCTTCTCGACCTCGACGAACTCGTCGAGGTTTACTGGACGGTCGTTTCCCCGTTACTGGAGGCGGACGGGCTAGATCCGCAGCACGAGAAACCAACCCATCAGTGGCTTCGGTCACATGGACTCCGACCACTGCTGTACGCGCTCCGAGAGTACCACGACAGGACGTTCACACAGTTTTGGACCGAAACCCTGGGACTCGAATCGTCGACGGCAGTGTACGAGTGGGCAACAGAAGACGAGCAAACGCTCGAAGCCGTCGAGTCGTTTCTCTCGTCGCGTCGTGAGCGAAAAGGGCTCGCCGAATCGTCGGTCGAGACGCTTCGTTACCGACTCAATCGGTATATCGAGGCGTATCGAGCCGAAAACGATACTGACGACCTAGTGACGCCGATCGCCCGCGAGAGCGACGTTCCCGTGTACAAAGCGGTGGATGCCTGCTGGGCGGCGTTCGACCGACTCCACGCCGAACTCGACAGTCCGCAGACCAAGCGTCGAGTCCACCTCGCCGTCTCGAACTGGTACGCACACCTCATCCGCCGGAAGTGGGCGAAAGTAAACCCGGCGGACGGACTCGACGACGAGTTCGACTGGTCACGGTCGGACAGCGGTGAGAATACGGACACACCCTGTCTGTCGAGTGCGCACGTGAAAGCGCTCTACAGCGCTGCCGACGACCACGAAGAACGCTTGCTCGTGCTCGCTCTCTGTGCGTGGGGACTCCGTCCGAACGAAGTCGCTAAGCTACACGTCGACCAGTTCGTCTTGGACGTTCCCGACGACGACATCCCCTACATCGACTTTCGACAGCGAAAGAACGGCCCCGGAGAGGTGTCGCTGTTGTACGGTCGAGCGGAACTCGACCGTCGTCTCGCGGCTGGAGCTGACAGCGAAAACTGGAACGGCTACTTGTTCCCGTCCCCACACGCGTCTCGCAGACACATCTCGCGATGGACGGTCTGGAACCGATTCACCGATCTGGCCGAGCGTGCAGGGTTGCCCGACGAAATCGACGGCGTCTCGCCCGCCCCAAAGATGGGTCGTCGATTCTGGTACGACGCCTACTCCGCATCGCTCGACGTAGTGCTCGGAAGTCTCGACGAGATCGCCGCCGAGCAAGGGAGTTCGAGCGCCGAAGTCGTCCTCCAGAACTACCTCTCGGACTCCCGAACGCGCCACCTTCGACGCGAGTACATGCGCGAACAGTTAGCTGCGGCGTTCGAAAATCAGTGAGAGAGTTTGGCCGCCATCCGGCGAAGTCGGTTCGCGGTCCGAGTTGAGTCCATCCGATACCTCTAGTCGTGTCGTTCGTGGGGTACGTAGAGTACGTTCATGTGCTGGATTCATACGACACATTCACAGAGTTCGTGTAGTAGTGGTTGGCATGAGGTGCGGCCATCGAGTGTATTCATAAAACAGGCCCAAGGCATGGATTCATGAAGTGTGTTCAGGAGGTGTAGTCATGAAATGTGTTCATGAAGTGTGTTCATCCCGAGTATCCAGGACCAAGATACATTGTTCGCATCATATGCCGACAGGATGTACGTTCGTGAGGTGGATTCAGAGAATGTTCGGAGCAGATGTTCACCAAATGTGTTCACCAAGAGTATTCAACGACCGCATTCATTTGTTCTGTTCAGTGTGTTGGTCGGCCAAAACAGCAGATAGAGGCTCTCTAGTGGTGAATATGAACCGGGTAGTCTCGAGCATAGATTCCTTTTAACCGTCGAAAAGTGCCCTCAAGTCACCCCATTCAGAGAGCAGATCGGCATGTTTGTTCAGTAGATATGTTCATTAGATACATTCAGTGCATTCATCCATGATGTTCACTCATTGGTGTGTCTGACGTACTTTCAAGAGGGGTGCCACTCATGAAGGGTACATGTTAGCGTACTCGACGTACAGTGAGGCTGGCGGGGTGGGCAAAACCACGACCGCAGCGAACTTGGCGGTCGCACACGCGCGTGCGGGACTCAAGCCACTCGTCGTCCCACTCGACCCCCAAGACGGTGACCTCTCTCGACTCTTCGGCGTCGACGACCAACGAACCGAACCGGTTGACAACCTCGTTCGTCACATGATCCGTCGTCCGAAAGGCGAGTTCGACGACCTGGTTCGGACGGTCGAAGGTGTCGACATCGTTCCCGAACACAACATGCTCTCGGATCTTGCCGAGTACCTCCAGCGAGAGAAAGACCAATCGGAGGCGATGGGTGAAGCGTTCGGGGTACACGCGCAACTGCTCCGCGTTCTCAGTGAGGCGAACGTTCCCGACGAGTACGACGTTCTCATCTGCGACCCACCCGCGACGGAGGGGCCGCATCTATACAACGCGATTCACGCTACTCGGTCGCTCGTCATCCCCGTCGAACCGAGTGCGAAGGGACGGGCGGCGGTCGAAGGATTGGAAGCACTCGTCGCCGGCTTCGAAGATCAGCTCGGCATCGACGTCGGTGTGCTCGCCGCCGTTCCAGTCGCGTTCAAAGATACCCGAGACCAGCGCACCGTTCTCGACGAGATCGACTACGCGATTCCGGAGGTCGTCGGCGAGCGGGCGTCGTTGATGGAGGGTTGCTGGATGCAGCAGTGTTCCGCGTTTACCTACGTCCGTGAGCACCGCGACCGCCACCGCGAGTACGAACTGGAGACGCTCGCGCAGTTTGACCGACTCGCACGCCATCTGGAGGAAACGGTGGGTATCGAAGCGCCGAACCCTCCAGAACCGGGTGACCTCACGCACGAGGTGCCACTGCCATGACGGGGATGAAAGAGGGAGCTGGCGAAGACCCCTTCGCCGACGACGTCGAGCCCGAATCTCGAGATGACAAATCATCAGACGCTATATCGAGAGAGGAGGCCGGAACCGAAAGAGAGACTGAAACAACAGTCGAACGCCAGCAGTCTCGACAGCGGACGATCCAGATACCGTACAAATTTCGACGCGACGGTGTCCAAGATGGCCGAACCCGCGTTCCGCTCTTCCTTCAGCCCGAGACGAAGAACGCCGAGCGCGACGCACTTCGTGAGATGGAAGAACGGTTCAACGACGATGTTTCCCTAACCGACCTACGAGAAGCCCTGGTGCGGGTCGGACTCGAACACCTCGACGAAGCCGAAACCCACCTCGAAGAGTGGGGTTACGGGATGACGTTCGACGACTAGCTGCAGCAGTGAACTACCGGTGGAGTTGCACATCGAGTGATGTGCCTAGACACAGTTCTCGCTACTCGCGCCTACGACACAGTTCCCGCCACTTCGCCGGCTCGAATCACACAGACGTGAGGCGGAAACCCACGACTTTAGCCGTTAACAGGACGCGTACCATCTTGTTAGCCAATCTGATCTCGAGGGTCAGCAATCAAACCTCAAAACGTTCTGATGACGTAGGAGGAAACCGCGAGTTTCGACTCCTCACGTCCTGTCGAGAGCTACCACACGAGCTACCCACTCCACTCGTTCCGGAGTTATTCGCCGCTGTACCACTCCTATCCGTGATATCATCGAATTTGGCTTGCTACGGAAAAGACGGTCTGTTCGGGGGAAGATATATTACCGATTGTGGAGGACTCCACGAGGATGTACACCGTTCCGGTCCATCTCGAAGCGGGTAACACACCACTATTTCCGGAGCTATCAGTCGCGGCCGAGTCACCGACACCCTGACTCCACTGTTTCCGAAGCTATCCACAAAAAGAGAGGGGCCCTCTCGAGGATGCGGAAGTCGTTGCCGCGTCTCGTCCGGAAATCTGCTGGAGATTCCTCGAAAGTTGTCTCTTCCAGATAATAATAGAAATTTTATATATTCTTCTTACTGCAATACGGATTTGGTTTTCTTCGGACCGACTTAACTCTTCCCTAATTACACTACTACGTGCCGGCGGGGGGGTACGTGATATAGAGATAGCTTCGGAAACAGTGGAGTGAGAGGGTCATATAAAGAACGCGCTCTCCGGAAGTGGTGGTCGCCCTCGAGTACTAATATCCTCGGGCTCCGGACGCTTCGGACGCTCCGGAAGCGGTGGTTTTATCGTGTCACCCTATGTGGCGTTCTCACATGGGGATGTTCGAGAGAGACCGACTCGTGTTCGCCGACGCCGAGCCGTTGGACGACTCGTACGAGCCGGAAGATATCCGTGAGCGGGACAAGGAGCTCGCGAAGTACCAGCGAGCACTGCAACCGATCATAGACAACCGACCCACCTCGAATATCTTTCTGTACGGAAAGACGGGGACGGGGAAGACGGTCGCGACGAAGTTCATGCTCTCGCATCTCGAACACGACGCCGAGAAGTACGACGATATCGACCTCTCGACGGTGTGGGTCGGTTGCGAAAACCTCTCCTCGTCGTACCAAGTGGCCGTCTCGCTCGTGAACGAGCTAAGATTGGAGAAGGGAAAAGACCGTATCAGCACGACCGGGTACTCACAACAGCGGGTTTTCGACATCCTCTACGAAGAACTCGACTCGTTCGGCGACACCGTCGTCATCGTCCTCGACGAGATCGACAACATCGGTGACTCCGACGACATCCTCTACGGACTCCCCCGCGCCCGCTCGAACGGCTACGTCGAGAACGTCCAACCGGTCATCGTCGGTATCAGCAACGACTTCCAGTTCAGAGAAGGTCTCTCTCCGAAGGTCAAAGACACGTTGGCAGAGAAAGAAATCCTCTTTCCACCGTACGACGCGAATCAACTCCGCTCGATTCTCCAACCCCGCGCGGAGAAAGCGTTCCACGACGGCGTCCTCGAAAGCGACGTCGTCCCACTGTGTGCAGCGCTCTCCGCACAGGACACCGGCTCTGCCCGCCAGGCGATTCGTCTCCTTCGAGAAGCGGGCGAACTCGCCCAAGCGGAAGACGTCGACACGGTGACAGACGACCACGTCCGCGGCGCACAGGACGAACTCGAGAAGAACCAACTCTACGAGGGGATGCAGGAACTCACGACGCAGGGCCACGTCGTCCTCTGTACGCTCGCGTATCACGAAGCACGCGACGAAGTACCGGTTCGCTCCCGCGACCTCTACGAACAGTACGTCACGATCTGTAACGAACTCGACGCCGACAGCGTGAGTGGACGACGCGTCCGCGACCACCTCTCGGATTTGAACATGCTCGGCCTCATAAACGTCTACGAACGAAACGAGGGACTCTCCGCGGGTCGGTATCACGAATACGAACTCAACGTTCCGTTGGACGCGGTGCTCAACGTGCTCCTCTCTATCTCTCGGTTCGAAGAGATCGCCGAATCGATCGAATCGGACGCCAGTCAGAACAACGTGCTTCAGTCCGACATCTCAGATTACTGAACGACACCGCTCGAGACGCCCTCACGTCACTTCTCGCTCGGCTAAAGCTCCGGAAACGGCGGAGTCTCACCGACTACGGGAGGGGTTCCGGTTCACACCGGCCAGTGGGAAGTTCCAGTTCACACCGGTCAACAGGGAAAGCTCCCGTTCGAACCGGTCGGTAGATACCGAGGGGACGCGGCGGGGTCGGCGGACGCCCGACGAGACCGGAAAGCTTCGGAAACGGTGGAGTGGCAACACTTGCGAGTCGCAGACTCCCGGCCCGACGAGTTCCGTCGACGACCCACCTAAAGACGAGAGCGATGGAGACGCGGGAATTCGGAGCCGCACGAAGGCGTCGAGGAAGCGCGATAGCTCCGGAAATAGTGGGGTGTTCGTGCCGTGGGCGGTCGTCATCTTCGGACGTGCGTCGGCGCTTCGCCCCGGACGAACGGTTCGGGACGAACGGCTCCGGTTCGTCGTCTTCTGCGGACCCGATATCACCCGAACCTACCCCCTAAGAACAATAGCTTAGTCGGGCCATCGCGTTCCTCCGAACGTGTCTTCCCCGAACTTCGACGACTTCGACCACGAATCGCACATTCGAGAGGCGTTCGCCCTCGCTCGCGAGGCCGCAGGCCGCGGAGACCGACCGTTCGGCAGCGTGCTCGTCCGCGACGACGACATCGTCGAGGCGGACTCGAACCGCGTCGTCACGGAGAACGACATCCGCCGGCACCCCGAGCTCCACCTCGCCTACCGGGCGTGTCGAGAGTACGACTCCGCGGAACGCGCCGAGATGGTGATGTACACCAGCACGGAACCGTGTCCGATGTGCGCCGGCGGGATGACATCGGCGGGATTCGGACGCGTCGTTTACAGCGTCGGCGGCGACGAGATCTCGGAGTTCACCGGGAGCGGACCGTCGGTTCGCTCGGCCGAGATTCTGGATGGGACGACCGAGGTCGTCGGACCGGTGTTGAACGACGAAGGGAGGGAGATTCATCGGGAGTTCGACTGGTAGAGTACCGCTCCCGGCCGTCAATCGACGCTCGTCGTAGCGTTCCGGAAGTGTTCACGAACGCCGTACGCGAGCGGCCCCCCGAACAGGAGCGCTCCGCCGCCGACGACGGTGTAGCCCAGCGTGGACAGCTCCTTCGTCGGGCCCGCGCCGACGACGACCACCCCTCGCATTCCCTGTTCGCCGTACTCGGTACATTCGTAGGTGCTCAGTCCGTGACCGTCGAACTCGACGGCGAAGCGGTGACCCGAGCCGGCGACCTGTTCGCTCTCGAAGCCCAGTTCCGGGTCCGCGACGTCGTACCGTAGGTCGCCGACCCACTCCCAGACGACGGTCGTCCCGGGGTCGACGTGTATCGCGGGCGGGTCGAAGGCGTACTGGCCGCCGTTTCCCTGCGCGCCGACCTCGACGAGCACTTCCGACTCACCGCGTCGGTCGACTACTCCGTCGTAGTTGTCGGTGTCCGCCAACCACCCGTCGTACGTCTCGCCGGGTGCAGACGCTGTTTCCGTCGCGCTGTTCGTTTCGGTCGTCCCGGTCGTCTCGCTTTCGCCGAGCGAAACGGCCGCATCGCCGACGACGAGCGCTCCCTTCATTCCCATCGCCTCGTGGGGCGCACAGACGTAGCGGACGACGCCGTCGGAATCGAGCGTCGTCTCGAAGGTCTCCCCGCTCGAATCGTAGTACTCGGACTCGAACGAGCCGTCCTCGGCGACGACGTTGTGGGTCCCGCCCGCCCCGGTCCACGTCCACACGACGGTCGTTCCGGGGTCGACGCGAACCGCGGCGGGATCGAACGCGTACGCGCCGCCGTTACCCTCTGCGCCGACCGAGATTTCGACCGACGACTGTCCGCGAGCGTCTGCGAGTTCGGGGACGCCGTCCGAGTTGGCGAACCACGACGAGAGGTCGGTCTCGTCGTCGCTCTGTGCCGCGGCGGGTGACGAGGCGAGGCCGGCACCGAGGGTCACGCCGGCCGTCGCAGCGAGGAACCGTCGGCGCGTGGTGGTACTCATCGCACTCACCCCTCGTACCCCGCGTACTCCATCAGGTCCCGGAAGATGTCCGTGTCCATCGCTTCCTTGTAGACGATAGCGTTGAGCATTCCGCCGGGGTACGACGAACCGTTGCGAACGTGGTCGACCTTGTGACAGTGCATCAAGTAGATGCCGGGGTCGGCGTCGGCTTCGAACTCGACGGTGTAGCGCTCGGCGGGCGCGATGTTCACCACGTCCTGCTCGAACTGCAGGGGCTCGGGCATCTGACTGCCGTCTTTCTCGACGACGCGGAAGCGGTGGTTGTGCGTGTGCAGCGGGTGGCTCATGAACCCGGCGTTGACCCAGTGGATGCGCACCGTGTCGCCCGCCTCGACGATGATGGGCGAGCCCGTCTCGGGATGGAAGGTCGCGGGCGCGGACTTCCCGTTGAGCGTGAACGCGTCCGCCCGGCGGTTGGTGAGGTCGTAGCTGGCGTTCTCGCCCCCGTGTTGACGCGAGAGGCGACTGTCCCACTCCTTGGCCGTCATGAAGTACTCCTTGTCGGCCTCCTCGTACCCTTCGGGGTCGACGCGGAGGATGCCGTACATCCCCATGTCCATGTGCATCGGCGTCTGGTAGTGACAGTGGTACAGGTGAGTCCCCGGAACGTTCGCGGGGATAGTGTAAGTGTGGCTCTCACCGGGGTTCACCGTGACGCCGGTCGTGGTCGGGACGCCGTCGTTCTCCCACGTCTTTCGAACCCCGTGGAAGTGCAGGGTGTGAGGGACCTGCATCTCGGTGTTGTCGAGCGTGATCTTCAGGTCGTGGCCCTCCGTCGTCCGGAGGATGGGACCGGGAACGCTCGGGGTCCCGTCGTCGGCCTGGAACGCCCAGACGACGGGGAGGTTGACCGGCCCGCCCATCGTGTCGCCGGGGTGGATTGCGTGCTGCGCCATCACCGAACGGATGGTGACCTCGTGGTTCCGCTCGTCGAGGTCGACGACCTCCGGACGACCCGTCTGCGGCAGGTCGGAGACGGCCGCAGTAGGGCCCTCTCCGGCCGAATCGACGACCGAAGCAGAGGGTGACGACATCGACGTGCAGCCGGCAGTCGCGAGCAGACCGGTCGAACCGGTCGCAGCGAGAAACTGTCGACGGGAGATGCCGCGTCCTGGTGCGCCTACTTGGGACATACAAGTAGTCGTTGGGAACTAAGTGAGATAATAAGAGGTTCTGATTCCCAAGAGTTAGGAATCGGCCACTGTGGTGGCTGACGCGTCGGATATCGCCGCATCCCCGCTTCGGGAGGCGCTGACCTCCCCTATCAGTCACCTACGACCGAATTCGTGGGCTGCCTACAGCTTCTCGGAGTTCTGCGCCTGCTCGGTGCGCCGGTTCGCCTGTCCGAGTCTGTTTTCGGTGGCGTTCGTGAGCGGTTTCGAGAGGTCGTCTTTCGCTTCGGCGAGCCGAGTTTCTGCTCGCTGAAGCCGCTCGACGACGACCTCGAGCTGTCTATCCGTATTTCCCCGTTCCTTCGCTCGCGCTCGCTCGGCGGCCCGTTCTGCGGCTTCGACGACGGCCATAAGCGAGCGTTCGAGTCCTTGCACTGCGTTCGACGAGCCGTGGTCAGTCTCCTCGTCTTCTCCGGTGCCCCGCGCCGCCACTGCGGCTCGGGTCTCCTCGGCGATCTCCGCGACGAACTCCGCGAGCGGTGCTTTGCCCGTCTCGGGGCGTTCGATGCGAACGCCCGACGTCTCGTCGGACGACGGATTGACACGGTATGCGCCGACGGCGTCGTCTCGGTCTCGAACCTCCGTCGTGTACGCCCCGCCGACGTGGACGTAGACCGCCTCGTTTCCGTCTACCGACGACTCGTAGAGCCGACCGGCGAAGTCGTCTTCGACGGTCACCGTCGCGAGATCGACGGCGGCGTCCTCGCCGAGAACTTCTAACTTCGTCGCGTGCTCGTGTGCGATCAGTGGTATCTCACCGTCGACGCCCGCTGCGGTCACTCGCTCGTCGTCAGAAACGGTCACCCGTTCGCTGTACGGTGCCCGCCCGGCACCGTTGACCGTCAACCGGTGCTCGCCGGCCGGCACGTCTCGTATCACCGCGACACCACCGAACGTCGGAACGGCTTCGAGGTCGCTCTCTAAGAGAGCGAGCGACTCGACCGACGTCTCCGTCGTCGTCAGTCCCTCGTTCTCGGGCGCGTCGGCGGTCGTGACCGTCTCGGTGACACGTGTCGCTACCGTGTGAACGGGCGCCGGGTCGCCGATAGCGTCGTAGCGGTCAGCTAACGCTGCCCGATGGCTGGGGTCGGTGATGTCGGTCGCCGGGTTCTCGTATCGGGGCTGATTCCACGGCGCTCCCGTCGTCGTGATGTGGGCGGCGAGCGCGTCCTCGACCACCTCGGGAACGGCGAACTCGAAACTCAACTGCGGCCCGGTGAAATCCGTGATGTGCTCGATTTCGGAGGTCGGTACGAGTTCGTACTCGACGTCCGCGCCGGCGTCTCGGTCGCGGCGTCCGAAGACGAGACCCGTCTCCCGGGTCGGCAGGTCCGTCGGTGGCGACGTCAACGCATCGTACGACCGGATCGTCAACTCGGAGTCGACCAGTGAGTCTGCCGTGACGGACGGCAATCGCTCGTGCTCGTATATCGGCGCGTCCTCGTACTCCGGGACGACGTACGGCAACCGCGACCCTTCGTCGCGCGGTAATCCGTACGCGAGCGGGAGCGTAACGTCTGCGAGGTCCTCGATACTCTCGATCGGCGCGTTCGTGATATCCGCGGTCAACCCCTCGACGGTGACCCGCTGGAACCGGTCGGGAACGTCGTTGACCGAGAGCGTGCTCGAGTGCGAGCCGAGCTCCGAGAGGATTCGTGGAACCACCTGCGGGTCCGGGTCGAGGAACTCGTTGTTGGGCACCTTCCGAGAGTGAGAACTGGCGACGTACAGTTGCGGTTCGTCGGTTTCGGTGTCGACGAAGACGTGCAGCACCTCCCAGTCGTGCCAGTGAAAGTTCGTCGTGAACTGGTCGAACGCCGAGTAAAACCAGTACTGGACGACCGTGAGCGACGAACTCTCGTACTCGACGGTGTTGTAGAAGACGGTCGGATTCGGTGGAGTCTCTCCGGTGTACCGCTCGTGGTACCCGTCGAAGGCGTCGAACCCGTCGACGATGGTCTCACCGTCACGTTCGGTCGCATAGGGGCGCGGGTCCGTCGGGAACCACGGTTCGTTCACGTCGAAGTACACCGTCGGAGCGAACCGCTCCGCCAACTCCCGGGCGGGTTCTGGGTCCACCTCGGTTGTCTGACCGTCGTCCTCCCGGTCGAGCGTCGAACACCCGGCGACGCCAACTGCACTGACGCCGGCGAGTGCGCCGAGCACAGTCCGTCGGTCGACACTGATGCGCGGGTCGTCAGTCACGGACACTCACCGCTTCGTTACTGCGACCGGCCGCGCCTGCGCTGGACATGGCTTTGCATCTGCGGATTTGCTCTATAAGTCTTCCCTATCTCTGACTGTCGCGCACGACTAGGCGAGTGTTCGAGAGTGGTCGTAGCGGTCGTTTACTTCTCTGGTCAGTCTCTCCCGTTGAATTCGAAGCTACCCGTAGTGTCCTGTCTGACGGTGGAAAAGTGAAACTCGGACTACGGCCAGAGTCCGCGCATCTCGTGCGCTTCCGCGATGCGAGAGAGTGCGACGATGTAGGCTGCGTCGCGCCAGGTAACGTCCCGGCGTTCGTATTCGGTTTGAACTGCGTTCCACGCTTTCAGCATCTCCGCTTCGAGCTCGTCGTTCACCCGTTCGAGCGGCCATGCTCGTCGATTGATGTCCTGGAGCCACTCGAAGTAGCTCACGGTGACGCCGCCGGCGTTGGCGAGGATGTCGGGAATCACCGCGACGCCGCGCTCTTCGAGAATCGAGTCGGCCGCGGACGTCGTCGGCCCGTTCGCCCCTTCGACGACGAACTCCGCGGCGATGTCTTCGGCGTTCTCTCTCGTTATCACGTTCCCCAGCGCCGCCGGAACGAGCACGTCGACGTCGAGCGTGAGCAAGTCGTCGTTCGAGATGACGGTGTCGGCGTACTTCGTGACGGCCTCCGGTTCCTCGTCGTGCGACGGCACGGCGGCCGTGTCGATTCCAGACGGGTCGTACATCGCCCCGTTCACGTCGCTGACGGCGACGACCGTCGCCCCCCAGTCGTCGAGCAGCCGGGCCGCGTTCGCGCCGACGCTGCCGTAGCCCTGGACCGCGACCGTCGTCTCTTCGAGCGGTCGGTCGTAGTACTCACAGACCAGTTTCGTGACGATAGCGACGCTTCGTCCGGGCGCTTCTTCGCGGCCTTCGCTACCGCCGACGACCGGCGGCTTGCCGGTGACGACGCCGGGCGTCGTCTCGCCCTCCTGCATCGAGTACGCGTCCATCAACCACGCCATCGTCTGCGGGTCCGTCCCCATGTCCGGCGCGGGAATGTCCTGGTTCGGCCCGATGACGTCGCGGAGTTCCTCTGCGAACCGACGGGTCAATCGCTCTTTCTCGTCGGCACTCAGTCCCTTCGGGTTGACGGCGATTCCGCCCTTGGCACCCCCGAACGGGAGGTCCATCACGGCGCACTTCCAGGTCATCCACATCGAGAGGCCGACACACTCGTCTCGGGTCACGTCGGGGTGGTAGCGCAGACCGCCCTTGAACGGTCCTCTGACGCTGTCGTGCTGTGCTCGGTAGCCGGTGAACACTTCGACCGTTCCGTCGTCCCGTTCGATGGGGATTGTCACCTCGTGAATCTTCTTCGGGTATCTGAGCCGTTCGACGATGTTAGGGTCGACATCCAGGTGACCGGCGGCGTGATGCAGCTGTCGACGAGCCGTTTCGAGCGCCGACTCCGATTCAGACGGCTCTACCGGAGCGTCATCGGCTCCGTCGTGGCTGCTGTCGGGGGTCGATGCCATAGCTACTCGACCGGCATCCGTCGGTTTCGCATCGACCCGCTACAATCGGGACACCTACCGGGGTTGACCTCCGCGATGGTGATGTTACCGCACTCGAAGCACTCGTAGGAGTTCTCCTGACCGGGTTGGGTTTCGACATCTCTCATGATTGGGTCCGAGTGCTGGACCGTCCGGGGCACTCTACAAGGGTGTAATAATTGTATAAGGGAATACGCGGTAGTTGAATACCGAACTGCCGTCGACTACCGGGGTTCGTTATTTAACCCCCGACGACGTCGCGGCAGAGAGGTCGCTCCCCTCGAAGAGCGTGGCGAACAGTTTACGTTGGACGGTCCGCGCGTGTTTGGAGAACGCGGGTGGACTGATTCCGAGCGTCTCTGCGACCTCCTCGCCCGTACTCTCGCGCGGTGACTCGAAGAAGCCGCTGTAGTACGCCGTCTGTATCACTTCGAGCTGTCGCTCGGTCAACTTTTCGAGGAACTTCGAGTAGAGGTCGCGCTCTATCGACTGGTCGAGCGTCTGCTTGGACCGGAGTTCGACCGTCGAGAACGTCTCCCGGACGAGCTGCGTGATGGTTCGAACGTCGATGCTGTCCGGGATGTCGACGACGAGCGCCGTACTGCTCGGGCCAGCGGTCGCCTCTCGGAAAATCGCGCCGTGGTCGGCTAACTCCAAGGCGAGAAACGGCTGCGTGAGCCGTAGCCGTAAGACGCCGCCCTCGGTGTCGGCGCTGATCTGTTGCACGTCGTCGATGGCGACCAACTGCGATGCCGCGTCCGCGACGGCCGCTACGGACGCGTCCTCGACGGTGACGAACACGTAACTGCCCTCCGAGGACTGCTGGACGCCGCCCTGATACGAGAGCGTACAGTCCGCCTCTCGGGCGAGCCGGGAGAGGACGAACGAGGGGTCGTCGACGGCGAACTCCACCCGCGTCATCGACGTCGTGAGCAGCGCGTTCTTCCGTTCGATGGCGCTGAGCGCGGACGCGATGGTCTCACCGAGCTCACCCAGCACGGCCTTCGAGGTGTCGTCGAACGCGTCCTGCGTCGGCCCGTAGACCGTCAACACGCCGTGCACGAGGTCGTTGTACACGAGCGGGATGCTCAGTACGGAGAGGTAGTCACGGGAGAGCGCGTCTTTTCTCCACGGTTCGTCGCGGAGGCCGGCCGCGACGTTAGCCACCAACGTCACCTCGCCGGTGGCCGCGGTCCGTCCGGCCGGTTCGGTGTCCGCCTCTGCGACGGCGAACGACTGGCTGTCGAGGTACCCGCGCTCGGTGCCCGCCCACGCTCGCGGTTCGACCGTCTCGGTCGTCGGGTCGACCGACCCGATCCAGGCGAACCGAAGCCGGTCGTCACCGGTCAGCAGTTCACAGACGGTGTGGTCGATCTCCGCCCGCGTTTCCGCCTGGACGAGCGCCTGGTCTATCTCCCGAATCGTCTCGTTGATGCGGTTCAGGGCCGTCAGTTGCTCGTTCTGCTCCTGGAGCGTCCGGTCCTGCTCGCGCAGCCGCGACTCTCGGGTGACGCGGTCGAGCGCGGCCTCGGCCGTCACCGCGAGGAGATCGGCCAGTTCCCGCGTCACGTCGTCGAAGACGCCGACCTGGTTCGACCCCGCGACGAACACCCCGTGGTCGCCGAGCGGGATGTAGGCCGCACTTCGGAGGTCGGTCGCTCTGTTTTCGAGTCGGTCGGCCTCGTGGACGTCGTCGAAGAACAGTACCTCGTCCTCGACGAAACTGTGACTCGGGAGCGTCTCGCCGTCGGCGTGGACGGTCGGGAGTGGGCCGTTCAGCGCCCGCATCGTCGCCGAGTGCGCCGCCGGCCGGAGGTCGTTGCTGTCGGCGTCGAACAGGTAGACGGCGCTCGCGTCGAGGTCGAGCACGCCGGGCGTGTTGTCGACGACGTGCTGGGCGATCTCCCGGTGGGTTTCGACGTACAGAAACTCCCGAGCGGTCTGGTGAAGCGTCGCCAGCGCCTCCTCGCGCTGCTTGCGTTTCGTGATATCCCGGCAGCTAAAGAGGAGAGTTCCGTCCTGAATCGAGACCTCACGGACGTTTACGAGGAGCGTGTGTTCACGTCCGGCTTTGTCGGTCGCCGTGCACTCGATGTTCTTGAGTACGCCCTCCTCTGCGAGCTCGTCGCGGTCGAAGAGGTCCTCGCCGAGGAGTTCGTCGATAGTCCCCAGCTCGCGGATCTCCGCGGCCGTGTACCCGAAGATGAAGTGGACGTTGGGACAGACGTAGGTGTACTCGCCGGCTTCGTCCGTCATGAGCACGGTGTCGGTCATGTTGTTGAGCGTGACGCGGTGGAGCTCCTCGGACTGACGGAGGCTCTGTTCGAGGTCGACCCGCTCCGTGATATCGACGCCCTCGACGACAACCGAGACGAGCTCACCGCGCTCGTTCTCGACCGGGCGCACCGAGAGGTCGACGACCCGCGGGTTCTCGATGTGCGACGGCTGCGGGACGACGGCGTTGCCGAACGTCCCTTCGAGCGCCTTTCCGACGATCTGTCGCACCTCCGTCTCCGTTTCGCTGGACCGCGACCACCACGGGAGCGTCCAGAACGGTTCGCCGACGAGGGAGTCGACGTCTTCGTCGACCATCTCGCGCGCCGTCCGGTTCGCTCGGGTGAGCGACCCCGCCGGATCGAGCACCCACGTCGCGGTCCGCGAGTCGTTGAAGATCGCGTCGAACTGCCTGGCGCGCTCTCGGTGGGTCGACGTCCGCTGTGCGGACCGAACCGTTCGCTCGGTGCGCTCCAGCAGTTCGTCCAGCGTCCGTTCGGTCGGTTCCTCCAGGGCGACGTAATCGCTCGCTCCGGCCCCGATGGCTTCGCTGGCGACGGCCTCGCTTCCGGCGTCCGTCGCGATCAACACGGGGAGCGCAGCGGTCTCGTCACGAATCGCCCTGAGTAACTCGATGCCGGTCGTCCCGTCGAGTTCGTACTCGGTGACGATGCAGTCGGCGGGCTCGTCTCGGAAAGCGTCGAGCGCTGCCGCTCCGGTCTCTGTCCTCCGGACGGTCGCATCGGTCCGGTTCCCCAACACCGCGGCGAATCGCGTCGTCCACTCGCTCGCCCCGACGAGCAGCACGGTCGAAGAGTCGAGGACAGTCGCTGATGGTTCCATCAGGAGACCTCTGAGCGCCGGTGGACTCCGCTGTCGCTCCGGGTTCGCTGCCGTGCTGGGTCGCGGTCTCCGCTCATCGTTGGTTAACTGTTAAACCATCCAGGGACAAAGACGTTTACTCTCTAACCTCGAAAGGCGGCCGATTGAGGCACCTCGGTCGTCGGTGGTTCGGTCTCCGATACGAGGTCACACGGTCGTTACCGGAGCTATATGTGGGTCTGCGGGCAAACTACGTGTCGTAACGAAACCACGCAGGTCGTGGGTCGAGTGCTATCGACCGTCGTGACCGACTTTACCGCACCGGTGGCCTCCGTGGCTACAGACACGGTAGCTGTCTCTACAGGAACCAAGATGACCACCCAACCGAACACGGACGTACTCCCGCAGGGAACACGCATCGGACGTACGGCGCTCCGGGTCTCGAACCTCGAGGAACTCTCAGAGTTCTATCGGGACGTCGTCGGCCTCAACGTCCAACAGCAGACCGAGACCTCCTCGATTCTCGGCGTCGACGAAACGCCGCTTCTCGTTCTGGAGCGCGATAGCGATGCTCCGGCGCGACAGCGAACGAGTACGGGACTGTATCACAACGCGTTCAGGGTTCCCTCGCGCGAGGCGCTCGGCGACGCGCTCGTCCGGATACGGGACCGCTGGCAGCTCGGCGGGGCCTCCGACCACCTGGTCAGCGAGGCGCTGTACCTCACGGACCCGGAGGGAAACGGCATCGAGATATACCGCGACTTCCCGCGCGAGCAGTGGCCCGTCACCGACGACGGACGGGTCCGAATCGACACTGAACCGCTCGACCTCGACAGCATCGAAGCCGCCGCCGCGGGCGGCACCCGAGCCCCGTCGGGAACGGACGTCGGGCACGTCCACCTCGAAGTCTCCTCGTTGGACGCGTTCGAGGACTTCTACGTGGACGCGCTCGGATTCGAGGTCCAGACGACGGTTCCGGCCGCGTTCTTCGTGTCCGCGGGCGGATACCACCACCACATCGGGGCCAACACGTGGAACCGGCGAACGAGCCCGGCCCGCGGCCGCGGACTGTCCTGGTTCGAGGTAGTCTTGCCGGACGCGGAGGCGCTCGACGCCCTCCGAGGCCGACTCGCGGACGGCGAGTTCGCCGTGACCGAAACGGACCGCGGTATCTCGGTCGCGGACCCCGACGAAATCGAACTCCGGTTCCGAACCGAAACGTAGCTCACCACGAAACGCGGACGAAAATCAGCTCACCACGAAACGCGGACGAGAATCTGTCGTTTGCGCATCCGGACGCCGACGCGCGGCCCCGACTTCCCGAAGGTTGATACTGTCGCCCCCGATACGCAAAGACGTGCCAAGCTCCCGACCGCGGCGGAACGGCTGGTCGACGATCGGCCTCGGTCTCTCCGTCCTCTTCGCCGTCGGCGCGTTCGCTTACTTCGCCCTCGCGGGGACGCCGATACGCGGGGCCGTAATCGGACTGCTCATCCTGTTGGCCGGCGTGTGGGAGTACCGCCGGAAGCTACAGGACGTCGTCGTCGCCGAGTCGTACGAAGCGGAGGCGGAGGCGCAACGGCGCGAGAACCGCCGGTGACCGGAGCTCACTCGGTCTGTTCGAGCGGTCGACCGCAGCGACGTCGGTCGCCGTCCGGGAGTTTCATACCCCGTGGTTAGCTATCTCTCCGCATGAACGAGAGCGACGACCCCATCGCGGCGATGGAGTGGCTACTCGACCGCTTCGAGGACGACAGCGACGTCGCGTACGCCGAGGTCGGGGCCGTCTCGCAGTCGAAGACGGACCTCGTCTTCACCGAGGACGGACCGCGAGACGAAGTCGAGTTCGACGAGACGGGCGTCTGGTGTCGCGTCTTCGCCGACGGCGCCGCCGACTATCGGTACACGACGAGTTTAGACGAGGAGGCGCTGACGGACGTGGCCGAGCGGGCGGTCCGCGGCGGGAAGTTCCTCGCGCAGACCGACCCCGCTCGATTCGACCAATTCACCATGCACAGAGCCGTCCACGACGGGTGGGCGGCCGACCGAATCGACGACGTGTCGCTGGAGACGAAGCGGTCGGCCGTCGAGGAGGGTCTCGCGGCAGCGGACGACCTCGACCTCGAGCGGCGGTGGGTCAACTACGCCGACGCGCACGTCGAGGAGACGGCGGGGACGACGACCGGAAGCACCGTTCGCACGACGTTGGACCGCGCGAACGTGAAGCTCAGTCTCTCGATTCGGGACGGGCCGACGGTCCGGCGACACGCCGGGTCTACGCGAGGAGCGGCGTTTCTCGACGAACTCCCGGACGCGTTCGAGGCCGTGGCCGTCGAGGCGAGGGCGTTGTCGCAGGCGGACGCGGTCGATGCGCCGACCGGCGAGACGACGGTGGTTCTGAGCCCCCGAGCGGCGGGACAGCTGTTCGCCTTCGTCTCTCGGTATCTCGAAGCCGACACGTGCGAGATGGGGCTGAGCCCGTACGACGTCGGCGACGAAATCGGTCCCGATTCGCTCTCCGTCGCGGACACCGTCCGCGCCGGGTCGTGGGCCGCCCGCGGCTACGACGCGGAGCTCCGGCCGACGACGCCGGTGCAACTGGTCGAAGACGGCACCGTGACGCGGCGGCTCCACAACACCGCCACCGGGGCCGAAGCGGACGTGTTTCCCGCCGGCAACGCGGTCCACAGCCTCGGCTTCGGACAAGCGCCGCGGATTCACGCGCGCCATCTGGAGGTCGACCCCGGCGACGCGTCCTCTGCAGCCCTCCGAGACGGAGCCGACGTGCTCGTCGAGCGGTTCGACGAACCGTGGCTCCGCGACGAACTCGAGCGCGTCCAGCGGTCGGGCGTCATGCCCGCCAGCGCTCTCTACGCGCGAGATATCGACCGCAAAACCAACGAGCGGAGCGACAGGGGGTGCGCCGAGCTCCCCGTCGCGGAAGGTTACCGGCTTCGCGGCGGCGAGCGCGCCGGACGCGTCGAGGGCGTGTCGGTGGTGTACGAGCCGACGACGCTCCACGGGGTGACCGCCGTCGGCGACGTTCGCGACACCGTCACGGGCGTCGACGAGAAACACAAATCGCAGATTCCGTACGCGGTGACCGCGCCCGGCCTTCGCCTCCGGGCGGCCCTTCGGGCCGAACAGTGACCGCTCTTCGGACCGAACGGTGACCGCTCTTCGGGTCGACGGCAGTCGGGAACGGAACCGACGACTGCTGTGGAATCGGACAGGTAGATACCGTGGAAAACCGGGCGCGAGAGCGCCGCCGACACCGCCGATGGATTTACCACACGCCCCGCGGTGTTTCCGACTATCGATGGTTCATAGAGACGCCGTGGCACGGGGGGAGAACCCCCGCGTCACGGAACGACGAGTTCCGCGCGGTCCGAGAAGACGCAGCAACGCCGATAACCGGGTAGACCGATGAAGCTGGGAACCGCGGAGGCAGAACCCGGCGAGATCGCAACCGGCTACCTCTCGGTCACCGAGTTGCCGACGGGGCAGCCCGAACACGTTCCCGTCGTGGTCGTCGAGGGCGAGAAACCGGGACCGACCGTCTGGGCGACCGGCGCGATCCACGGCGACGAGCCGACCGGGATGGAGGCGATACACGAGTTCGTCGACCGCATCCGCGACGACCCGCTCGAAGGAACTGTCGTCTGCGTTCCGGTTATGAACCCGTCGGGCTTCCGGACGAACACTCGAACCTCGTACTACGACGGCGACGACCCGAACCGGTACTTCGGTCTCGAGGGTGGAGACGGCGAGACCCCGCCGCGCGTCCAACAGCTGATCTGCGACCGCCTCTACGAAGCGATCCGTCCGAGTGCGGACGCGGTCATCTCGCTTCACACGTCGTGGATTGCGACGTACCCGTACACGATTCGGCCACGGGTGAGCTACGGCGACCACCGAGACGAGACGGAAGCGACCGAGTTGCGCGACCGACTCGTCGAACTCGTCGACGCGTTCGGTCTCCCCGTCGTCAACCAGTTCGGACACGACGAGACGACGCAGCGGTCGCTCCAACACACCCTGACCGGCGCGGCCATCGCCGACGGAATCCCGGCGTTCACGCCGGAGCTCGGCGGTCGGTTCGTCGTCGAAAAAGACGTCTGCGAGGCGGCCGTCGTCGGGTTGCGAAACGTGCTCTACGCGCTCGACATGGTCGCCGAACCGGCGACGCCCGAGACGCGATTCGAGCTACCCGCCGACACCGACCTCAAACGACTCGTCCACCCGCACACCGACACCGCCGGAATCGTCCGATACCGCGTGCGAGAAGGCGAGTGGGTGGAACCGGGCGACGCTGTCGCGGATATCGTCACCCCCACCGGAGAGCGGAAGACGGAGGTGCGAGTCGACCACCGGGGATACGTGCTCAGTCGATACGACCGCGTCGCAGTGTACGAGAACGACCCGGTTCTCGACATGGCCGTTCCGGACGACGAGCCGCTGCTGCTGAATCGGTCGAACTGACCGCGCCGCGTACTTCTTCAGCGGCGCTCGATTTCGGTCTTCACCGCAAACGGCCGAGAAGAGGGGTCAGTCGTCCGCCGGAGCCGACTCGGAGTCGTCGCTCGCGTCGCCGGCGGTGACGTCGCCTTTCGGTTCCGCGTAGGGGTCGTGCCCCTCGGCGCTCTCGTAGAGGTGACAGGCGATCTCCTGGTCGACGCCGTCCCCTAATTTCGCCTCCAGCGGCGGCACCTCGCGGGCGCAGATGCTCCGCTCTTCGAACTCGGTGACGAGCAGCTCTGTCGCCGCCTCCCACTCGCCTCGGTCGATGTGTTCCAGCGCGTCGTCGACGACCTGCCCCGCCTCGCCAGACGGGTCGGCGTCCGCGAAGTACTCCCGGCGAAGCGCCGCGCCGTCGTCCGCCTCGGCCGTCCCGCGTTTGACGGCGCGCATGAACGCCCGAGTGTTCTCCCACTCGGCGGGCGAGAGGTCGAACGCCGACGGGGCGATGAGCTCCGGACACCGCGACCGGAACCGGCAGCCCGACGGCACGTCGATGACGTCGCCGACCTCTCCCTCCAGCTCCACGCGCTCGCGACCCACCTCCGGATTGGGGACGGGCACCGCGTTGATGAGCGCCTGCGTGTAGGGGTGCTGGGGGTTCTCGATTATCTGGTCTGTCGGCCCCTTCTCGACGATTTTCCCCATGTACATGATAGCGAGGCGGTCGCACATGTGCCGGAGCAAGGAGAGGTCGTGGCTGATGTAGACGACCGAGAGCCCGAACTCCTCGGTCATCCGGTCGAGCAGCGACAGCACCCCGGCTCTGAGACTCACGTCGAGCATCGACACCGGTTCGTCGGCGACGATGAAGTCCGGGTCGAGCACGAGCGCCCGCGCGATGGCGACGCGCTGGCGCTGTCCGCCGGAGAGTTCGTGCGGATACTGGTCGAAGTAGTGCTCCGCGGGTTGGAGCTCCGCGAACTCCAGTGCGCGCTGGACCCGCGCCGTCTCGTTGCGGATGTCGTGGATGCGGAGCGGTTCGGCGATGATGTCGTACACCGTCATCCGCGGGTTCAGGCTCTCGAAGGGGTCCTGGAAGATCATCTGCGCGTTCTGCCTGAACTCCTTGAGTTCGTCGTCGTTGGCCTCCGAGAGTTGCTTGCCGTTGTAGACGATGTCGCCGCCGGTCGGCTCGTGGAGCTTCACGAGCGACATCCCCGTCGTCGTCTTCCCGCAGCCCGACTCGCCCGCCAGCCCCAGCGTCTCGCCCTCGTGGAGGTTGAAGGTGACGCCGTCGACCGCGTGGACGTACTGGGACTCGCCGCCGGAGACCGACTGCATTAGGCTCGATATCCAGCCCTGGTTGACTTTGAAGTGCTTCTTGAGGTCGTCGACTTCGAGGAGCACGTCGTCTCGCATCTCAGTCACCCCCGACGTTTCCGACGTTCTGCGCCGCGGTGGTCTGTTCCCACGTCCGCGAGTCGTCGGCGTACGGCCGCAGTTCCGAGTCTATCTCGTCGGCGTAGTGGCAGTACGACCGCAGGCCGTTCACGTAGTGAGCTTCCGGCTCCTCGGTGCGGCACCGCTCGGTCGCCATCGGACACCGCTCGGCGAATCGACAGCCCTGCGGCGGGTCCACGAGCTCCGGCGGGTAGCCCGCGATGGAGAGCAGGTCCTGATTCTTCATTCGGATGTTGGGGAACGCCCGCTTCAGACCGATGGTGTAGGGGTGGTACGGCCGGTCGAAAATCTCCTCGACCGGTCCCTCCTCGGCCACCTTCCCGGCGTACATCACGAGGACGCGGTCGCACGTCTCGGCGACGACGCTCACGTCGTGGGTGATGACGAGCATCGAGGAGTTGATCTCGTCTTGAATCCGGCTGATGCGCTTGAGAATCTGGTCCTGCATGATGACGTCGAGCGCCGTCGTCGGCTCGTCGGCCAGCACCAGCGACGGGTCGAGCGCGAGCGACATCGCGATCATCGCGCGCTGGCGCATTCCGCCGGAGAACTGGTGGGGGTAGTCGTCGGCCCGGTCGGGGTCGAGCCCCACGAGCTCGAACATCTCGGTCACGATCTCGTTCGACTCGACCCGACCGGTTCCCGGCCGATGGGTCTCGATGGCCTCGACGATCTGCTCGCGGATGGTGTACACCGGGTCCAGCGAGTTCATCGCCGACTGCGCGATCATCGATATCTCCTCCCACTTGAGGCGGCGGCGTTCGGGACCGGAGAGTCCCGTGAGGTCGTCGCCTTTGAAACTGATACTGCCGTTGTTGACGTAGCCGGCGTCCGGGAGGATACCGATTATCGCCTTCGCGAGCGTCGTCTTGCCGCAGCCGGACTCGCCGACGATGCCGAGGTTCTCGCCCTCTTCGAGCTCGAACGACACGCCGTCGACGGCCTGTGCGGGCCCTTCTTCGGTTTCGTAGTAGACTTCGAGGTCTTCGACTTCGAGTAAACTCATTGTAGTTTGGGGTTAGTTATCTCTTCGTAGCCGCGGCCGATGAGGAAGCCGCTGATCACGAGCAGTCCGATACAGATTCCCGGCGGCACGAACCACCACCACGCGCCGAACTGGAGCGCCGAGTACGCCCGCGACGCCTGGAGCATCGTGCCCCACGAGACGGTGTTCGGGTCGCCGAGGCCGATGAACGAGACGCCCGCCTCGGCCAGGATGGCCCACGCGATACCGAACGAACCGTACAGGAACGTCAGCGGTAGGACGTTCGGCGCGAGGTGCCTGCTGATGATGTGCCAGTCGCCCGCTCCCGCGACCTCGGCGGCTTTCACGAACGGCCGCTCGCGCAGCGACAGCGCCTGCGACCGGATGACGCGGGCCGTCGACCGCCACTGGAGGATTATCAGCGCGAAGATGATGTTCCAGAGGTTCGGCCCCATCACCGCGACGAGGACGATGACCGTCGGCAGCAGCGGCATCCCGTAGAGGAAGTCGACCAACCGCATCAGCGCGTCGTCGACTTTCCCGCCGTAGTAGCCGGCGACGAGACCGACGAGCGTCCCGATACCGGCGGTGAACACCGCGGCGATGAGCCCGACCATCAGCGCCGCCCGCGTCCCGTACACGAGTTGGCTGAAGATGTCGAACCCCTCCGCGGTCGTCCCGAGGATGTAGGGCGTGTCGGCTCCCAGAATCGACGGTTCGGCCCACTTGTCGATGAGTATCTCGGCGTCGCCCTGATACTGGCGCTGGAGCGGCTGATGAGTCGCGATGAACGGCGCGAAGATGGCGACGAGCGCGAACCCCGCCACGGTGAGAAGCGAGAGCCTGACCGACAGTTCGTCGGTCAACTTCCCCCAGTGGTCGTGAAACGTCTCACGCCAGAGGCGAACCGTCCGTTGCCACTTGTTTATCTCCTGGTCCGACGAACCGGTGTCGTCGAGGTCGGCGAATATCGACCGACCCGAGTGTTCTTCTTGTGCCATTGGTTTAGTCGTAAGTCACCCGCGGGTCGAGGTAGCCGTACGCCAGGTCGGCGACGAAGTTCAGGAAGATGATGGTCGTCGCGAGGACCATGAACGTCCCCTGCGCGACGGGGAAGTCCCGCCGGAGCACCGCTCGAACCATCTCCCGACCGATACCGGGCCACGCGAACACCGTCTCGATGAGGACGCTCCCGCCGACGGCGTAGCCGAGGGCGATGGCCGCCGCCGTGACGATGGGCAACAGCGCGTTCCGCGCGGCGTGTCTGAACATGATCGTCCGCTCTTTGAGCCCCTTCGCGCGGCAGACGTCGATGAAGTCCTCCGAGAGCACCTCGAGCATGCTCGAACGCATGATGAGAAGCGGGTAGCCCATGAAGTAAAAGCCCAGTACCAGCGCCGGCGCGAGCAGGTGGTGCAGGAAGTCCAGCGAGAACACCATCTGCCAGAACCCGGCCTGCCCGGAGCCGAGGCTCGTCATCCCGCTCATCGGAATGACGCCGAGGTTCGCGCCGAATATCCACAGAACGATGAGTCCGACGTAGAACGTCGGCACGCTCCGGGCGGTCAACGCGACGATGACCGTGTTCTTCTCGAACCGAGAGCCGCGGTACCACCCCGACAACACGCCGAGCGTGATGCCGATGGCGTAGGCGGCGATGAACGCCGTCAGCATGAGTACGAGCGTGTTCGGCAAGTACGTCGCGATGACGTCCGTGACCGGTTGGTTCGAGTGGAACGACTGGCCGAACTGTAGCGTGGCTAAATTCTCGAGGAACTTGATATACTGAACGTGTAGCGGCTGGTCGAGCCCGTAGCTCGCAATAATCTGTTGACGCGCTTCCGGCGTCATCTGCGAGGAGACGACGTACGACGTCGGATCGCCGGGCATGAGTCGAAACAGGCCGAACAGCACCGTTCCGACCGCCCAGAGCGTCACGACGAGCTGTAACACGCGTCTGATGACGAAACTTGCTTTTCCCATGATAATGTTATATTTTAACGTTTTCCGCTGTTTTACGTGAAATTCCGTACCGAAGTCGGGGAACTTCGTTTAGTTACCGCTCGGTGCTTGGAGCATGTCGTTGTCGTCCCACGAGTAGCCGGCCTCTTCGAGACGGCTCCGCGCGGCTTCGCGGCTCTCCTCGTACTCCGTCACGTCCTCGGTGTGGAGCGGACCGAACGCCGACGAGACGAGGTTGAAGCCGACGTCCGGGAACCCGAACAGGATCTGGTCGACGATGGGCGTCCGCGGAATCGTCTCGACCAGCGCCTTCCGCAGCTGCACGTCGTCGAGACGCTCCTCGCGCTGGTTCGGCGCGAACATCCAGAACGTCGGGGCGGTCTGGAACGTCGTCCCGATGTTCTCGTTGTCCTGGTTCTGGTCGAGGCTGCGGTCGATGCGGCCGAACGGCTCGTAGTTGAGGTCGCCGTTGATGAGGTTCTCCCACACCGTCGACGCCTCGGGGATGACGCGCCAGAACCGCTTCTCGAAGTCGACGCTCACGAAGTGGTCGTCGAAGCGCGTCAGACCGAACTCGCTGCCCTGCTCCCAGTAGTCGAACATCATCGGACCGCTGCCGACCGGCTCCTGGATGTTCGCCTGACTCGGGTTCTCGCGGTCGGCCCACTTGTGCTCGGGGATGATGGGGATGAGGTTCGCAACCGCGAGGTTGAACGGACCGAGCGGCTGGGACATGTTGATACGGACCGTCTGCTCGTCGACGACCTCGGCGTTGTCGATGTACTCCGCCTGCGTCGAGTACAGCGGCACCTCGTTCTCGCTGATGTAGTTGTACGTGAACGCGACGTCCTCGGCGGTGAGGTCCTCGCCGTCGTGCCACGAGTGGCCGGTACGGATGGTGTACTCCATCGTCGTTTCGTCGACGCGGTTCCAGTCGGTGGCGAGGCTGACCTCCGGGTCCGGCTCGGCGTTGTTGTTGAGCTGGACGAGGAAGTCGTACATCATGTTGAACTGGTAGACGTGCTTGCTCTCGTCGTTGTGGCCGAGCACGTTCATCGTCGAGAGCGTCTCGGGCCAGTAGCCTTTCAGGGTGTTCTCGCCGCCCTTCATCTCCAGGTTGATCATCGTCCAGTAGGAGTTGAAGCCGTTGGCGAGGTCCGCCTGCCAGTTGCCGACCTGGTTGCTGTTGTAGATGGCCGCCTGCGGCATCTGCGTGATGGGCATCATCGGCACCTCGTCCATCAGCGTCTTCTGAATCTCGTGGGCCTGGTTGATTCGAGTGTCGGGGTCCGGTTCGGCCAGATAGTTCCCCATCATCTCGTCGACGTCCGGGTTCTCGTAGCCGGTGTAGTTACCCTGCCCCGGGTCCGTGTTGTTGGAGTTGAACAGGTTGTTCAGCTCCGTCACCGGTTCGGAGACGAAGAACGTGTGCCACGTCGCGAAACTGTAGTCGTACTCCTCGGACACTCGGCTGAACAGCGTCCCCCATTCGAGCACGTCGACCTCCACGTCCAGTCCGAGTTCTCCGAACTGGCTGGCGATGAGGTTTATCGCGTCGTGTCTCGGCGGGTTGTAGCTCTGCGCGTTGTTGACGTAGGTGTACGTGGAGAGCCCGGCACCGGCGCTTGCGCCACCGCCGTCGCCGCTCTGATTCCCGCTGTCGTTTCCGTCTCCGTCTCCGTCTCCGTCCTGATTTCCACCGGCGCAGCCAGCCAAGGCCGTCATCCCGGCGACACCGCCCGCCGTAGTCGCTTTTAGAAATTTCCGCCGATTCACTTGATTGGCATCCTCTGGCATGTCAATTTGTATCTTTGACGCCTCTACAAAAACCTTTCCACCTGTTCTGTCGCATATCCAAGATAGAGTGGGAATCTGCATGATTAAACTAGGGCTGATAGCTCCGAACTGGATTAATTTGTCGAAGTTTTCTCAGATTTGATGTCGAGACCGGCAGGAAACCAGAAGACTATTGTGAAAAGATATCACATCCCACTTCGATGACTGAACTACCAGATACAGTCGTGGGAAGCGCCTACCGGAGCACGGTCGGGTGGGACCTGTTAGCCGAGTTGGAGGACCTGAACGACCGGATGCCCGGACACGAGGGCGAACGAACCGGGGCGGACCTCGTCGCGGAGTCGTTCGAGGCGGTCGGCCTCGACGACGTCACGTTGGACGAGTTCCCCATCCCCGCGTGGTGGCGCGGCGACGCGACCCTCGCCGTCGAACACGGCGACCGAGAGACGACGTTCGGTCGGTCGCACGAACTCGTCGAACTGCCGGGGACGCCCTCCGGCGAGGTGACGGGCGAACTCGTCGACATGGGCTACGGACTGCCCGAGGATTTCGAGGGCGTGGACCTCTCGAGCGACATCGCGATGGCGTCCAGTCTCACCCCCGACGACTACGGGCGGTGGGTCCACCGGTCGGAGAAGTACCACTACGCCGCCGAATCCGGTGCCGCGGCGTTCGTCTTCTACAACCACATCGAGGGAGCGCTGCCGCCGACGGGCAACATCGGCAGCGTGAACGGCCCCGGCCCGATTCCGGCCGTCGGTGTGAGCAAGGAAACCGGTGCGCGACTCCAGCGCTACTGCGACGCCGGCACCGTCGAGGCCGACCTCTCGGTCGAGGCCGAGGTCGGCCGCGGCACCTCGCGCAACATCGAGGCGACGGTCGGTCCCGACACCGACGAGGAGGTGCTGTTCACCGCGCACGTCGACGGCCACGACGTGGGGACCGCCGCCAACGACAACGGGTTCGGCACCGCAATGGTCGTCGAAGTCGGGAAGATGTTGGCACAGGTCGCGGACGAGTTGGAGACGAAAGTTCGCCTCGTCGTCTTCGGGGCCGAGGAGACCGGCCTCTACGGGTCGTACTACTGGAGCCACACCCACGACCTGGAGAACGTGAAGTGCGTCGTCAACGTCGACGGCGCGGGCTACTCGCGGAACCTCGAAATCCACAGCCACGGCTTCGAGGCGATAGCCGACGCGTTCGACGCCGTCAGCGAGGAGTACGAGATTCCCGTCCACACCGAGGACGGAATCCGACCGAACAGCGACCACTGGCCGTTCGTCCAGCGCGGCGTCCCGGGCGCTCAGGGTCGCTCGTCCTCGGACGGGAGCGGCCGCGGGTGGGGCCATACCCACGGCGACACCCTCGACAAACTCGACGTGCGCGACCTGCGCGACATGTCGATTCTCTGTGCCGCGGGCGTCGCGCGACTCGCCCGGAGCGACGTCGAGACCGACCACGTCGACGACGAGGAGATTAAACAGGCGTGTCTGGACGAGGGTTTCGACGTCGGGATGAAGGCGACGGACGCGTGGCCGTGGGGCGGGCCGAAAGACTGGCCCTGGGCGGACGAACTCTGAATCGGGGGTGACTCACCCCTCGGTTCGACTGCCGCCGTCGGAGTCGAGCACCGTTACTTCGACGCCGTTCGGTTCGTAGGCGTTCGCGGCGTATCCGCCCTCGTTCCAGGGGTAGGCGTCTTCGTCGAGCGCGTCGCGCCAGTCGTCGGGTTCCGAAATCGTCGCCGGCTGTCGTCGCCCCCGGTCGTCCGTCGCACGCGACAGCAGCGCGTGTCGGCCCGGTTCGGCGCGCCAGTCGTACCGGAACAGCCGCCACGCGCCGGCGTACTCCGGGCCGAACAGCTCCGCGTCGCTCCAACTCCGTCCGCCGTCGGTCGAAACCTCCACGCGTTCGACCGCGTCGTCGCCCGCCCACGCGACGCCACGAACTTCGACGGCGCCGTCCCGCGGCGTCACCGCGTTCTCTCCGTCCGGAGTTCCGATAACCGACTTCACGTTCCCGTCGAACGTGTACGGGTGGTCGACGGCCCCTTCGAGTTGCTCCCACGTATCGACCGTCTCCACCGATTCGTTCGCGTCGGGGTCGACACCGCGCGGGTGGATGCGGTAAGCGACCTGCTGCCAGAACGCGTGCTCACCAGAGCGGTCGAGCGAGCCTTCCGTCACCATCGAGTCCATCACTCTGAGTTCCTCGACCCACTTGACGTTGTTCACGCCGTACCAGCCGGGCACGACGAGTCGAACCGGGTAGCCGTGCTCTCGCGGGAGCGGTTCGCCGTTCATCTCGTAGGCCAGAATACAGTCGTCGAACGCCTTCGAGAGCGGAATCGACCGCGCGAACACGTCTCCGTCGTCCGAGAGGTCGCCCCCGATAGCCGTCAGCCACCCATCGCTCGGAGCGGTGACGCCGTTCGCGCGGAGAATCGAACTGACGGGGGCTCCGGTCCAGATAGCGGTGGCGGCGGCCTCGAACCCCCACTGAACGCTCCCCGTCTCCGGTCGGTGCTGCCCTCGGCCGTTGCCCGCGCACTCCATCGTGTGCGCCACTGCGACCCGCGGAAACTCCTCTTTGAGGGCTGCCACCGAGACCGCTCCCGCCAGTTGACCGGTGAGCGAGACGGTCCACGCCTCGGCGTCGATGGCCGGAATGTCGTTTCTGTGGCAGACGAAGTGCTCCTCGATTGGCGTCAACCAGTTCGCGAACGTCCGTCGTCGGGCGGCTCCGACGACGGTGTACTTGTCCGCCTCGTCTCGCGTCTCCCGCACGCCGCCGTCCTTCACCCGAAGAATCTCCGCTATCTCCCCGTGACGGGTCTTGCGCGGTCGTTCGGTAGCCATGCTATCAGTACGCACGTAGCGGGGATAATCTCTCTTACCGCGACAGGGGAAGTTCGCCGTTTTCGAGGGGTTCTACCGTCGTCGAGGCGGTTTCTGGGTCACGGTGGCGCGAATCCGGTCCCGTTATTCGTCCGCGTTCGGCGAGGGGTACACAGAATCCGTTTCTAACGTACACAAAAAAGTTATACAGTCCCTCCCCGAACCGTCAACGCGAGACGTTGTCATGGCTCAAGCGGTGTTCGATACAGCGGAGTACGACCGACGAATCGCTCGGACGAAAGAACGGATGGAGGAGGAGGGGTTAGACGCCGCCGTCGTCAGCGACCCGGCGAACATGAACTACCTCACCGGCTACGACGGGTGGTCGTTCTACGTCCACCAGGCCGTCGTCCTCACCCCCGACCGCGACGAACCCATGTGGGTCGGCCGACAGATGGACGCGACGGGCGCGCGCGCGACGACGCGGCTCTCCGAGGAGAGCATCCGCCCGTACAGCGACGACCACGTCCAGTCGCCGCGGGACCTCCACCCGATGGATTTCTTCGCCGAAATACTCTCGGAACTCGGCGTCGACGACGGCCGAATCGGGCTGGAGATGGACGCGTACTACTTCACCGCGAAGTCATACACGCGCCTCCAGAAGAACCTGCCCGAGGCCGACTTCGAGGACATCACGCTGCTCGTCAACTGGGTGCGCGTGAAGAAGTCGGAGGCGGAACTGGAGTACATGAAACAGGCCGCCCGCATCTCCGAGAACGCGATGCAGGCCGGCCTCGACGCCATCGGCGAGGGCGTCCCCGAGTACGAGGCGGCGGAGGCCATCTACTCGGCGCTCATCGACGGCACCGACGAGTACGGCGGCGACTACCCCGCCATCGTGCCGTTGATGCCGTCGGGCGACTACACCGGGACGCCGCACTTGACGTGGACCGACCGTCCCTTCCGGAACGGCGACCCGGTGCTCATCGAACTTTCGGGCTGTCGACACCGCTACCACTCGCCGCTCGCGCGGACGACGTTCGTCGGCGACCCGCCCGAGGAGGTCGAAGAGACCGCCGAGATCGTCGTCGAGGGGATGGAGGCGGCGCTCGACGCCGTCGAACCCGGCGTCACCTGCGAGTCCGTCGAGAAAGCCTGGCGCGACACCATCGCGAAGTACGGCGTCGAGAAGGCCGACCGCATCGGCTACTCGATGGGGCTCGGCTACCCGCCGGACTGGGGCGAACACACGGCGAGTCTCCGTCCCGGCGACGAGACGGTGCTCGAAGAGGGCATGACGTTCCACACCATCCCGGGACTGTGGTTCGACGACTTCGGCGTCGAACTCAGCGAGACGTTCCACGTCACGTCGAACGGAGCAGAACCGCTCGCCGACTTCCCCCGACGGCTGTTCACCGCCTGAGATGACGACGACAGAACCGACAGAGAAAACTGAACGGGCGACGGACTCCACAGAGATGACCGACTCCGAATCGACGTTGTCGAACGCCCGTCGACAACTCGAACGCGCAGCCGCCAACGTCGACATCGACGCGGGTGTCGTCGAGCGGCTGAAACACCCGACCCGAGTCCAGCAAGTCTCCATCCCGCTGCGCCGCGACGACGGGACGCTCGAGGTGTTCACCGGTTTCCGGGCCCAACACGACGACGTGCGCGGGCCGTACAAGGGCGGCCTGCGCTATCACCCGGAGGTCAACGCCGAGGAGTGCATCGGCCTCTCGATGTGGATGACCTGGAAGTGCGCCGTGATGGACCTCCCCTTCGGCGGCGGGAAAGGCGGCGTCGCCGTCGACCCGAAGACGCTCTCCGACCGGGAGCGCGAACGGCTCACCCGGCGCTTCGCCGAGGAGATACGCGACGTCATCGGGCCGAAAAAGGACGTTCCGGCGCCGGACATGGGAACGGACCCACAGACGATGGCGTGGTTCATGGACGCCTACTCGATGCAGGAGGGCGAGACGACACCCGGAATCGTCACCGGTAAGCCACCGTCCATCGGCGGCAGTCACGGCCGCGAGGAGGCACCCGGCCGGAGCGTCGCCATCGTCACGCGCGAGGCCATCGACTACTACGACTGGGACGTCGAGGAGACGACCGTCGCCGTCCAGGGCTTCGGCAGCGTCGGTGCGAACGCCGCCCGCCTCCTCGACGAGTGGGGCGCGAAGGTCGTCGCCGTCAGCGACGTCAACGGCGCCATCTACGACCCCGACGGCCTCGACACGAACGACGTCGAGGGACACGACGAGCGCCCGGGTATGGTGTCGGGCTACGACGCGCCGGAGTCGCTCACGAACGCGGAACTCCTCGAACTCGACGTCGACGTGCTTATTCCGGCGGCCGTCAGCAACGCCATCACCGCCGACAACGTCGACGATCTGCAGGCGAAGCTCGTCGTCGAGGGCGCGAACGGACCGACGACGTTCGCCGCCGACACGATTCTCGAAGAGCGGGAGATTCCCGTGATACCGGACATCCTCGCCAACGCCGGCGGCGTCACCGTCTCGTACTTCGAGTGGCTCCAGGACATCAACCGCCGAACGTGGCCGCTCGACCGCGTCCACGAGGAACTGGAGACGGAGATGCTGAAGGCGTGGAACGCCGTCCGTACCGAGGTCGACGAGCGCGACCTGACGTGGCGCGACGGCGCCTACGCGGTCGCGCTATCGCGCATCGGCGAAGCGAAGGCGACGCGCGGGCTGTGGCCCTGATACGGCGTTCGCGCTGACCGTTCGACCGCTCTCTATTTTTGTGGCCCTAGGATTGTCGCGTCAGCGCCCGACCGCCTCGGCGACTTTCTCGATGGGGTGGGGCGGTTCCGGTGCCGACTCGTCGCGGTCGCCGAGTTGGGTCCGACAGGACGCGCCGGGTGCGACGACGGTTTCGCCGCCGCTCTCCTCGACCTGGTCGAACAGAATCTCGCCGATAGCTCTGCTCATCGAGTAGTGTTCGGCCTCGTAGCCGAAGCTCCCGGCCATCCCGCAACAGCCCGAGTCCAGCGGGTCGACCTCGTAGCCAACGCGCCGCAGGACGCCGACGGCGTGGTGGTCTTTCCGCGTCGCCTTCTGGTGGCAGTGGCCGTGGTACGTCAGCGACTCGGCGGGTGCCGACGGCGATAGCGCCTCGTCGAGGCGGAACGCGTCGAGATACTCCATCACGCCGTAGGTGTTTGCCGCGACGGCTTCGACGTCCGCGACGGGGACTGCTCGACCCGCGTCGCCCTCCTTCGACGACCCGCCGAGCAGGTCGAGGTAGTCCGACTGCAGCATCACCGCGTCCGACGGTTCCACGAGCACGACGTCCCAGCCGTCGGCGACGCGGGGGGCCAGCGCCGCAACGTTCGTCTCGGCGCGCTCCCGCGAGCGGTCGAGAAAGCCCTTCGAGTGGGCGGGCCGGCCGGTCGAGGTGACGCCGTCGGGGAGCGCGACGTGGACGCCCGCCGCTTCGAGCACGCGAACGGCCGCCTTCCCGGCCTCGGGGTGGTTGTAGTTCGTGTACGTGTCGGGGAACAGGAGAACCCGCCTGTCGGCCGACGACGCCGGAACGCGGGAGCCGCCGCGCTCGTCGAACCAGTCGACGAACGTCTCGCGGTGGAACGTCGGCAGCGACCGTTCCCGCGCGATACCGACGGTCTTCTCCAGTACCGTCCGCGCGCCCGGGAGCTTCGGTGCGAGGTTCGCGACGGGAGCGAGCGCCGACCCGAGGGCGTTGAGGCGGTCGACCTCCGAGAACAGGCGGTCGCGCAGGCTCGCACCGTGGCGCTCGTGGTGGGCGTGTTCGACCTCGGCTTTGAGCTTCGCCATGTCGACTTCGCTCGGGCAGTCGCGCGCACAGCCCTTGCAGCCGACGCAGAGGTCGACGATTTCGCGCATGAACTCGACGTCGTGACTCGATTCGGAGAGCTCGCCGCTCATCGCCTGTCGGAGCATGTTCGCCCGCCCGCGGGTCGAGAGGCTCTCCTCGTCGGCGGCGCGGTACGTCGGACACATCACGCCGCCCGTCGTGTCCTGTTCCCCGCGGCAGCCGCCGCAGCCGTGACAGAGTTCGGCCATCCCCTGGAAACCGTTCGCGTTCTCCCACTCGAGTGCGGGGTCGAAGTCGGGGTCGAACTCGTAGTCGGGGTCGAACCGCAGGTTCTCGGTCATCGAGACGACGTTCGCCCGCGGGGGTACGTCCGCCGGCGGCGTCTCCGACTCGTCGTAGCCGCAGACCTGACCGGGATTCAACAGCCAGTCGGGGTCGAACGCGGTCTTCAGGTCGCGGAACGCCCGCCAGAGGCGGTCGCCGTACAGTCTCCGGTTCCACTGCGAGCGCGCTCGGCCGTCGCCGTGCTCGCCCGACACCGAGCCGCCGAACTCGACGACGAACTCCGTCACCGCGTCGGCGATACGCTCGAACGCCGCCAGCCCCTCGACGGTCTTCGTGTTGACGAGCGGACGGACGTGGAGGACGCCCGGCCCGGCGTGGGCGTAGAAGCTCGTGTTCGCGTCGTACTCGTCGATGACCTCGCGGAACCGGTCGACGTACTCCGGGAGTCGTTCGGCGGGCACCGCGCAGTCCTCGATGAACGAGATGTGTTTCTCGTCGGTCGTCCGCGACAGCAGAATCGGCGCGGCCGCCTTTCGCATCTTCCAGAGCCCGGCGCGCTCCTCGGCGTCGTGCGCTTCCAGCGCCGCGAACGCGCGGGCGTCGTCGGCGAGTTCGGCCCCCGCAGACGGCGTCGTCTCGGGCGTCGCCGATGGAACGCGCGAGGCGAGGAGGTCGGCGACCTGCTGGCGGCCGTCAGCCTCGGAGTCGGCGTAGAACTCGACGAGCAGCGCGCCGCGCGTCCCCTCCGGGAGCGACGCGGCCACGTCGCGGAACTCGGCGGTTTCGAGCGCGAGGTCGATGAGCACGTCGTCGATGAGTTCGACGGCGGCGGGGCCGTGTTCGAGGATGGGCGCGACGTCGGCGGCGGCGTCGTAGACGTCCTCGTAGGTCAGGAGCGCGACCGCCTTCGTCTCGGGAATCGGTTCGAGCGAGACGGTCGCCTCGGTGACGACCGCGAGCGTCCCCTC